>CAYYLW010000176.1:0-4770 GCA_964472465.1 uncultured Oscillospiraceae bacterium | reverse complement strand
TGGCGTTTTTGGCAATGCGGCTGGGCGCGCCATAGGCCACCACCACCACCTCGGCATCGTCCAGCAAATATTCATCGTAGCGCACTTCGTTTTCCTCAATCTCGGCATAGCGCTCAAACCGTTTCATCACCAGGTCTTCCAGTTCCTCGGGGGTGAGGTAGAGGGAATTGACAAGGTTGGTTTTGCGCTTGCCCTTACTGCCGGTGAGGGCCCAATCTTTTTCTGGCAGATTCACCGCAGGCTTTGGCGTCACATCTATCGGTTCCATCATCTGCCCCAGCACGCCGTCGCCCAGTATCATCACCGTCATACGGTATTTATCGGCCAGGTCGAAAGCGTCGTAGGCGCAGTCCAGCATCTCCTGCACGCTGCTGGGGGCCAGCACAATCATGTAAAAATCGCCGTGCGCGCCGCCCTTGGTGGCGTGGAAATAATCTGCCTGAGAGGGCTGAATACCGCCAAGGCCAGGGCCCCCGCGCTGGATATTCACCACCACGGCGGGCAGGTCGCAGCCTGCCAGGTAGGAAAGGCCCTCGCTTTTCAGCGCGATACCCGGGCTGGAAGAACTGGTCATGGTGCGTTTCCCCGCGGCCGAAGCGCCGATGACCATATTGATGGAGGCCACTTCGCTCTCGGCCTGCAAAAAGCAGCCGTCCACTTTGGGCATGCGCTTGGCCATATAGGCCGCAATTTCGGTTTGCGGGGTGATGGGATAGCCGAAATAGTGGCGGCAGCCCGCCATGATGGCCCCCTCGGCAATGGCTTCATTGCCTTTCATCAAAACTTTTTTGCTCATTTTGCTGTATCTCCCATTCCTCTATTTTTCCACCGTGATTACCGCATCGGGGCACATGGTACCGCAAAACCCGCAGCCGATACACTCATCCATCTTCTCCACGCCGGCTGGGTGAAAACCCTTTGCGTTGATTTTGTGGCTTTCCAGAGCCACAATTTTTTTGGGGCAGGCCTCTACACACAGCCCGCATCCCTTGCAGCTATCCTGCAAAAATGTTACCTTTGCCATTCTCTCTCCCTCTATGTTTCTGTAAATTTTATACACAAAAACAGCCTTCCAGCCTATAAAACAGCTTCTATATCACCCAATTGGGTTTTTCAAAAATATCTATGGGGAACACTTCGCTCTCGCTTTCAAGCTGGGCTAGTTCTTCCCCTGGCAGCAGTGTGCTGCGAACCGCCGTCATGCGCAGCGGAAGCCCCAGGGCCGCGGCCGCCTCTTTGGCATAGGGCAGGCTATCGCAAATATCCGCCAGGCTGGTTTCTCCTCCCAGGTTTGCATTGTTCACAAGCCCGGTGAAAGGCACCTTGGCCGCCGCCTCTATCTCTTGCACAATCTCCCGTAGCCCCTCTATGGTTCCCGTGAGGGGGCGAAAGGGGTTCGCCACCAGTAGCATCTCGTAGTTCCCCTCCTGCAAAATCCGCTTGGAAAACCGTCCCAGGGCCAGCGCACCGCGTTCATCGCCCCCCAGGTCTATCACAGCATAGGCGGCCAAGTCATCAAACACGGCCTGGGTATCGGCCGGAAAAGCCGGAATTTCCACATTGGTGTTGGCATAGGGGGAGGTGATGAGCCTGATACCTCCCCTTTCCAGCTTATCTTTGGAATCTGCCGTGCGGAAATAGGGGTTCACGATGTCCAAATCACACAGCAGAACCTTCTCCTGTTGCCGTTTGAGCCAAAACGCATAGTTTAGCGCCAAATTGGTCTTACCGCTACCATAGTGCCCTGCAAAAATGGTCACCCGCTTTGCCTGCATCATCGCCCCCCTCTCTTTCGCCCATTTAGGTTTATATACGCGCCTAAATACAGATTATAGCAAACCCGTCTGGCAAATACAACAATTTCTCCCCGCCGTACAGTGGGCCCCGCTGGGTGGCCGCTGGGCTTTTTCCAGCCCACGGCTCTGGCCCAGGCCAGAATTGCCGCCCCAAAAGGAAAAACGTGGCCATGCACAGCAAGAGCTGCCCTTGGCCACGTCTATTGTTTCCGGTTTCGCCAGAGCTTCAAAAGGGTATCAGAAGGCCCATTCGCCATTCACAAACACCGGCACCTCTTCCCCCGTTTGGGTGATGCCCGTAATATCCATGTCGGCCGTACCCACCATGATGTCCTCATGGATGAGGCTGTCATTCAGCCCGCAGGCTTGTAGCGCGGCCTCATCCATGGCCTCGCCACCGCGTATGTTGCTGGGGTAGCCCTTGCCCAGGGCAATGTGGCAGGCGGCGTTTTCGTCGAACAATGTGTTGTAAAACAGGATGCCCGTTTTACGCACCGGGCTGGACGCCGGCACCAGGGCTATCTCCCCCAGCCGTCTTGCGCCCTCGTCGGCACTCATCATCTGCTCCAGATACTCACTGCCCTTCTCGGCCGAGTACTCCACTACCTTTCCCGCCTCAAAACGCAGAAAAACCCCCTCGATAAGATTGCCGTTGTATACATAGGGCAGGCTGCTTTTCACCACCCCCTCCACACGCTGGCTATGGGGCGCGGTAAACACCTCTTCGCTGGGCACATTGGCAAAAAAGGGAACACCTTGCGTGCTTTCTTCCTGAATACCGGCAAACAGAAAATTTTCTGCCAGGCCCACGTGTAAATCGGTTCCGTTTTGGCTTTTCAAATGCAGGGCGGCCAGATGCATAGCATGCAGCTTTTCTATGCGCCTTTCCGCGCTTTTGGCATGCTGTGCCCAAGCGGCCTCGGGGCTGGTTTCACCCCCCACACGGCACACGGTGAAGATGGCCTGCCACAGCGCTTCCACGGCTTCCTCTTCAGTCTTTTCCGGAAACACACGCTTCGCCCAAGAGGGCGTGGGTATAGAGGCGATGCTCCACTGCAAACGGTTCGCCATCACCAGCTCCCGCCAAGCCTTCAGGGCACACTCCTGTGCCAGGCCCGCCCGGTCCACTTTGGTGCCATCCAGGCCCTTGTAAATCTCTGGGTTGCGTGCATAAATGCTCAGCACCGCTGCGTCGCCTTCCCCCTCCACATAGTCCAGGTAGCTGCGCAAATACCAGGGTTTCACATCTTCCAAAGCGGCAAAACTAGCCTCCCGCAACCGTATGCGGGAGAGCTGCTCATCCCCATAGTGCACGGCAACATCCCGCGCACCACCGGCAAAAGCCTCTTCAGCGCAAAGGCGGGCGAAGGCCGCCGTCTCTATGGGGCTGTTGATAATCAATGTCTGCCCCGGTTGCAAGTTCACCGCCGTGCGCACCATAAAACGCGCATACGCTTGCAAAACATCCGCTTTACTTTCCACTTTCATGCCCTCTCCTTGAAGCCGTCAATAGTCCCCCGCAGTCATTCTATCACAAATGCCACCTGTATGGCAAAACCCTCAGCGCAATGTCTGCACCGGGTTTGTGAAAACCCCGCCGCCCGGTGAAGGGCTGTGGCGGCACAGGGCATGAAGGTCCTCTGCCCTGGCCTCCAGCGCGGCCAGCTGCGTGGCCCCCGGCCCGGTTTTGGCCAGTTTCACAAGCGAGGTATCCATAGGCAAAACCGCCGTTTTTCCGGCCCGCTTCAGCAGGGAAAAGCCCCTGGCGCTGGCCGCCATTAGATGCAAAAAGGGCGGCATGTCCGGGGTCTCTGCGGGTATCCCCAGCGCGGCCGAGAGGGCCAATCTCCGCACGCGAGAGTGTGCGAAACGCTTTGTTTTGGCCAGCGCATACAGCTCCTTTAGCCCGCTGGCTTGCCGGATGGCCGAAAGCAGGCGGTTTTCCAGCCCCTCCCCCGCACTGGGGCAGGCAGCCAGCTGCGCCGCGGTAAGCCCTCGGAGGCGGGAGAGCATCATCATCTCAAAGCGCCCCGCATCCAGCCAGGCCCCCTCTTTTTCCGCTTTGGCATACAGCCTCTGGCAGGCGGGGGGCACATACCCCTCCAGCGCCTCGCTCCCTCGCCGTTCCCTCTCTGCCCGTAGCCAGCTGGCGGAGGCTATGCCCTTCTCCGGGCCGCCATCATGTGCGGCGCCAGTGCGCCGCAGCGCCAGTGGAGCAGGCAGGCTGCCCAGGCCCCTGCTCCGTAACGCCGGGAAGCCCTGGTACAGGGATTTACAGTACTCCACCCCCAAGATGTTGTTGGGGCTGGCCAAGATTTTATCGGCATTGGGCATCAGCTTTGCGGCGGCTTTGGCCCTGGCGGACGCAAAGCTGCCACCCCCCTCCAGCTCCAAAGCCAGCACCTCTTGAAAAGCACCGCTCACCAGCAGTGCCGCCACCTCAGCCAGAAGGGTGGTGGAGGCCGTTTCCGCCCCAAAAGCCAAAGTGTCCACACAGCCCAGGGCAGCCAGCAGCCCCACCGCCCCTCTGGCAAAGCCCTCTGCCGAGGCACAGGCCCAGGGCAGCGGGAGACGGAATACCAAATCGGCTCCTCCTAGGAGTGCCGCACGGGCGCGTAGATGGCTGGGTAGGCAGGCCGCCTCCGCCCTTTGCACAAAAGGCCCGCTCATCACGCACACCACCGTCTCCGCCCCACGGCCGCGCAGTTCCTCAATCATCCAGGCGTGCCCCCGGTGGAAGGGATTGTACTCGCACACAATGCCCACCACCGGTCCCACACGTTCATGCTCTGCCATATATGCCACCCCCATGCTTTCCCATTCATTGTTGTACGCGCGTTTTCGCCGCCCCTACCGGGCGGAAAGACACACGTGGTTCCATCTGTTTTTTCGGGTTTCCCGCATACCCTTGAAAAACCCCCACGCCTATTATATAATACTTTTGCGTGTTTATGCGAGGTCTGGCCGCGCGGCG
>CAYYLW010000175.1:0-4772 GCA_964472465.1 uncultured Oscillospiraceae bacterium | reverse complement strand
GGAGCCTACGATGAGGAGATAGCCGAAGTATACCTACTTTAGGGATGGAGAATAGCCATGTCAGAGAAAGAGTTGCAGGCCATGCGGGAACTGGATGATGCCGCAGAAAAAGCGGGCGGTTTTGTGTCGGCTATTCCTGCCACCGAGGTGCACTATGATTACCGCAAGATGATGGCGCACTGCAAGGAAAAGAATATTGAGCCGCAGGACATGACTATACGGGAACTAAACCAGTTCGTAATAGAGTAGCCGCATAAAACCACAATAAACCTAGCATCTTGCCTTTTGGCAGGGTGCTATTTTTATGCCCAAAACACGGCGACGGCCAGAAAACGGAACGCTGCAAAGCGGGAAAGGACTTTACTATGGGAGACCAAAACACACAGAACCAGCAAGGCGAACAAAACCAGCAAAACAAGCAAAACCCGCAGGGTAACCCCCCTGCGGCGCCACCACCGGCCCCGGCGCCGGGAAACACGCCCCCTGCGGCGGGAAATGCAGATGTGGAGGCTTTGGCGCAAAAAGCCGCTGAAAAGGCCGCCGAGGCCGCTGAAAAGAAGATGGCCGGAGTGTTCCGTAGCATGCTGCTGCAAAACGGCCTGGACCCCGAGACTGTGAATCAGATGACCGAGGACTGGAAAGCCAAACAGCAGACCCCGGAGCAGGCCATGGAGGCCGTGCGGGCCGAGGTGGCCAAGGAAAAGGGACGGGCGGAAAAGGCGGAAGCAGAAAAAGAGAAGATGGAGCGCCGGTTTATGGCAGTTGGTAAAGGTGTGCCCGCCGACAAAGCGGAGAAGTATGTGGCCCTGGCGGCCAGCTACCCAGAGGCGGAAACCGACTTTGCAAAGGCCATGGACGCCGCGCTGGCCGATTTTCCTGTAGCAAGCCCTGCCCCGCCGCCCTTCCCCGGCGCAGCGGGTACTGGGGGCGCGGCCCTGCTGGGCGGCGCCGAAAAAACCGCAAGAGACAGCATACGGGAACGAATGTTCCCCACAAAGAAAGGATGAGTTAAATGCCCTTTACACTGGCCCAGGCGAAAGAACTTTCGCAGGACAAACTGACCAATGATGTGATTGACGAATTCCGCAAATCCCCCCTGCTGGACGTGATGGTGTGGGATGACATCATGAAGCCGCAGGGTGGGGAGTCCTTCACCTACACCTACAACCGGGTGACCACCCTGCCCACCGCGGCTGGCCGCGCTATTAACAGCGAGTACACCCCGCAGGAGGCTGCCACCAAGCAGGTGACCGTGACGGCAAAGATTTTCGGCGGCTCCTTCCAGATTGACCGAGCTCTGAAAAAGCACGAGCGGCAGGTGCTGGACCTGGTGGACTTCCAACTGAAACAAAAAAGCCAAGCCACTGCCGCACTATTCAACGACTGGTTTATCAACGGGGATTCCGGCGTGGATGCCGCGTCCTTTGACGGTATCAACAAGGCTGTGAAGGGAAGCTCCACTGAGCGCAGCCCCACAGACCCCATTGATATTTCCAGCGCTGCGGCCATCAAGGCCAACTGGGAACTGTTTTTGTATGAAGTGCGGCAGACCATTGCGCTGATGGACGGCGCGCCTAGCATCATGGCGGTGAACCGCCCGTTGTTTGCGGCCTTCCAGAGCATCGCGGACTTTAGCACCCAGTTCCAGCAGACCAAGAGCGAGCTGGGCACGGAGATAGTAAAGTATGGGAACACCACCATCATGGAGATGGGCGACAAGCCCGGCACCACAAACCCCATCATCCCGATTACGGGCGGGCTGACCAGCCTGTACATGATGCGGCTGGGGCTGGACGGCGTGCATGCCATCACTCCTGATGGCGTGACTGCCCCAGAAATCTACCTGCCCGACATGACCGAGCCCGGCGCTGTGAAAACGGGCGAGGTGGAGATGGTGGCCGCGGCGGTGTTGAAATCCACCAAATCCGCTGCCGCACTGGCAAAAATAAAAGTGGCATAGGAGGAGAGAAACAGATGAAAATTTTTGCACCCGTGAAAGGGTATACGGGGGATGGCTACGGCCTGCACTTTGCAGATGGCGTGGCCGAGACAAATGATGTGGCTCTGGCGGGGTATTTAGAGGGCCTGGGCTACGGTGTGGAGGGGGAGAAGCCCCCTGCCGAAAAGCCGGGCGGCAAGCCTGCCCCTAAGAGAGGTAAGCCTGCCAGTGAGAAAAAGCGCGGGGATGATGACAGGGGCGGCGCAAAAGAAGAGCCGCCCGTCCCGCCGGAAGGGGCAGAGGCCCCCCCGGAGGAACCACCCACAGACGAACCGCCCGCCGCAGAATAGGAGGTGAGGGCTATGGCGGCGCCAGACTATGAATTTTATATCGGTGCCTACCTCGGGGAGAGCATCCCCGAGGCGGAGTTCCCCCGCTACGCCCTGCGCGCGGAGGAGGAACTGCTGGCCTTTGAACGGGCCTTTACCGTGCGCGGGGACGCCATACAGCGGAACAAGGCGGCCTGCGCCATAGCCGACGCTATTTTTGCCGCCGACATGCTGGGGGCCGCCGTGCTGCCTGTGGACGAAAACGGCAACCTGGCCACCACGCGGGTATCGGTGGGCAGCGTCTCTACCTCCAGTGCCGCGGCAAGCCCGGCGGCGCTGGGCATGGACATGAGCGAAGCGGGGCAGAAAAAGCTGTATTACAGCCTGCTTTGCAAGTATATGGCCGTGTGCCGGGGGCTGTGGTGATGTGGCGGGTGAAGCCCAGGACGGTAAACACCGGGCCGGACTATGCCGCCGCCTGCCGCCAGACCGTGACGCTGTACAACAACTGCAAAGAGGCCGGGGCCACAAAATACCATAAAACGGTATTTGTAGCCTGCGCTTTTTTGGAGAGCAAACGGGTGGAGCAGGAGAGCCGCACCGGCGTGACAGCGGCGAATAAGAGTCTGCTGGTGATACCTGCGAGGGCCGGGGACCTGCGGTACCTGCCACCGCCGGAGTTTGAGAAGCTGGCCGACAAAGCGGGCTACTGGACCCTGCGGGCGGGCGACAAGGCCTGCTCGGGCACCGGGCCGGACATAGAGACCCCGGCGGAGTGGGCCGCCTTTACCGAGGCCGCATGGCCCGGCGTGGTGGTGCTGAGTGCCGTAGACCTGAAATGCGACTTGGACGGGCGGCTTTTGCACCTGGAAGGGGGTGGGTAGATGGCCATAAAAGTGGAGATAGACCTGCCACGGGCTGACAAGGTGGCTAGGCGCTGTGGGCTGGACGAGGGCGGCGCGGTGCAGATGTTCCACACACTGAACGTGCTGCGGCGGATGGAAAAATATATGTGGAAGGTGAGCGGGGCCAGCATTAAGCAGATGGGGATTGCAACGGACATCAGCAAATCGGAGATTGTAATGCCGGGGTCCGCCTCCCAGTTTTTGCGCGCGGGCAAGCTGATGCTGGGGGATGAGACCGAAAGCCCTTTCGCCAAAAAGTATGAGAAAAAGCATGTGGTGAACCAGAACCTAAATTTTAACAAAGAGAAGAACACCGAAGCTGGGCCCTACCCGGACAAACGTCTGGCCGAAAAGGAGGGCGACCTGATGGTGCAGGAGCTGCAAAACTATATAGAGATGCTGAGGAGGCAGAAATGACAGACCTGGAACAGGCGCAGAGATGGCTGAAAAACCTGCGGGATTGGCTGGAAACCTTTGACGGCATGCCCGCCGGGGCGGATTTTTACATAGACCACTACCAGAGCGCACCCCGCAATGCCAGCCTGACCCCGCAGGGGCTTTCCCTGCTGGGCATGGAGGAGGATGTGCTGGGGGACCTGGTGCTTTCTATGCAGCTGCACTTTACCCTGTATGTGGTGCTGCCCAAGACCCCCGGGGAAAACAGCCTGGCCACCGAAAATGCCGAGTGGCTGCTGGCCTTCCAGCGCTGGGTGATACGCCAATCGGTGCTGGGGCTGGCCCCCAAATTTGGGAATGAGGACACAAAACATGAACAGATGCGGGCCAGCGGCGGCGGGCTGCTGTTGCTGCCGGGTGAGGATGCTGCGGTGTATACCGTGACCCTGACCGCGAAATTCAAAGAGGAAATGATACTCTAGGAGGCAAAAAACATGGCGAATGATGTATTTAACTTAACGGGCAAGGACGAGGCCCTGCGCAAACTGCTGGTGACCTTTGTGGATGTTTCGGAGGATGGGAGCACCCCCGTGTGGGAGGCGCAGGGCTACAAGACCGAGGACAGCGCCCTGGAACTGAACCCTGACATAAAGACCATTACGGATGTTTTGGGGGAAACCTATACCGATGTAAACAAACTGGAACAGGAGCAAAGCTTTGAGCCGAATACCCTGCGGGCCGGCAGCAAGCTGAACCCCCTGCTGCACACCTGGTGGCGGCGGGGACAACTGGAAAAATTTGCCGGGCGCAAGGTGATGGTGGGACATGGCTACATTGGCACAGACGGCAGCTTTGCCGCCACCCTGTGGGACAGCTGCACCCTGGTGCCACAGAGCATAGGCGGAGATTCCAGGGTGAATTTCCCCTTTAACATCAATTTTGGCGGCAAGCAGATTACCGGGAAGATAGACAAATTGCAGGACGGCTGCACCTTCACCCCGGATGCGGTGGTGACGAGCCTGGACGGGGAGGAGTAAGCCATGAAAGCCAACCTACCACTGCCCACGCAGGTAAGCCTTGCCGGCCGCGACGTTGTGATTGACATAGTGGATGACGGGAAAAAGGTGGGAGAAATTGTGTTTGACCCGGAGGACAACGCCACCTACCAGCGGTTTATAGAGCTGATGCAGCTGCTGTTTGACG
>CAYYLW010000174.1:0-4947 GCA_964472465.1 uncultured Oscillospiraceae bacterium | reverse complement strand
TTTCCTGCACACAATCCTTAATTTTGCACTTGCGGCAATGCTCCGGCTTGCCCTCGTCACCCGGCAAGCACCCGGCACAGGTTTTTTTTGTATAGCAATGCTTATAACACACCATGCAATTCATGCCGCAGGGGGCAAAGAATGCGGTGTCTATCGCCGGGGGCATTTTCATGGCGCTTTCCTTCCTTCTTTATGGAATAGGTTGTTTAGGCAATCCACAAAAGTATTTCGCTGCAAGGGCAATGCAAATGGACGAAACGGGCGAGCAGAGGGTTTGGCTTTGGCCGCGTAGCCCGTAAGGCCGCCAGTTATTTTTTTACAACGGGAACCTCAATTTCTGTCGTCCATTTTTCGGGGTTTGGTTCCTCATCCGGTGATACCAGCACATGCCCGCGCATAGGGCCTGCAAAAGTATAACCGTTTTCTTCCATCCATTCAGCCAGTTTCTTGTCGGCGGCGTCATAACCGCCATCGAAGGGGCCGGTGAAGCGTACGGTGGCAGCCAAAGGAATTTCCCCGTATTCCTTGTACACAAACGCGCCGTCATTATTTCCCAGCACATCCACCGGAATGGCTATTTCCACGTCGGGCCCTTCTTCCTTATACTCTTCATCGTAGTAGGTGGAGTAACCGTCGCTGTGGCAGGCAATGCCCTTTTCCCCGATGTACCGGCCCAGCTTTTCCCACAAAATTCCTTCCTCATTGTATTTTGGAATGATGCCGCGTAGTGTTAACACTTTCACGGCGGGCAGTTTTTTTAGTTCCACTTCATACACCATACTATCCGTCTCCTTTTCTATAGTGGCGATTATTTTCATAATCTGCTCAAGCTTTGCCTGTTCCGCTTCAATCGCTGATTGCACGGCTCCGGCTTTGGCACGCAAAACCCTGTTCATATAGGCCTTATCCCCCCAATGGGGCAGGATATCTTCTGTTTCATCGATGGAAAAACCCAAACTGCGCAGAACCCTGATATTCATGATAAGCGGAATTTGCCCCGCGCTGTACCGCCGGTACCCGGTGAATGCATCTGTTTCTGCGGGATGAAGCAAACCGCATTTTTCGTAATGCCGAAGCATACGGGGCGACACACGCACCAATTTAGAAAATTCGCCTATTTTGAACAAACGCGTACCTCCTTTCCATTCGTGTAAACCGGTTTACACGGTAAGCTTAAGCCTTGACACTATGGCAAAGTCAAGTAGTTGCTGAAAAAAATAATTTATTCTGTTTCTTGTGGCGTGTGTAACGCATAAAAAAAGAACCTCTCGCTTTTGCAAAATCCAAAATCCTGGTATAAAGGTACACCGGCATCCGATGCCGTTACATGCACGGCGCCGCAGCCCTGTTCTTTGGCCTCGTGTAGTATCCGTACCAAAAGCTGTTTGGCAATGCCCCTTCTCCGGTAATGGGGGAGGGTATACATGCTGGACAAAAGGCCGATTTTCCCCGAAGGATTACCATAATAAGGTGGTTTTTCAGTGATGGATAGGCCACTGGTGGCAATTATTGTATTTTTATCCAGTGCAAGCCATGAAATAAAGCTTCCCTCATTCCAATGTTTCTGATAGTACTCCTGCAAAAAAGGCGCTAAATCAAAAGTGGCAACGGCGCCCTCTTCTTGTAGCTGTAATTGCCGCAGTTCTATTAGGCGCGGTATGTCTTCCAAAGCCAATTTACGGTACAAAAAAGCTTCTTTTGTAGCCACCTGGTTACCTCTTCTCTTATTTTTATGGTTACGATTATAGCACAAAACAAGAAATGAAACGGAACAAAAGTGATGGAAACGTGCCTTTGGCCGATGAAAGAGGGCATGTTCCGGTGAGAAGAGATACAAATAGCATATGGTTATATCTAATAAGAATCTATGCTTTACGAACATAAATAAACATGCTATACTACCGCCAGAAGTAGGGGGGATGTTGCATGGAGTTTCGCGTATTACAATATTTTTTGGCCCTTACGCGGGAGCAGAGTATTTCGGGCGCGGCGGAATCGCTCCATCTTTCGCAGCCTACCCTTTCCAGGCAGTTGCGAGACATGGAAGAAGAACTGGGCAAGAAGCTTTTCATCCGCAGCAACCGCAAGATAACATTGACGGAGGAAGGGATGATTCTGCGCAAGCGCGCAGAGGAAATTACCGAGCTGGTGAAAAAGGCACAGGATGAAATATCGCTATCGGACGAGACTATTGCCGGGAATATCACCATAGGCGCAGGAGAAACGGATGGAATACGCCTGCTGGCCAAGGCGGCCCAAGCGCTGCGCGCCGAATACCCCTTGGTGCATTTCCATATTATCAGTGGAGATAAGACCTCTGTGATAGAGGAACTGGACCGGGGGCTGATAGATTTTGCCCTTTTGTTTGGGGAGATTGATTCTGCCAAATATGAATCGTGGCCCCTGCCCTGTACTGATACATTTGGGGTTTTGATGCGAAAAGACGACCCGCTTGCCCAAAAACAAAGCATTGCGCCAGAGGACCTGGCAGAAAAACCGCTAATTGTGTCCAGGCAGTCTTTGCTGGATGCGAACCTGACGCACATACTGGAGTGTGAGGCGGACAAGCTGAACATCGTGGCCACGTATAACCTTTTATTCAATGGCTCTCTCTTGGTGGAGGAAGGCATCGGTTACGCGATTGCCTATGATAAAATCATCAACATAACCGGCAATAGCCCCCTGTGTTTTAGGCCGTTATCCCGCCAAGCGCCGATTAAAATGAGCCTTGCTTGGAAAAAATATCAGGTGTTTACAAAGGCGGCGGAAAAATTCTTGCTGAAAATGCAAGAGATAGCGGGTAGCGAATGCTAGAAGAGATGTCGGGTTTAGGGGTAAAGAGTTTTACGGGTAGCAAGCCATATATGATGGCTAGGCCTGCCTGGGTATGGCACGGTAAACAGGGGGATGGCGCACAAAAACCGGTGTATAAATATTGCGGAATGAATTGTGCATAATAACAGCATAGTTCGATGAAACGTAGTATATTGTCCGGATTGATTGTGTTGCAGGGAGAATTTGGGCAATATTAAAATTAATTTACCCAACAAAAATGTTTTTTGTTGGGTAAATATGTGCTATGATAAAAACCATCAGTTGAGAATAAAGGGGCCTTCTACGTGGAGAAAAAACGTCTGGAGCTTTTACAACAAATTGCGGCCGGCATTGCCGCACAGTTTGGCAACCAGTGCGAGGTGGTGGTGCACGATGTGAGCACCAACCAGCCGGAACACAGCATTGTGGCCCTGGAAAACGGGCATGTGAGCGGCCGCAAGGTGGGGGACGGTGCGTCTAAGGTGGTGATGGAGCAGCTTAAAAGCCATGAGGCCCAGCCTGAGGACCATCTGGGCTATCTCACCCGCACCCCGGACGGGAAAATTTTAAAATCCTCCACCATGTATATACGCAACAGCAAGGGGCACGTATCGGCCATTTTGTCCATCAACTACGACATCTCGGCCCTAACCATGGTGGACAGTGCCGTGAGCGAACTGATTTCCCCACGGGATACCCGGCAAACCGAGCCCGAGCGGATTGTGAATATCAATGGTTTGCTGGACGATTTGATTGCACAGTCGGTGGCTTTGGTGGGCAAACCGGTGGCCATGATGAACAAAGAGGACAAGGTGAAGGCC
This sequence comes from uncultured Oscillospiraceae bacterium, assembly GCA_964472465.1. Classification (GTDB taxonomy): domain Bacteria; phylum Bacillota; class Clostridia; order Oscillospirales; family Ruminococcaceae; genus JAAYCI01. Next base: position 1,312 of record CAYYLW010000174.1, on the reverse strand, counting down.
ATCCAGTTCTTAAACCAAAACGGGGCTTTCCAGGTGATGAAATCTGGCAATAAGGTGGCCAAATATTTTGGCATTTCCAAATACACGCTGTATTCGTACATTGATATGAAGCAGCAGGACGCCGGGAGAGAGTAGCCCGGCGGCAAAAAAGCAAGTGGGCCATCTGGGGTTTTGCCCTAGGTGGTTTTTTAGTGGTGGCCCATGGGCAGGGCCTATGGAAAAATGGCCGGGGATGTGGTACCATGAAGCCAAACCACACAGAAGGAGGGCGGGCATGGAATACACACAGGAGAAGGCCTTGCTGCGCAGCCATGCCGCCCTGCATCCGGGGCTAGAGATGGAAGACGTGGTAAAGCTATTGTACCAAAGTGAATTTGGCGGGGGGCATTTGATAGACGACCCCACCGCCTTTTGTGCCCGGCTGGAAGAGGAACGCGCGGCGTGCCCAGAAAGCACACACCCGGTGTCGGCGGTTGAGCCGATTGGCGGGGGATACACACGGGTACACCTGGCCGGGCTGGAAAAAGGGCTGCAAAGCAGCACACTGGCAAGGCTGTGTGCGCTTTCCGCCGGGCAAGCCAGCGGCAGTGCCGCCGGTTTTTTGCAGCGCCTAAAATGGGTGCCGGGGATGATACAAGCGGGGGAGCTACCGATATCGGCAAAGCGCTGGAACCATTTTATTGAGGCGTATAGCCAGCGTGGCTGCCCGCCGCTGCACCACAGTGAGCGTTTTCGCGCGCGGTACGCGCCACATTACCGGGTGCTGGCGGGGGCCATGGCCGGGTATTTGCCGGTGTTTGCCGCCATTGACCGCGCGCTGCTGCAAAAACCGCAGGTGCTGGTGGGCATTGACGGTATGTGCGCCAGTGGGAAAAGCGGCCTGGCTGAACTTTTACAGGCGGTGTATGGCTGTGGGGCCGTGCACGCCGACCATTTCTTTTTACGCGAGAGCCAGCGCAGTGAACAACGCCTGGCCCAGCCCGGCGGGAATATTGATTATGAGCGCTTGGCGCCAGTGGCGGCAAAGGCTGGGGAAGGGCAGGCCTTTTCCTACCAGCCCTACAACTGCCAAACGGGGCAGTTAGCCCCAACCCTGGACGTGCCTGCCGGGGCGCTTTGTTTGCTGGAGGGCAGCTATTCCCTGCACCCGAAGGTGGGGGCGGTGTGTGATGTGCGGGTGTTTTTGTGCGTAGAGGCTGAGCAGCAGGCACGGCGGGTGTGGCAGCGAAGCGGCCCCGTGCTGGGCGCCAGGTTTATGGGGGAATGGATTCCCATGGAAAGGCATGTGGAAAGATGGCCCGGCTTTGTTTTA
>CAYYLW010000173.1:0-4963 GCA_964472465.1 uncultured Oscillospiraceae bacterium | reverse complement strand
TCGGCCCGGATGTTGGTAAGGGGGGTGTCCCAGCTCACAAAATAGTAGCCAGGCCTTGAGGGAACCGCCGGGGGCTGGGCCATGCCACCCTCTGCCACTTTTTGGGTTTTCAGCACACTGCCGTCATAGTTTTTAAACGTTACGGTGTACTCGGTGGCTTTGGTAAGGGTGAAGCTGCCGCTCACCTTGCCGCCCCAGTAAAAGTCTATCTCATAGTTGTGCGTACCCTCGCCCAAGCTTTGTAGAAAGGCTGAGCTAATCTGGAAGAAGCTCCCGTTGTCAATCGCAGCCATTTTTGTGTAGTCTGTTTTCGGTGTCAGCTTATTACCACCTATATAGACATCTGATATTCCCTGGAATATTGCCGTATAAACAAGTTGAATGGAGCCGCCGTAGCCGCCGCCCCCTACAACAGCACTGGTTTTTGAAAATGCAGGAAGAAATTCTGGCTGAATGAAATAACCTCGGTGTGCTTCCTCTTGCAATAAAGGAAATAATGCCTTATCTTCTGGCATAACACGCACATGGGTGGAATAAAGAGTAAGCCATTCTAACTGTTGCTTATTTCCCAAGTCTGCCAGTTTTCCCGTTAAGCCTGGGCTCGTAAAAGACAATATTGTTAGATTATTGAGGTCTTTTATTCCGGCAATATCACCGCTTATGTCTTCCAACGGCCGCCCATTTAGATCCGTTGAGGTAACAGATAGACCCCTCAAATTAGTAAGGCTGCCCAAATCACCAATATCCCCAAAGATATTTCCCTCTGTTGTTCCTCTGCTTTGTAAATCAATTGAAAGAAGCGAACTGCACCCACCCAGAGAAGCAATATCTCCTGATAGCCCCGGGCTAGCAATATTTAGTTGTTGCATTCTAGGGTTGTTTTCAAAAACCGAGAGGTTGCCAGTAAACGGGCCGTTCAAACTAAGTGACCACAAAGCAGTTTTGGCCGGCAGATTGAGGTCCTCAAGCGCCCCGTTCATTTGGTTTTGGGTGTTTTCCCCTGTGTAGTCCGGGCGGGTTGTAAGTTGAATGGTTTCTAATTTATTCAGCCCCGACAAAGCGGAAAGCGCCCCTGTTATTTTTGTGCCGCTAATAGTCAAATTGGTCAATTCCGTCAGGCCCGAAAGAGAGGAAAGCGAGCCTGTGTAGTCCCCACTGATTAAGAGTATCGTTTGCAGCTTTGTGCACGCGCCGAAGGAAGAGATATCCCCACTTAGGGTGTTTGCTTCAATATAGGGCGCTAAAGATATAAAGCTTAGATTGGTTTTTCCCGCAAACACGCTAATATCTCCGGTAACCTTGCTGCTACTTAAGCTGATACTTACCAGGTTGTGCACGGAAAAAGCGGCTATGTCCCCATAAATTTCTGGGCCGCTTAAGGACACATTTTCCAGCTTCTCAAGCTGGGAAAGCACCGCTATGTCCCCCTTTGTCTTATCCGAGCCACACCAAAGAGTTGCCAGCACAGGCGCGGCGGCCAACCCGGCCAGGTTGGCAATGTCGTATTCGCTGCTCAGTGCTAGGTTAACACCAGTCAACGCCGTCAAATATTCCACACCCGTCCAGTCGGTCACGGTGTCCACATTTAGGTGAGGGATGCTCCCCAACTGCTGGGCCGTCACCTCGGTATTTACATCCGAGACGCCCAGCGCGGCAGCCACCGCTATTTGCAGGTAGTTATCGGGGAAAATGGCGCTGATGGGCGCCGGGTCTGCGGGGAAGCTGGCCGGCATAACACCCGCCTCCCCTTCTTGGGCACCTGCCGTTCTGGCCAGGCTATCCGGCGCAGGCGGCAAGCTGGAAGAGCCGCTTTCCACGGTGGCAGGCCCGCTGCTGCTCTGCGGCAAACCACTGGCAGAACTGGCCGTAGAGCTGCTGGCAGAGGCAGCCGCGGAACCACTGGAAGAGCTAGCCGCAGAGCTGCCGGCAGGTTCTTCGGCAGAAGCACTTACGCCACTGCTTTGGGGCTGGCTTTCTACACTGTTGCTTTCTGCGCTGTTGCTTTCTGGTTGGCCCGTTGCCACACTACTGGAGGGCACCGAAGAAACCTCTTCTGGCGGCGGCAGGCTTTGCCCATACACCGGTAGAGCCAATGCCAGCGTCAGCAGGCAGGCTAACAAACAAGCCACTTTCTTTCTGTACATGTTTACATACTCCTCTTCACATTTTTTCACATAACACACTGCCACTAACAGTAGGTCCATCTTTTATTGGCCGGGTTCTTGTTTTTCCTGTACGTCGTCATTTTCGTGTATTGCGTCTAAACCCTGGCGAATCAACTGGCGGTACATACCGGCGCGGGAATCGTGGTAAAATAAATTTTGTTTTACCTGCGCCAGGTCCTCCTCCAGCTCTGGTGGCAAACTCACCATCATCCGGTTCTTTTGGGTAGCCATGCGAACACCTCCTTTCGGGGCGCTTTGGTGCATCACTCATACACTCTTTTAAAGTATAGTGTATGAGTGATACACATGTCAATGCGTATTTGTCTTTTCCCAACTTTACATCAGTGTATCAGTGTGTTAGTATAAACCATGAGGTGATAAAATGGCGACAAAGAGACCCCGCTATATGATTTCTGTGGACGACAAAATGTTTGAGGAAATAGAGGATTTCCGTTTCAAAAACCGTTTTCAAACACGCTCTGAGGCCACTGCGGAATTGATACGGATAGGGCTGAAAGAACTGAAAAAACAACAGGGTAAAAAGCAAAATACCGCCCCGAAAGATGCGGAAAAATAAGCCTTTTAAAAACGCATATAGCTATTAGAACCACTTTTGAAACGCCGTTTTTTGCCCCACTGTGTACGGCGTTTTTTTGTTTGCAAACTGCTTTGCTGTTCTCGTTACATATAAGGCGGTGTGAAAACTGTACATCCCGCCGTATTCGTAGTATAATATTGTATCTAAACTTATAGCCTATCAAGACCGCTGCAAGGCCGGGCGGCCCACGCTATCGGGGTGGCTGCGGCCAGAAGAGGAGAGGGCATTATGATAACTTTCTATAACCCCTATGGGAAAATCAGTATCACCGAAAGCTACTTTGCCGAACTGGTGGGCATGGCCAGCAAAAGCGCCGTGGGCGTGGCGGGCATGACCACCCGCGGGGCCGGCGATAGCCTGCGAAGCATACTGCGGGCCGACACGCCCGAAAAAGGTGTGCGGGTTACCGAACAGGACGGCCATCTGCTGATAGAACTGCACATCGAAGTGGTGTACGGTATCAATATAAAAGAAGCCGTAAAAGGCGTGGCCCACAAGGTGAAGTATGAGGTGGAAAAAGCCACCGGCTTCCCGGTGCAGCGGGTAGATGTTTCGGTGGATAATGTGGTGAATTAGTTTCTAAGCATAGGGTGCGGGTTTTACAAATTCTTTTAAAGTATGGCGGGCGGCCCGGCGTTTGGGGCGGCCCCGGTTGAGGTGAAAACACATGATAGACGGAAAGACGCTGCGGGATGCCATCATCTCCGGCGCCAACAACATCCAGGTGCATAGCGCCGAGGTGGACGAGCTGAATGTATTCCCGGTGCCGGACGGCGACACCGGCACCAACATGAGCATGACCTGCGCGGCGGCACGCGACGAACTGCTGGCTTTAAAAGACAGCGCCACCGTGGCCGAGGCTTCTTCCCTGGCCGCCGGGGCCATGTTGCGGGGGGCGCGGGGCAACTCAGGGGTCATCACTTCGCTTTTGTTCCGTGGCTTTTCCAAGGCCTTGGCCGGTAAAAAAGAGGCCAGCCCCGCCGATATCCGCCAGGCTTTTGAGCAGGGTGTCTCCTCGGCCTACAAAGCCGTGATGAAACCCACCGAGGGCACCATGTTGACCGTGGCGCGGGTGGTGAGCGAGACCTTGGCCGCCCAGGCCCTGGAGGACGAGGCCGCCCAGTGGGCCCTTGTGGTGCAAACCGCCGCCGAGGCCCTGGAAAAAACCCCCGAGCAACTGCCCATTTTGAAAAAGGCGGGCGTGGTGGATTCCGGCGGGAAAGGGTTGTGCTATATTTTTGAAGGCATGCGGGACGTGCTTGTGGGCGGCCAGATGGTGCCCGCCGCCGCGCCCAGCGAAAAAAAGGCGAAGCTCTCCACCCAAAACGTGGGCAAGGGCGTGTTTGCGCACGAATTAAACCCCGATATCACCAACGCCTATTGCACCGAGTTTTTGGTGAACCGCGAAAACGGGGCCGACCCGCTAAAACTGCGCGCCTATTTGGAATCTAACGGAGACAGCGTGGTAGTGGTGGACGACGAGGAGATTATCAAGTGCCATGTGCACACGGCAGACCCGGGCCGCGTACTGAGCGAAGCCCTGAAATACGGCTACCTCACCCGGCTGAAAATAGAGAACATGCACGAACAGTATGAGGGCCGCCAGGCCCAGGGGCAGGGCCTGGAAAAACAGGCCGAGGCGGAGAAGCAAGGCGGGGGAGAGTACGCTTACGCCGCGGTGGATTCCGCGCGGCCTATGGGTTTTGTGGTGGTAGCCGCGGGCGAGGGCCTGCGGGAGGTATTCCGCGACCTGGGCGTAGACGCCGTGGTTAGCGGGGGCCAAACCATGAACCCCAGCACCGAGACCATCCTCTCGGCGGTGCAAAGCGTGCCGGCCGAAACGGTGTTCGTGCTGCCCAACAACAAAAACATCATCATGGCCGCCGAGCAGGCCGCCAAATTGGCCGACCGCAAGGTGGTGGTGGTGCCCACCCGCACCGTGCCGCAGGGCATGACGGCCATGTTGGCCTATGAACCTGCCGCCAGCGCCGAACAAAACCAGATTGAGATGAGCAAGATGGCCGAAACGGTGGATACCGGCCTTGTCACCTTCGCCTCCCGCAGCACCGAGTTCGACGGTAAAAAAATCAAGCGCGGGGAAATTATGGGCCTGGAAAACGGCAAGCTGGCCATCGTGGGCACCGATATCACCAAGGTGGCCTACCGCCTGGCCCGCGCCATGTGCAAAAAGGACACCAGC
>CAYYLW010000172.1:0-5018 GCA_964472465.1 uncultured Oscillospiraceae bacterium | reverse complement strand
TCAATCAGCCCCAGCGCGGTGCAAAGCAGGTAGCCCACCACCATCGAGAGCAAAATCGAAAGTGACTGGATGAAACCCTTGGTAAAGTTATCAATAATGATGCAAAGTACAGCGCAAAAAAGGGCCACGCCAAAAAACTTCCACACCTCGCTGCCGCCGGGGTTGTAGCCCACCATCTTGTCAAAGGCCGAGGTGATGAGGGTCATGCCCACGGCCAGCACCACGCTGCCGGTAACGGCGGGGGTAAAAAACCGGTGCAGGTATTTAATGGCAAGGGGCCCCAGGAAAAACAATATAATGCTGCCCACAAAAGCAGCGCCAAAAGCGCCGCCCAGCCCAATATTTGGGTTGTTGGCCATGATGACCATGGGGGTGATAAGGGTGTAGCTGCCCGCGGTGATGATGGGCAGTTTTGAGCCGATGGGCAACTTCCAAATACCCAGGCACTGGATGAGGCTGGCGATGGCGCAGCACAACATGCCGCACTGTATGATGAGGGCCGTGCCGTTTACGTCCAGCCCTGCGCCGGTGGCAAGCAGGGTGCTGCCTGCAATGGTGCCGGTAAAAATGGTGAACACATGTTGTAATGCCAGAGGAACTGCTTTTTTTACGGGCACTTTGTCATTGATACCATAGGTCATTTTCATAGCCTTCTCCTCTTATTTTGGGGTTTGCCGCCAAACCTCAAAAAGGCTGAATTTGTTATTTCCTTCGCCAGGGTCGCTGTGGCGTCCCGTTTTTGCGAAGCGGCAGAAAATTCACAAACTGCGGTTGTCCGGGCGGTTCGGTAACCAATGGGCAAATCTAGCTTTTTGTGTTTTACAGCGCAGCTTTATAGCTGTGCGTACTTCATTACGCGGGCCATTTTCGCCACCTTTCTGCCCAAAATTTCTGCGTGCTTCATCCCCGTCTCATCCTGTATCTCGCCGCTGCCGTCGCCTGGGTTCCACAAGGCGGGCCCGGCATACATGCCGCTGCCACCGTTACAAACCGTAATGCCCTGGGTGTAGTAAAAATTGATGACCGAACTCAAAGTGGCCTCTTGCCCGCCGTTGCGGGTGCCCCCAACGGCAATGGCCGCGCCCACCTTGTGGGTGAAAAAATCCGGGTCTTTTATCGAGAGCATCCACGCCGAACGAAAGCGCCCAAAAAAGGTGGCAAGCTGGGCGGTCACGTTCATCTCGTATACGGGGGTGGCAATTACAATGCCGTCGGCCCCATACACCTTGTCATACAGTTCGGTCATATCATCGGTAAAAACGGTGCAGCGGTCGCTCTCGTCCCGCAGGCACTTATTGCAGTGCACGCAAAAGTTCATCTTGCGCGCGCGCAGCTCCACAAGCTCTGTCTCAATGTCCTCGCCTGCGCTTTTTGCGGCGCTAAGGGCCGTTTGCAGCGCCAGATAGCTGGACTTACGGCGCGGGCTGCCGCAGATACCTAAAATTTTAACCATGAGATGCTCCTTTCACTCTGCTTGCCTCTGCGTATCTTAGAGCAAATTAACATAACATGAGTTATGCTGCTCTTGGCAGAAACAGCGAATGACTGCGTTGTCGTCAATCGCAATACATACAGTATTGCTCATTCCTCCGCCTTGTCCTGCACTGTTTCTGCCTGCGTTCGCTATATCTATGTTTTGTTAATCTGCCCTAAAAAGCGATATTCCGCCAGGCGTGGCCCTGCATACGGTTTTGTATTCCCCCCCGGCGGCAGAGGTTTTCGGCCGCTTTTTGGGCGTTTTGCAAAACGGCCTCTTCGCTTGGCAGGGTGGTAAACACCCCGTTTTCCAACAGGAAGCGCCCGTCCACCGCAACGCTTTCAATATTTTGCATACTGGAGGAATAAACCAGCGTGGAGACGGGGTTATGCAGGGGGATGGCCTTGGGGTTTTTGTAGGGGTTAAACACAAAAAAGTCGGCTTTTTTTCCAATTTCCAAAGAGCCCACCTCCTTTTCCAGCCCCAGGGCGCGGGCGCCGTCTATGGTGGCCATCTCCAGCACCTTTTCCGCCGTGATGCAGGTGGGGTCCAGCGTGTGTACCTTTTGCAAAAGGGCGGTGGTTTTCAGCAGTTCCAGCATGTCCTGCCCGTTGTTGCTGGCCGCGCCGTCCACCCCAAGGCCCACCGTAAGCCCCGCCAGTAAAAATTTGGGAATGGGCGCAACGCCCGAGGAGAGGTACATGTTGCTTACCGGGTTGTGTGAGATTTTTAAATCGTAATACTGGCTGCGGCGTATGTCCTTATCGCTCAGGTACACGCAGTGTACCATCAGCACATTGGGGCCCAATATCCCCATCTTGGCAAGGCAGTCGGTTCCGGCGCAGCCGTGCAATAATTCGGTCGATTTCCGGTCAAACGGCGTCTCGGAAACATGCACCGTAAGCCCCGCGCCATAGTAGTTCACCACCTCCCACAGCATCCGCAGGTTTGTTTCTGAGTTGGACCAAAGCGCCGCGGGCGCGGCCCAAACCCGTATGCGGCCCTCTTCGCTGCCATGGTACTCGTCAAACAGGCGCACCAGGTCGTTTTCAATCTGCCCTGGGGTTTGGGTAATGGCCTTGCACACCCCAAATTCCAGCCCGGTATCCATGCAGCCGCGGGCAAAAATGCCACGGATACCCAGTTCTTTAAAAGCTTTCAATACGCCGTCTGAAAGGCCGTGGCTGGCGTGGGGGTACATGTAGTCCAGCTGGGTGGTCATGCCGCTGCGTATCCCCTCCATGCAGCCCAGCATAGCCCCGTAATAGCAATCCTCCTCGCTCAGGTGCTGTGCGGCGGGGAAGGTCATGCCCGCTAGCCAGTCCTTAAGCGCCATATCGTCGCCCAGGCCCTTTAACAGCGCCTGAAACAGGTGGTTGTGCGTGTTGATAAAGCCGGGGAAGAGGACTTTGCCCGTGCAGTCCACCTCTTTTTTGGGCTTTGGGTGGCGCGCGCAAATCTCTTCTGTCTCGCCCATGTCGGCAATGCGTCCATTTTCCACCGCCATGGCCCCGTTCCAAAGAATTTCACGTTCGGGGTTCACCGTTACAATCACCGCGTTTTTCAGTAAAAGCTCCATCAGCGCTCCTTTTCGTCATATAGGGTACAGGCTATTTCAGCAAGGCGCGCATGGCCCCGCCGTAGCACTCGGCCACCTTTTCCAGTTGTTCCAGCTCAATGTATTCATTTATGGTATGGGCCAAATTTTCGCGCGAGGGGCCAATACCAAGAGTTCGTATTCCCGCCTCGCCCGCGTAGTGGCTGCCGTTTGTGCAGAAGTTGTACTGGGTAATTTCGGGGCTAAAGCCCATGGTGCAAAGCTCGCTGTATACGTCCTGCACAAAGGTGTCGTCCTTGCTATATAGCCAGCCGGGGAAAAAGCGCTCGCCGCTGATGTTATTGCCGGTATAGCATTTTTCTTCCCCCACCGCGTAGGAGACCTTGGCCTTAAGCTGCGGGTCCTCTTTCATCATCCGCTGCAAAAGCTGCTGCAGGGGGGCCAACACCCCCTCTTTTGTCTCGCCCGTTAAAAGCCTGCGGTCGTAGGTGGCGCGGCAGTAGCTGGGTACCACCGAAGCGCCGGGGTAGGGCTCGCTTTTAATGTCGGTCAGCTCTAAAATCCCGTCGCCCAGGGTGTCGTGGTGGGTGGGAACCAATTTTTGAATCTCCTCGATGATATGGCACATCTTGTAAACGGCATTCACCCCTTTTTCCGGGTTTGCCGAGTGGGCGGGCACACCGTAGGTCTCCACTACAATTTCGGCCCGGCCGCGCTGCCCAATTTTTACGTTTAACTGCGAGGCCTCGCCAATCACAACATAGTCTGGCTTTACATAGGCGCTAATCTCGCGGGCGGCCACCCCCTCAAAGCACTCCTCATGTACCACGCCCGCCACGTAGATATCCCCGGCAAAACCTCCCTTGCAGTCCTCGTAAAACCAGGCGGCGGCGGCCAGCATGGCCGAAAGCGCCCCCTTCATGTCCGAGGTGCCCCGGCCGTACATCTTGCCGTCAGTAACCTCGGCGCCAAAGGGGTCGTGCTCCCAGGCGGCGGGGTCTGGCACAGGCACGGTGTCCATATGGCCGTCAAACAGCACCTTGGGGCCGGGGCGGCTGCCCTTTATGTGGCAGATGCAGTTACCGTACGGGTCCACATATACATCGCTAAAACCATTTGCCTTCGCAAAGGCTTCCATCTCGGCCGCCACCAGGTTTTCCTGCCCGCTGTAACTTTTGGCCCGTATCATTTTTTGGCAAAACCCAATGAGTTGTTTTTTTCGTTTCTCTGTCAGCATATCTCTATCCCCTTTACGCATTTATGCTTTCGATATAGCCGTAAAACGCCTGAGATTCCTTTTCCAGTTCCAAATCCCGCGCGGTTTTGGCCCCGGGGCTGGCCCGCAGCGCCCCCGTGGGGCAGATATCGGCGCAAAGGCCGCAGTTTCGGCAGAGGGTTCTGTCCACCTCCATTTCGGGGAACTGCAACACACGTGCCCCATAGCAGCAAACCTTTTCGCAGCGGTGGCAACTTACGCATTTTTTTCCGCCGTCCTCTTTAAAGGGGGTGAAGCAGAAATCCAAGGCGCAAACGCTTTCCCGCTGTGGGAAGTTTGGCAGCGCCGCGCGAAACACCTGCTCGATGCTGCTGTAGCCAAGCTCCTGCAATTTTGCCGAAAGGCTGTAGCACAGCTCGCTCACATAGTCAATGCCCTTTAAAATGGGGGCGGTACACACCCCAACGCCCATGGCCCCCGCCATCAAAAATTCAATGGCGTGCTCGGCGCAAAGGCAGCCGCCCGAGGCATACAGCCCCCGCAGTTCGGGGTGTTCCCTTGCAATTTCGGCGTTGATGCGCAGTGATATGGGGCGCAGCGCCCCGCCGGTAAGCCAGCCGTAGCCGTCCGCGCTCTGCATCACCGGTGCGGCCTTTTGGATGTCAATTTTCAAGGTGGGGCCAATCGAATCGATGGCGCAGAGGCCGTCGGCCCCATGTTGCAGGCATTTGCGGGCGGTGCCTGCGGTGTCGGGCCAGTTTCCGCTC
>CAYYLW010000171.1:0-5042 GCA_964472465.1 uncultured Oscillospiraceae bacterium | reverse complement strand
TTCCCCTCGTCCAGGTCCTGCACTTCCAAGCCCAGCAGGTTACAGGCCGAGGCAAAGGAGAAACGGGTGCGGGTGGAGTTGTCACGGAAGAGTGACACGCCGAGGCCCGAATCAAAAATTTTGCTGGAGATATTGCGCTCGCGCAAGTTGCGCAGGGCGTCGGCCACGGCAAAGGTGGCGGCAATCTCATCATCGGTTTTTTCCCAGGTCAGCAAAAAGTCGTTTTGGTACATGGCGCTGGTTTTCAGCCCCTCAATTTTTTTAACCAGTTCGGCGAAATTGCTCATAGAAAATCCTCCTAAAATCTCTCTTCATTGTGGTAGGTTCGGTGTTTGTATGGCTGGCAAACTGCGGGGAAACACCCCTTTTACAAAGCCTATTTGCAGTACAGGGTGGGCAGTGCGGCGTACACGGCGGCGCAGCGCACCAAATCTTCTTTCCAGGTTTTCTCGTTGGGGGCGTGGGCCTGCGCCTCGGCGCCGGGGCCAAAGCCAATGCAGGGAATGCCGTTGCGGCCCATGATGGTAACGCCGTTGGTGGAGAAGGTCCACTTATCGGTAAGCGGGCGGCTTTGGCGCATGGCAAGCTCTTCGGCGGGGCCGCAGCGCTCGGTGCCGTACAGGCCGTGGTAGCTGGCTTCCATGGCTTTTGTAATGGGGTGGTCCTCAGGGATAACCCAGGTGGGGAAGTAGCACTCAATGGGGTAAACGCAGCCCGTGTAGGAGGGGCGCTCGTACTGGTACATCGAAACCTTCACGTCGTCGCCATATTTTTTAACGGCGGGCAGGGCGCGAATTTCGTCCAGGCAGCTCTCCCAGGTTTCGCCCGCGGTCATCCGGCGGTCCAGCGATACGGCGCAGGAATCGGCCACGGCGCAGCGGCTGGGGGAGGTGAAGAAGATCTCACTGGTGGTGACGGTGCCACGGCCCAAGAAGCGCGCGTCTTTCCAATCAGGGTTGTATTTTTCGTTCAGCATCTTAACAAGACCCTTAATCTCGGTGCCGTCGGCGTCGTCGTTCTCGTTCAGCGCGCGGATGTCCTGTAGGATGTCGGCCATTTTGTAAATGGCGTTGTCGCCGCGTTCGGGGGCGCTGCCGTGGCAGGAGATGCCCTTTACGTCCACGCGAATTTCCATACGGCCACGGTGGCCGCGGTAAATGCCGCCGTCGGTGGGCTCGTTAATCACCACAAATTCGGGGCGCACTTTATCTTCGTTGATGATATACTGCCAGCACAGGCCGTCGCAGTCCTCTTCCTGTACGGTGGCGGTTACCAGCACCTGGTATTTATCATTTAAAAGGCCCAGGTCTTTCATAATTTTAGCGCCGTACACCGCGCTTACAATGCCGCCCTCTTGGTCCGAGGTGCCGCGTCCGCCAATTTCTTCCTCGTTTTCATAGCCTTCATAGGGGTCAAATTTCCAGTTGGCGCGGTTGCCAATGCCCACGGTGTCAATGTGGCCGTCAAAGGCAATCAAGGTTTTTCCGCTGCCCATATAGCCCAAAAGGTTGCCCTGGGGGTCAATTTCCACCTTGTCAAAACCCAGCTTACGCATTTCCTCGGCCACACGGTCAACCTTCTTTTTTTCATCGGCGCTCTCGCCGGGGAAACGTACCATGTCGCGCAGCAGTTTTGTCATGTCCGCCTTGTACCCCTCTGCTGCGGCCTTAATTTTTGCGAAATCCAACTCCATTTTTCTTCACCAATCCTTTCCATATTTTGCCAGTTATCCGGCTATGTAGTTACAAACTTACCTGGGTTTAGTCCTGGTTTTGCGCATCCATATAGTTATAAAGGGTGTATTTGGAAATATCATAGTGGCTGGCCACCTTATCCCCGGCTTTTTTAATCAAAAAGGCCCCTTTTTCATTCAGGTATTGAATGGCCTGAATCTTGTCCTCTTTGCTCATCATGGCCACGGGTTTTTCTATGGCCTCGTCCGCCTCCTGTATCAAAATGTCCAAAAGGTCGGTCACATTGTTCACTATGGTGGCGTCCGCCTCTTCACCGCCGGGCTTTTCACATTTCACCATGCCCTCTAAAGTGCGCTGCATCATCACAAGGTCGGTAATATCGTAGTTGATGCCAAACAGGCCGATGGGATGGCCATTCTCATCTTTTAAAAAGATGGTGCTGGATTTTATAATGCGCCCTTCTTTGGTGCGCGCAGGGTAGTTATAATGGTTTTCCAGGGCCTCGGCCTCGTTTTTTAGCGCCTGCAGCACCACTTCCGAGGCGCCGTCACCCACACGCCGGCCGGTTACATGGCCATTTTCAATGGCCACCACAGTGTTTTCATAACCCCGGCTAAAATCGTGTATTGCCACCTCGCAGTTGCTGCCAAATACAGACGAAATACCCTTGGCAAGGCTCTCCAAAAAATCCTGCTGCTCACGAATGGTCATAGAAATCGGCTCCTTTTTTTGTCGGCTTTGGGCAGATGCGGAGCCATATCCCTACTACAACTATAAGGCAAGGCCTACCCAAAAATCAACATTTTTTTAGGGGAAATAAAAAATTTTTAGAAAATATGGAATATTGCACATCAAAAAGTAGTTTGCTTTGTATATTATGCTAAAACTGTGCGGCCTGCATCTGCAAATGCTGTAAATCTTCGGGGCGGTCCACATCCAGAAGTGGTAAAATATCTGGCAACTCCGCCTGTAAAACCGCCTCCTTGTGCCGCTGCAAAATACTGCGGGCCGCCTCACCATCCTGTAAAGCCAAAAGTTCGCCGCGAAACTTGGCCGAAAATAAAACCGGGCTGCCGGGGCGGCCTTTATAAGCGGGCTGTACCATCTTTCCCTCCGCACGCAAACAGAGCAGGCGGCGCAGGGTGTCCGCATCTAAAAAGGGCTGGTCACAGGTGACAAACAGGTAGTAAGCCGCGCTGGACGCCTGTACCCCAAGCCGCACGCTTTCGCAGCTGCCGCGCTGGGGGCAGCTGTTTTGCAGCAGGCTAAAGGGGTAGTTTTTGGCAAGCTTTTCTACCTCGGGGCTGGCAAAGCTAACAAACACCTGGCCAAGGCCCGCAAAATGATGGAATAAATCCAGGGTGTGCAGCAAAAGCGGTTTGCCCAAAAATGGGGCCAGCAGCTTGTTTTCTTCCCCAAAACGGCGGGAAAACCCCGCCGCCATCAGAATAACATCTACGTCTGCCCATGGGCCAACCATCTGCTTTTACCCCACCTTCCGCTCATTTTGTTAAAAGAAGATAGAAATCATAATCATTTTACTATAAATTTTGTGAATATAAAAGCCAAAAGTGAGAATTTTGGAATAAAATTTAGAGAAAAAAATTAATTTTTTAGATTTTCTTCTCATCATAAAGTTCCGCTCGCCCCTTTATGTTCTTCGTTTGCTCTTTCTATTTTTCTTCCTGATGCTTACCCTTCCTCTCGTTTACAGCAAATGAACAAACTGTAGCGCATAAGTACAGGAAAAAGCAGGCGCTGCAAAACAGTTTCTACTCAGTATAAGGGTTTTTTACAAAAACCAAAACGGGCAGGCCCCGAAAAAACGGGCCTGCCCCCAAATGGTTGCAAGTGGATGGTTTGCCAAAGCACGGGTCTACAGTTCGGCCTCGGCCGCCAAGGTGGCAAGCGCTTTGGCCGCCTGGCGTATCTCCTCCTCGGTATTGAAATGGCTAAAAGAAAAACGCACTGCACCCCGCTGTTTTGTGCCGAAACGCTGGTGTAAAAGCGGCGCACAGTGGGCCCCGCTGCGGGTGGCAATGTCATAGCGGTCGCTCAGTTCGGCGCTCAGTTCGGCCGAGTCATATCCACGCAAATTCAGCGAGACCACCGGTGCACGGCCTGGCAGGGTAAAATCGCCATACAATTCGGCCCCAGGTATCTGCCCCGCTAGCTGCAAGAAAAGTTCGGCCAGATGGTTTACGGTGCGGTAGGGCTCTTCACCCGCAGCCTGCAGGTAACGCAGCCCAGCCAGCAGGCCGGCAATACCGTGTCCGTTCAAGGTGCCCGCCTCCAGGCGGTCGGGCAAAAAATCCGGGTGGATGGGGCTGAACGAACGGCTTCCACTGCCGCCGGTAAGCAGGGGCGCGGGCAAAAAGCGGTTGCTGAGGCACAGCCCCCCCGTGCCCTGTGGCCCGTAGAGGGATTTATGCCCGGTAAAGCATAGCGCATCTATGCCCATCGCCTCCATATCCAGGGGCAAAAGGCCTGCGGTTTGGGCGGCGTCTACCACAAAAAAAATCCCGTTTTCTTGGCAAAAACGGCCAATGCGGGCAATGTCCACCGGGTTGCCCGTCAGGTTGGAGGCATGGGCAAGCACCACCCCGGCCGTGCCTTTTTTGCAGGCTTCCAGTACGGCTTCGGCGTCAATGCGGCCCAGGCTGTCCGCGGGTACAAGGCTGTGCGTCCCTTTTTGAAATACCGGCCGCAGCACCGAGTTGTGCTCCCCCTCGCTGGTGACGATGTGCCCTGGTATTGCCTGAATGGCAATATTCAAGGCCTCGGTGGCGTTTTTGGTAAAAATGACATGGTCGGGCCCTGGGGCGCCCAAATAGGCGGCCAGTTCCTGGCGGGCTTCCAAAATGGCGTGGGCGGCCGCCAATGCAGCCCGGTGGGCCGAGCGCGAGGGGTTGCCAAATGTCTCCATCGCCTGCAAAACCGCCCTTGCTACCGCGGGGGGCTTTTGCAGGGTGGTGGCGGCGTTGTCAAAATAGGGCATCGAAGCACCTGCCTTTATCAGTTAGATAGGTATTACAAAAATCATCTATAGAAAAAAACAATCGTTTTGCCTGATGGATTGAGGCCTTCTATTTCCCATTGGGCCCTGTGTCTGCTATACTATATCATGGGTTTTTAAAGAATACAACCTGTGTTTTGTAAGCAGAATACAGTAAGAACTTT
This sequence comes from uncultured Oscillospiraceae bacterium, assembly GCA_964472465.1. Classification (GTDB taxonomy): domain Bacteria; phylum Bacillota; class Clostridia; order Oscillospirales; family Ruminococcaceae; genus JAAYCI01. The sequence continues at coordinate 168 of CAYYLW010000171.1, read as the reverse complement.
GTACCATTTGGTACAAGAATGAGGTGACTAACTATTAGAAGTCAAGCAATTTTTTCGGCAAAATTGATAGGACGAAAAAGGGTACAGCAAACAAAGCCCTTCAAGAGAGCGAATTTTGCACACAAAAACAGTCCACTTTGAATCAAGCACGCTGAATGGAAGCAATGC
>CAYYLW010000170.1:0-5064 GCA_964472465.1 uncultured Oscillospiraceae bacterium | reverse complement strand
CCGCCACAAGATGAGCATTGTGACCCAGCGCGAGGTGAACGGCGACACCGTGGATTACGCCAGCGCCCTGCGCGCGGTGCTGCGCCAAAGCCCAGACGTGATTTTGGTGGGCGAAATGCGTGACGCGGAAACCATAGAGATAGCCGTGACGGCGGCGGAAACCGGGCAACTGGTGCTCTCCACTTTGCACACCACCGGCGCCGCCAACACCGTAGATCGTATTTTGGATATCTTCCCGCCCACCCAGCAGCACCAGATCCGCATTCAGCTTTCCATGGTGCTGCGCGCGGTGGTAAGCCAGCAGCTTATTCCCTCGGTGGACGGCAGCTTGGTGCCGGTGTTCGAGGTGATGCTACTCACCCCGGCCATCCGCAACATGATACGCGAGAGCAAGGTGCATCAAATCGATTCCGCCATCTTTGCGGGCGCGGCCATGGGGATGGTGACCATGGACCAAAGCATATTGAGTCTGTTTAAAGCGGGCCGTATCACGGCCGACACCGCCCTGCAATACTGCGCGAATTTGGAAGAGATGAAAAAGCGCGTAGAGGGCATGGGCTAGCCAGAAAACCGACGCATTACTGGGGGGCCAGGAATGATTAAACACATCAAAATTTCCATGCTGGGCGGGCTGTCTGTGCTGGTGGACGGCGTATCCATGCTAGACAGCAACACAAAAATCAACAAACCATGGCAGGTGCTGTGTTTTTTGGTTCTGAACCGACGTGCCCCCAGCGCCGCCGTACGCCTTATTTCGAACCTGTGGCCCGAAGAAAACTTGACAGACCCTGCCAACGTGCTGAAAAACACCGTGTATGCCCTGCGGCGGGAGTTCAAAAACTTGGATAAGGACGGCACCAGCCCGGTGTTGTTTGAAAATGGGGGCTACCTGTGCAACCCGGCCATCCGCTTTGAGGTGGATTGCGAGGAGTTTGAGCGTAGCTGCCGCGCCGCCGCCGAGGCAAAGGGCCAAGAAAAACTGGACCTATTGCAAAACGCGGTGGAACTGTACCGTGGGGAACTGTTGCCCCAACTGGAAAATGAGGTTTGGGTGATGCCCTTGGCCCTGTATTACCGTAAGCAATTTGCCGAGTGTGTGAACGAACTATGCACCATTTTGCAAGACAGTGGCCGCTATAGCGAACTGTTGACCACCGCCACGGCGGCCAGCGGGGTAGACCCGCTGGAGGAGCAGTACTATCTGTTCACCTTCCGCGCGCTGTATGCGCTGGGCATGCACCGGGTCATCATTCCCACCTACCATAAAACTTCCCGCATTTTCTCCGAAGAACTGGGCACCAGCCTGCACCCGGAGATTCGCGAAATTTTCGAGGCCTCCAGCGAACGTGTGGATTCCATTGAACAGGATATCATGATTATCAAGGATGACCTGCGCGAGGTTGCCAAAGACAACCGCCCCATCCGTGGGCCTTTGTATTGCACCTATGATGTGTTTAAATACCTCTACCAAATGGTGGCCCGCAACAGCGAGCGCAGCGGCAGTAAAATCATCATCGTGCTGCTTAGCATCAAAAGCGAGCGGGAGGGCGAGCAGGTGGCGGCCGGTGTTATCTCCACCGCCATGAATCAGGCCAAAAATGCGGTGCTTACCGGGCTTCTTCGCCGCAGCGATACGGTGGCACGCTACTCCAAAAGCCAGTTCATCATCATGCTAAGCGTGGAAAAGCCGCAGGGGGCCGAGATTGTGATGGAGCGTATCTGCGTGCGCTGCGAGCCTTATTTGCAACCCCTGGGGCTGAAAATTGTGTTTGCCAAAACCGAGCTGGAACCCGTATAAAAAGGCCGCCCTGGCCCTGTGTATCAGGTATGGGCCCGCGCTTTTCTGGGGGGAGATGTGTTTTGCGTTATGTAACACCCGCTCTCTGCATGGCGGCATGCTCTTTGCGCTAAAAAGGAATTTGCTTCACATAAAACAAGCCCATGAAAGGGGACAAATGATGGAGAAAACAAAACTGAAAGGGGCCGTGCTCACCTTTCTCATTTTAGAGCTGGTGCAGCTGTTTGGGTTTTTATGCCGCGTGCCTTTTTCCATGCGGCGGGCCTTTGAGTTTGACTTTGTGCTATACCCTTTATCCAGCGTAACAAACTTTTTGGCAGTGGTGGTGTTGTTCTGTTACTGTATTGTCTGCCTGGTAACGGTGTTTCAGCTGGTGGTGCATAACCCGAAATTTTTGCGCAGTTTTCAAATATCGGGCTTCATTGCCTGTTTTGGCAACTTGGTGATTTATATTTTGCGCCAAATGGAGAGAAGTTCTGCCTTTTTTGCATTCTTAGACGACTACTATTGGGTGCTGTTTTTAGCGGCCCTGTTCTGGCTCTCCATATGGTCGATGTTCTTCATCCGGTCCTCCAACGTCTTCTCCTACATGGGGGAGAATGACCTATATTTGCAAATGGCTTTCTTTACAAAGAACGCCCGCCGTCCAGAGCCGTGGCAGCCGCAACCGTTGCCTATGCCCCCGCCGTTTGTTCCCATGCAGCAGCCCATCCAGCCCCTAGCGCCCCCCAGGCCGGGCTCGCCCTATATGCCTCCCCAAGCGCCAGCCGGCCAAGCGCCCTATTATGGCCAGCCCACCTACCAGGGGCCCTATCCCCAAGGGCCGGCTGCCCCGCCCCCACCCCCAAACGGAAAAATGTAATGCCAGAACCCCCTGTGCACCCGTGCACAGGGGGTTCATGTTTTGGTGCGGCAGAAAAAGGTTGGCGAAACGAAATATTTCTGATATAATATCTAGGTACGTACCAAGAAACGTAGAATACAAAACACAAGGAGAACAGAGATGAAAAAAGCACTGGGTATGATTGTATGCGCCGCGCTGGTGTTGGGGCTGGCTGCCTGTGGTGTGCCGCAGGAAAAGCTGGATTCCCTCAAGGCAAAGCACGAAGAAATAAAAACAAAAGCGGGCCAGCTTACTGACCTAATGAACGAAATGGAGAGCGTGAGCCAGCAATTGGGTATGGGTGAAGTGTTCCCGGCTTCCGTGAGCACCGGCCTGGCGGAGATGGAGCAAGGCCTGGCCGAGCGGGATGATACCATTGCCAACGACCTGAATAAGATGAACGAGAAAGAAGTGGACGAGGCCATCGCGGTGATGGACGAAGAACTGGCCGACCTGAACAATTGGTTGCCCCCGCTGGAGGATATCAACGGCAGCCTGGCAAACATGGTGGCCCTGATGACCTCTTTTGAAGAGCAGATGAACCAAATCATCGAAGCGGCGTCTGCCGGGGCCTTTACCACCGAGGCACAGGATGCCTTGATGACCCTGGAAGAAAAAGCCACGGCGATGCAAGAGGAACTGAACGCCGTGAGCGCCGAGATGGATGCCCTGGGCGACGAAGATTTCCAAGGCGTGGCCGATGGCCTGGCAAAGGCGGAAGGCATGCTGCAAGAGCTGAGCGATGACGCAGCCAACATTCTGGCCCTGATGGAAAATCCAGACGCCACGGCGGCCTAAGTTTCTAAAACCCATAGAGCAAAAAAAATCCCCCAGATGGGGGATTTTTTTATGTGCAGCGTTCAGTTTATAATGCAGGATAGCCGGGCTTTGCCTTGGCATGGCACACGGGGCCATGTAGATAAAGGCTAATTTTCGGGTGGGCTCTCCTTGGTGGGCTTTGGCAAAGGGGAGGAAAAATATCTACCCAAAGAGCGGTGCAGCAAAGAGCGCAGCCCGGCCAGCAGCAAAACCATGCCGTACACCAGCATGGCGGCATAAAAGGGGTTTGGGTGGATGACCACCGAGATGGCAAGCGCGGCGCTGGGTGGGTGCGGGAAGGAGAATACGCTCATGCCAAAACCGGTGAGAAAAACCGAAAGCGCACAGAAGAGGATGACGAGGGGCAAGTTTTCGGTATAGTGGGAGGGCAGCAGAGAGAAAAGCAAAAAATGGCAGAGCAACCCGCTTCCCAGCCCGCAGGCATAGCCGCCCAACAGGTAACGCGGGCGGGAGGCATCGGCATTGGGAAAATAGAAAGCGATGAAAGACGAAGCCCCCAGAGAGGCGACGGCCAATTCATTTTGCAAGCCCCAAAATACGAAAAACGAAGCCAGAACAAACAATCCCATCAAAAGGCTTTGCACAAGGGCCTGCACCAGGCGTGGCCAGGGGCGCTGTGGGGAGGGCATCAGCCTATCCTCCTTTAGGGAATTCTCACAAATACCTCGGCGTGCAGGCAGGAAGCCCACTCGCCTTCGTTGCGTAAAACGCCAAAATTCTCACAGAGATGGTCGGGGCATTCGGAATGGACAAAGCGGATGCCGCCGTCCTCCACATAGAGATGCACCGGCAGTTTGCCGCCTTCTATCTCCACCGGGCCGTCTTGGTCCAGGGGGATTTGTAAGCTGCGCTGCTGTTCCCCTGTACCCACCAGTACGGCGGCCACGGGGGTATCGGGCCTTAGGCGGGGCCAGAACAGCAGAAACAAAAGGCCTGCCAGCGCCAAAAAAACCGCCAAAAGCAGCAGGTCTTTCTTTTTAAAAAAGGCCCGAGGGGGGCCGCTGTTTTGCATGGGGAGCCTCCAAACCAGATATCGCAGCCAGCCGGTGTGCCAAGGCGGGGTGCTTAAAAAACAAGTGCCCCGGTTTGTGCTGGCGGCGTCTTCGTGCTATACTTTTACAATACAGGATTTTATTCTAAAGCGCAAATGACAGGGGAATGTGAAATGGCAGAAGAAGCAAAACAAAAAGTATTCAGCGGCATTCAGCCCTCGGGCACCTTTACCTTGGGCAATTATATGGGGGCGGTGCGCCACTGGGGGGCTTTGCAGGAAGCCTACGACTGTGTGTACTGCGTGGTGGATATGCATGCCATCACGGTGCGGCAAGACCCCGCCGCCCTGCGCCGCAAAACCTTGGAGGCCTCGGCCATGCTGCTGGCCGCAGGGCTTAACGCGGAAAAAAGCGTGGTGTTTGTGCAAAGCAGCGTGCCCCAGCATGCAGAACTTACCTGGGTGCTGAACTGCAACACCATGTATGGCGAGCTTTCGCGCATGACGCAGTTTAAGGACAAAAGCAAGAAGCACGCCGAGAATGTGAACGCC
>CAYYLW010000169.1:0-5130 GCA_964472465.1 uncultured Oscillospiraceae bacterium | reverse complement strand
GTCCTTGTTTTGCTCGTGCATCAAGGTGGCGGCGGCCTCGCCGGCGCCCACCACCAGCACCCGGCGTTTTTTGTTGCCGGTGCGCTGGAATTTGGTGTTGCGGTACATGCGGTTGGTAAGGCGGGAATACAGCGTAACCGAAGTGGCGAAAATGGCGCTTAGGAAATAGACCGAAAAGGGCACCCGACGCTCGTAAAACACAAACCAAGACCCAATGATAAAGATGCACACCGCCAACACAGACGCCATCACCAGGCGGAAAAATTCCACCACCTCGGCATAGCGCCACAGGCTGTCGTACATGCCCATCAGGCCATACACAATCTCGTAGCAGCACACAAAAAAGAAGCAACTGCCAATCATCAAGGGAAAGTACATGTCCATGTCCACACGGCCCTGAATCAAAATCCAGGGCACAATGTAACAGACGATCTCCACCAGGATATCGAATACAATCAGCACGATTCTTCTGTTTTCGCTCACTATTTTAGCCAGAACCTTTTGCATGGGTTTCCCCCGCAGAAACGCCGCTGCCCAAAAGGCGGCACGGCGCTTCTGTCACCATCGTTTTAGTCGCCCCTAAAGGGCAGGCCGGCTATTGATCTGCCAGCACAAAATCTACGTTCCCCTGGGATATATCCGCCCCAGCCACCTTTACACGCACCGTGTCGCCCAGGCGGTAGCCCTGGCCAGTGGCCGGGTCTACCAAGGCCACGCCCTCCACCAGTTCCAGGTTTCTGCCCGGCAGGTGGGTGATATGAATCAGCCCTTCCACGGTGTTATCCAGCTCCACATAAATACCAAAGCGCACCACCGAGGACACCACGCCGTCAAACTCCTGGCCGATGAACTGGTGCATGTATTCCGCCTTGTATACGTCGTCGCAGGCGCGCTCCACCTGCTGGGCGCGCACCTCTTTTTCCGAGGAGAGGGCGCTGGCCTGCTCGCAAAAAGCCTTGTAGCGTTTGCGCAGGGCCTCGGGTGGCTGCCCGGCCACCACGTCTGTGAGGATGCGGTGAATGGCCAAATCCGGGTAGCGGCGTATGGGGGAAGTGAAGTGGGCATAATCCTCCAGTGCCAGGCCAAAATGCCCTTTGGGCAGGGGCTCATAATCCGCCTTGGCCATGCTGCGCAGTACCCCCTGGTGCACCGGGCGTTCCAGGTTGGTGCCACGGGTCTTATCCAGCAGAGCGGCCAGCTCCTTTTGGCTGGGCATCTCCCCGGCAAAGCTGAAATCCACACCGGCTGCTTTGAGCAGGGCTTTTAAGTTTTCCACCCTCTCGGCCGCGGGATGGTCATGTACGCGGTAGATGAACGGAATATCCAAACGGCGCGCCTGGTGGGCCGCCGCGGTGTTGGCCAGCAGCATAAATTCTTCTATCATCTGCTCGGCCTGGCCACGGCTGCGTTTTTCCACGCCCACACAGCGGCCGCTTTCGTCAAAACTCAGCTTGGGCTCCTCGCTCTCAATGGCAAGGCTCCCCCGCCCGTCCCGCAGTTTGGTCAGCTTGTGGTACAGCTCCGCCATCACGTCCAGGCTCTCGCGCACCTCGGCATATTTTTCCTCCAGCTCCGGCGTGGCACCGCCCTGCCACAGGGTATTGATCTCGTCATAGACACCCTTCACCCGGCTGCGGATTAGGGTTTTGAAAAAACGGTAATCCAGCATCCGGCCATCGCAGTCCAGGGTCATCACGCAGGAAAAGGCCAGCCTGTCCTCCTCTGGGTTTAAGCTGCATATCCCGTTCGAAAGCTGCTTTGGCAGCATGGGAATCACGCTGTCTCCATAGTAAATGGAGGTGCCCCGGCTGAGGGCCTCCTCGTCCAGCTTGCTTTTGGGGCGCACGTAGTGGCTCACATCGGCAATGTGTACCGAGAGACGGTAACCGTCCAGCACCTTTTTGGCGCTGATGGCGTCATCGATATCCTTGGTGGAGGCAGAGTCTATGGTAAAGACCTTCTCCTCCCGCAGGTCCTTACGGGCCTTTTGTTCCTCTTTGGTTATTTTGGCCGCCGACACTTGTTTTGCCTCGGCCTTCACCTCTAGCGGGAAGGCCTTTTCCACGCCCGCACCGTATAAAATGGCCTTGGTGCAGCGCCTGGCGGAATCCGCCTGACCAAACCGGATGGTGATACCCACGCGGTGCTCCTCGTGGCGTTCACCGCGCTGGATAATCTCCCCCGCCGCTTTCTCTCCCTCTTTCGCGCCGCCATCGGCGCTTTTCAAAATGGCTAGCGGGGTATCTTTGGCGTTATCCGGCAGCAAACAGAGCTTGCCGCCCTCTTTAACCACCAGCCCCACCACCTTGTTGTTGGGGGTGAGTATGGCCTCCACTTCGCCCTCCCGGCTGTTTTCCACCCGGGGGCTACCGCTTACGGCCACCTCCACAGCGTCGCCGGGCATGGCCCCCAGCAGGCTGTGGCCGGGGATGAACACGTCTGGGCTACCGTCGCCTGGGTGCACAAACCCAAAGGAGCGGCCCAGCTTTGCCAGCACACCCGTCACCATGTCCGGCCCAGGGCCTGCCAGGCTGTACACGCCTTTGCTTTGGCGTATTTTCCCCTCGGCTTCCAGTTCTTCCAAGGCGCGGACCACCCTTTTTCTATCGGCCCCCACGGCGTTTCGCAGTTGCTTGCCGGAAGCTTCCTTCCCGGTAAGTTTTTTCAGTAAACTAGATTTCAGAGACATAGCGTTATCCTTTCTCCATACGAGCAAATTCACAAGCCACGGGCGTGGCGCAGGCCAAACACGGCGCACAACTGGGTTTGCTTATTTGCTCTTACTCATTCACACGGGAAAAGCCCTGCCTTCTCTGTAAAAAAGCGCCTTGAAATTTCCATTTCAAGGCGCCGAAAAGCGAACTTTGCATAGGCGGTACAGCCCTTGCACCTAGGCCTGCAACGCGCTGATAACGTTGACGGCAATGACCACGACAAAAAACACAATCGCCAGAATTTTGGTGGCTTTCGCCTGCCTGGCTTCCTTGCTACGGGAACGGCTCTCTCCGCTCATCATCTCGGTACCAGTAATCACGCTGGAAAGGCCACCGCCTTTGGAATCCTGCGCCAAAACCACAAAGCTAACAATTACGCACACAAGCAGAACGATAACGCCCGCAATAATTTCAAAAACCGACATCATGCACCTCCATAAAACTACACACTATATTGTATCACAGCTTTTTGCAAAAAGCAAACAAAACCTGTATCTTTCCCTAGCCTAGGCCACAACACTACTCCGGCGGGTCCAGGCGAATCTGCTCGGCCACATCCTCGGGGCGCAGGGGCGCACCGGCGGCAGGCAGGCTGCGCACACGGTAGCGGTGCTCGTCGCGCAGTTCTAGGGCGCTGGCAAGCTGTACGCTACGCACACCCTGCCCCTTCTTTAGGCTAATTACATTCACCCCGGCGGTGTTTTTGGTGGCTTTTTGGGATATTTGCGCCGTATTCACCAGCAGTAGACGCCCGCCGGTGGTTTGAATGGCAATCTCGGTCTCTTCCGCAAAGCTCTCTAGCCATACCAGGGGTTCTTTGTCGTTGTAGGCGTTGATGAGCTTACGGCGGTTTTGCTTGGTGGCGTAGCTGGAAATCGGCACCTTGGCCACCTTCCCGTTTTGGAAAAGGAACAGCATAAAGCCGCTGTAATCATCGGTAAGCACCATGTGAAGGGGCATCTCGCCCTCGTCCATACCCAAACGGGCGGGCAGGTACTCCCCAATCATGCTGGCCTTGCCGTCCTCAAATTCCCCCACCCGGCTTTTGTACACCTGGTGCTGGCTGGTGAAGAACAACACCTCGGCGGTGTTGTGGCTTTCCAGTTGCAGCACCACCTCATCGCCCTCTTTCAGCTTCTGCTCGCCGCTCATGCGCAAAGACTGCGGGGTGATTTTCTTGAAATACCCCTCCTTGGTGAAGAACACCGTCACGGGGTAGTCCGGCAGGGTCTCCTCCTCGGCCTCGCCCTCTTCGGCTGGCACTTCATACAAGATTTCACTGCGGCGGGGGCGGGCATATTTTTTCTTCACGGCCTCCAGTTCCGTCACGATGATTTTTTTCACCCTGGCGGGGCTTTTGAGGGTATCCTGCAAATCGGCGATATCGGTTTCCAGGCTGTCAATCTCCTCGGTGCGTTTCAAAATATACTCGCGGTTCATCTGGCGCAGTTTGATCTCGGCCACATAGTCCGCCTGCTCTTTGTCTATGCCAAAGCCAATCATCAAGTTGGGCACCACTTCGGCGTCCTGGTCGGTCTCGCGCACAATGCGCACGGCCTTATCAATGTCCAGCAAAATGGCCGCCAGGCCTTTCAGCAGGTGCAAACGCTTTTGTTTGCCCGCCAGTTCATAGCTCACCCGGCGGCGCACACACTCGGTGCGGAAGGCCATCCACTCGGTCAAAATCTCCCGCACGCCCATCACCCGGGGCATGCCACCCACCAGGATGTTGAAGTTGGCCGAGAAATTGTCCTCCAGCGGGGTGAGGCGCAGCAATTTCGCCATCAATTTTTCGGGGTTTTGCCCGCGCTTTAGGTCCAGGGTGAGTTTTAAACCGTTTAGGTCGGTCTCATCACGCATATCGTTGATTTCCTTCACCCGGCCATCCTTCACCAGGTCGGAAATTTTATCCATGATGGCTTCCACCGTGGTGGTGGGGGGGATTTCGGTCACCTCCACCATATTATGCTCTGGCACATAGGCCCATCTGGCCCGCACCCGCGTGCTGCCGCGCCCGGTATTGATGATATTTTGCAGTTCGGCCTCGTTGTACAAAATGATGCCGCCGCCCACAAAATCCGGCGCGGGCAGGGTAGTGATGATTTCGTGGTTTTCGTCTTTTAGTAAGGCCACGGTGGTTTCGCACAGTTCTGCCAAATTGTAAGAACAGATGTTGGACGCCATGCCCACCGCGATGCCCAGGGTATTGTTGGCCAAAATGGAGGGGAAGGTGACGGGCAACAGGGTGGGTTCCTCGGTGGTTGCGTCGTAGTTCGGCACAAAGTCCACCGTCTCTTTATCGATATCGCGGAACAGCTCCTCACACACGCCATCCAGCTTCGCCTCGGTATACCGCGAGGCCGCCGAGGCCATGTCCCGGCTGTAGGCCTTGCCAAAGTTGCCCTTGGAATCCACA
>CAYYLW010000168.1:0-5284 GCA_964472465.1 uncultured Oscillospiraceae bacterium | reverse complement strand
ACCTAAAAAACAAATGCCATATACGGTAAGGGCTCATTCCGTAGGTTTGCCTTCTCCGCTTGCTCTAAAGTAATAAAGCGTGCTTATATACTATAATCTAAAAGAGCCCCCGCCGTCAAGGCTGGGGGCTTGCAAAGGCTGGCAAAAGGCACAAGGGCCGGAGGAAACCTGCCGCTATGCCCAGAGGGGCGCACCCAATGGCTACAAGCTCTCGGCGCGGTTCACCACGGTCTGGTGGAAATTTTCCACCTCATGCTGGTATTCTTCGTTCATCAGCGCCGAGGTAATCATAAAATCGGCCGAGGCGCGGTTGGTGGCGATGGGGATATCATACACCAGCGCAATGCGCAACAGGGCTTTCACGTCGGGGTCGTGCGGCTGGGCCGTGAGAGGGTCGGAGAAAAAGACGATGAAATCAATCAGCCCCTCCACAATTTTGGCGCCAATTTGTTGGTCTCCCCCCAGCGGGCCGCTGTTGTAGCCGCGTACGGGCAGGCCGGTGCGGTCGGTAATCATGCGGGCGGTGGTGCCGGTGCCACACAGAAAATGAGATTGCAAAATTTTCTTGTTCCACTCGCACCAGTCCAGCAGTTCTTGCTTTTTGCCGTCATGCGCAATCAGCGCAATGTTTTTTTGTCTTCCAATCGTCAAGGTTACATATTCGGTTGCCATTGGGCGTCCTCCCGTATTCTATGCCTGCGGCGCATCTATGATAAAGGGCGTTAAAGCCTGCATGGTGGCGTCGCTTTCTTGGTTGATGCGAAGTTGCAGCGGCTTTTGCAAATCCAGCGAAAAAATTCCCATCATGCTTCGCGCGTCCAGGATATACCGCCCCGAAATCAGGTCGAAATCCCCGTCCAGCTTGGTGAGTGTTTCGGCAAAGGCCTGCACCTGGGCGGCGCTGGGAAGAGAGATGTACACGTTTTTCACAGTCTCAAAGCCCCTTTCCCCGTAGGGTTTGCCGGGCGGCAGAAAACCACCCGGTGTTTTCTTTAGTATACCACATGGCGCATGCCCATGGTGTAAAAGAATGGTAAACATTTTCCGCCTGGCTATTTCCGCCCCTCGTGGTGGCGGGCGCTCCAGGCTTTGGCGGCGTTCATCACGCGGTCTTTCAGCAAAATGCCCGCAATGCCCAGCACGGCCGTAACCGCAAAGATGATGCCCACGGTAAGCCAGCGCCCCTGGCTGGCGGCCTGCCCCAAAAAGGTGGAGGACACCAGCGAGGGAATGCGCGCGAGGTTGGACAGCAGCAAAAACCGCGAAAGGCGCATACGGCTAAGCCCCACCAGATAGGTGAGCAGGTCTTTGGGGGTGCCGGGCAACAAAAACAGAATGAACACCGCCATGTCTTGCTTTTTGGATTCTTGCAGGAAGGTAAATTCATCCAGCTTTTTTTGGGAGAACAGCTTTTGTACCAGGGGTTTTCCAAAGCGCCGGGTAATCCAGAATACCATGGAGGAGGCCAAAACACAGCCCGCGATACAAATGGCCGTGCCGCCAACGCCGCCGTACATCACCCCGGCCAAAATCTCCACCGGCTCGCCGGGGATAAAGGCCACCACAATTTGCAGCACCTGCAAGCCAAACAGCGCCAGCACCCCCCAGGGGCCCATGGCGGTTACAGTCTCGCGCAATTTTTCCTGGGTGGCGGGGCTGGCCAGGCTTTTGATGTAGGGCCAGGCCAGCACGGTAACCAAGGCCATCGCCCCCACAAACAGCGCGCCAAACAGAATAGTTTTTTTGTTTTTGCGTAATATTTCTTTCATGTTGCCGTCCTGTGTAAAAAATGGTGGAAAAAGCCCAGGGGAAGGCCCTTCTCTATTGTAACGAAAATATGCCGCGCAGGGCTTCACCCTGGACTTATGGCGCAATTGGCGGTATAATGTTTTGCATTGGCAGGCCTATGTGCCGCTATCATAGCAAGAAAAGGCCGTGTGCCGCAAGAGTGTGCCCAGGCGGCGGTGTTTTTATTATACCGCTTTGGCGGGAAAAATGGCGCGAAAAACGGGGTGCCACCCTGGCGCCCGTTTGCCTGTGTTTGGGCGTATGGCCGTGCCTAAGGTTTCCGTGCGCAATCTTTCCATAGTTTTTTGGGCACAGGGCCGCCAGGCCCTTGCCCGCACATAAAAACGGTGGTGGCTAGTTACCGCCAGCACCATCAGTCTGCCGCTGGTTTTGCGGCATATCAGAGGTATTTTGCTGTGCAATTTGAAAAAATGGGTAAATCCAGCGGGGAGAAACCGCCCCGCAAGCCCTCGCCTTCCGGCGCTTCTGCCCGCAGGGATGCCGTGGCTTCTCCCCCCCCTGCCGGCCGGTACAAGGCCGCTGGGCCCGCGCCCGCGCCCGCCCCCAAAGCCCGCGCGTTTTCTTTTTTGTATACGTCCAGCGGGGTGCTGGACAAAAAGATGGTGGCGCTGCTTTCGGCACTGGCCGGGGGCATTGTGCTGCTGGTAACGCTGATTGGCCTGGCGCTCATTTTGCCAGGCTGCCAGCAAACCCCACCGGCAGTGGTTTCTTCCAGTAGCTCTAGGGCCCCGGTGATTGTGGGGGATGCCAGCTACGACAAAACCCAAAACTCTTTGCCACAAGAGGAGTATGCCGGCACCATCCTGGCCGAAACCGAGGACGCGGGCGACGAATATGTGGAGGAAACCCTGTTTTTGGGAGATTCCAACACCGTGCGCCTGGCGGAGTTTAGCAGCGATACCGGCATCACCTTGCAAAACGGCATTGGTGTTGTGGGGCAGGCCATCCAGGGCGCCGTGCAGAACAACAACATCATCTTCCAGGGCTACAACAACGTTACCATGGCAAAAAGTGTGGCCATTGTGCAGCCCAGGCGGGTGGTCATCACCTTTGGCACAAACAATGTGGGCTATACCTCCGTGGAAAATTTCATCGAGTCCTATCAGACTTTTATTGGCCTGATTCGGGAGCAATACCCCTATGCAGACATCATCATTGCGGCTGTACCGCCCATTGCGCAGCAGCACCAGGCGTCCCAGCTTTCCCAAAGTGAGATAGATGTGTATAACCGTGCGCTGGTAGAACTGGCCCAGGAGGAGGACTGCAAATTCCTCAACTGGAGCGAGGCGATGAAAGACCAGCAAACCGGCTATGCGCGTAGCGGCATGCTGGAAAAAGACGGTATCCATATCACCCGCCAGGCCGCCCAAGACCTCATCGAGTATTTCCGCACCCACAGCTATATTACAGACGATACCCGCCCAAAACCGCTCAAAACGGTGCCGGTGCACATTCAAACACCCGCCCCGGTTGTCTCTTCGTCCAGCGAGGCTGCGCCCGCTTTGTCCTCCAGCGTGGTTTCCTCTGTGTCAATTCCGCCGGAGCCGGTTCCGCCGCAGCCCACCCCAACCCCCACGCCCACCCCTACACCTACCCCACCCGTCACCACCCCTACGCCCCCGCCGCCTGTCACCACGCCCACGCCTACGCCCCCCGTTACTACGCCCACGCCTACGCCGCCCGTTACCACCCCCACCCCAACGCCACCGCCGGAGGTGCCGCCCGCCCCCGTGGCGCCAGACCCAGGCGTGCCGCCCGCGGGGGAAGTGGCCCAGGTGACCGTGTGATGCCGTGGGAGAGTTTGGCCGGGGTGCCGCGGCTGCTGCTGGCTGTGCTGCTGCTGGTGGGCCTGGTGTTTGCCACTGGCTGGCTGATGGAAAAAAACAAAAAGGCCCGGCGGCAAAAACCGGGCATGCAGATGGACTATACCGCGCCGGGCAGAACGGCCACCGATTGCCGGGGGTTGCTATTGACCCCGGCGCAGGAGGATGTTTTCCGCTATTCCTTCACACAACATGGCGATGGCTGGCTGTTTCATTTGCAGGAGCACCGCCCCAGCCAGCAGGTGTTAGATACCCTGTACCAGCTTGTGTTTTACGCCGAGCAGCCCGCCGCCTTTAGCGTGCAGTTTGTGCGCGAGGCCTTTGGCCAGCGGGAGCCCATTGTACCAAAAGAACTGCTGGACCAATTCTTTGAACAGAAACTGGGCGCACAGCCCACCGCCCCACCGCCGCTTGACAGGGCCCCGGGGCCTGCCGTATAATGCAGTATATTGAAACCCGCTTTTCCCCGCCGAGGCGCAGAAAAGCGAGAGTATGGTGCTTTGCCGGGCAATGCCCCGCAGGCCAGACGGAAAGGAACGCCGAAACCAAGATGGACGACGACGGCAGTTGTAGACAGCCCGCCGCTAACAGAATATTCTGCAAGGCACGGCCTGCGCTTAGATGCGCGAGGCCGGGCCTTGTTTTGTTTTTTCTGCAACAGTATCCTAGGAGGAACCGCATTTGACAGCCCAGAATTTGGCCCTGATTTTGATTTTGCAGCTTGTTCTCATTTTGCTGAACGCCTTTTTTGCCGCCAGCGAGATTGCCCTACTGCAACTTAACCCCACCCGGCTGCGGCATATGGCCGAAGAGGGGGACAAGCACGCGCCGCGCATTTTAAAGCTGGCAGAGAGCCCCTCGGGCTTTTTATCGGCCATTCAAATTGGCATTACCCTGGCCAGCTTGCTGGCCAGCGCCTTTGCCGCCGATAATTTTGCCACCCCCTTGGCGGAGTGGGCGCGCCACAACTTTTCTCTGGCGGAAAGTGCCTTCCCCGTTCTGCGCGCGGTCAGCATCGTGCTCATCACCCTCATTTTGTCCTATTTCACCCTGGTGCTGGGGGAGCTGGTGCCAAAGCAGCTTGCCCTGCACAAGCCCTACCAAGTGGCGCGGGCCACCGCACCGGTGGTATCGGCCCTGGCGCTGGTGATGAAACCCATCATCTGGCTCTTGTCGGTTTCGGCGCGGGCGGTGCTGCGGCTGTTTGGCATACGCAGCGAGCGGCAGGAGGTGGCCGTTACCGAGGATGAGATACGGATGATGATGGATGCCGGCAGCGAGAGCGGCACCATTGAGCAAGAAGAAAAAGAGATGATAGAAAACGTGTTTGAGCTGCGGGGCACCCTGGCCAGAGACGTGATGACCCACCGGGTGGACGTGGTGGCGGTGGAGGCTGACGCGGGCCCCGGGGAGGTGCTGGCGCTGATTCGCGGCAGCGGGCAATCCCGTTTCCCGGTGTATGACAACAGCTACGACGACATGCTGGGGGTGCTGAATTCCCGCACCTACCTGCTTAGTTTGCATGAGAATGGAAAGCCCCCCTCGGTACGGGAGTTGCTGCGCCCGGCCCATTTTGTGCCGGAGACGGTACGCGCCGATATTTTGCTGCGGGACATGCAGCAGCGGCAGGACCATATGGCCCTGGTGCTGGA
>CAYYLW010000167.1:0-5296 GCA_964472465.1 uncultured Oscillospiraceae bacterium | reverse complement strand
CCACCGGCGGCGGCGAATACACCCTCTATTTTCTGATGGGCTGAGCCCACAAAAACCAATATGTGGCCCAAAGACGTGCAGCAATGCGCGTCTTTTTTATGGCCGAAAATATACGAAAAGAAAGGAAACCAGCGTGAACAAATCAAAACGACTTTGGGCGGTGCTAGTAAGCGCCGCCACTTTTATGGGTCTTTTCTCGGCTTTTCCCCTTGCCGCTCATGCGGCGGATATCATCGTGAGCGTGAGCAACACCGGCTGGGCGGAAGCCGCCGCCCCGAACCTATGGGGCGGCGGCACCATCCAGGGCGGGCGAAACATCTTTGTGCTCTACACCGCGCCCGATACCATTCTCTACTGCCTGGAGCCGGGAGCCCCCTTAAACAGCGGCTATGGCGTGAATGTGGGGAACTATGCCGACACACTGCGCACCCCGTCCATCCACGAAGACGGCACGGTGACCCGCTTGCTTGGCCGCCTGTTTCAATATATTGACTACAGCGGCACCGGCAGCCCTTTTTCCACTGATGACGGCAAGGCATTGTATGTGGCGGCCCGGATGCTGGTGTGGGAACTGACGCAGGGCGAGCGCGATGAGGATTTTGCCTATGTGGCCCCGCCCGCAGGATACAACCGTGTGCGGGAATTTGTGGACAATTCCAGCATGGCCCAGGGGTACAAAGACCTTATCTACGTCTACTACAGCTATCTGGAGAATAAAGTGCAAAACCACCATCGCATCCCCTCTTTTGCCAGAATGAGCCAGCTGAATGCGCCGCTGTATGAACTTACGGACAATGGCGGCACACTTTCTGCCACCCTAAACGACAACGCAGGTGTGCTGGCAAGCTACCATTTTAGCGGCGGCGGCATGGCTTTTACCAAAAGTGAAAACCAGCTAACCGCCGCGGCCAGCGGCGCTTTTGGCGGCGAAGTGATGGTGACGGCCACCCACGCCACAGCCCAGCGCCGGGGCGTCATCTGCTATGGGGATGGCGGGGGCAATATCCAGGATACCGCCGTCATTGGCAGCCCAATTGAAGACCCCATCGTGGCGTTTTTTCGCCTGAAAGTGGCAATGGGCAACCTGTCCATCATCAAAACCACCCAAAACAACGGCGGCCTGGTTGGCGGTTTCCAGTTCGAGGTGAAGCGCGGCGGCACCCCCATTGGCACTTTCACCAGCGCGGCTGATGGACACATTTTCATCCCGGATTTGTTTGTGGGAACGTACACCGTGCGGGAAATAGGCCTTACGGAGGAATTTGTGCAGCCTGCGCCAAACCCGGTTACAGTGGAGGTGCGCGCCGGCCAAACGGCCACGGTGAACTTTAACAACGTCAAAAAGCTGGGTATTCTCACCGTGCAAAAAAGCAACGCAAACCCCGCCATGGGCAATTACTCGCTTGCGGGTGCACAGTTCAGCGTAAAGAACGTGGGCGGCGCCGTGGTGGACGTCATCACCACCGCAGCCGACGGCAAAGGCCAAAGCAAAGCCCTGCCGCTAGGGACCTACACCGTGCAGGAGACCAAAGCCCCCTGGGGCTTTGTGGTTGACCCTGGCCTCTACACACGCACCCTATCTGGCAGTTTGGGCACGGCGGAGATAGTCTATGCTTCGGCCATTCCAGTGCCAGAGCGCCCCCAAACCGGGCGAATAAAAATCACCAAACTGGACGCAGAAACAGGCGCAAGCCCGCAGGGAAACGCCACCTTGGCCGGCGCGGTGTTTGACCTGCTGGATGCTGGAGGCAGGCAGGTAGAAAGAATCTATTGTGGTACAAACAATTACGCTGTTTCTAAAGAAGTGCCGCTGGGCAGCTATGTGGTAAAAGAGGTAACGCCGCCGCTGGGCTACACACTTTCGCAGCAGGAATATCCGGTGAAAATCGATTACGCCGGGCAAGAGGCGGGAATACACCTTGTGCAGCAAGAGGTACACAATGCAGTCATCAAGGGGCGCATCCAGCTGGTGAAGCACAGCGACGCCCCGGACCCTGCGGTGGACCCTGAAAACCCGCAGGTGCAGCAGCCCATGGGCGGCATTGTGTTTGAGGTGTTTTTGAAAGCGGCGGGCAGCTATGAAGCCGCCAAAGAGGCTGAGCGCGACCTTTTGACCACCGACGAAAACGGATATGCCAGCACCAGGAATTTGCCCTATGGCGTGTATACCGTGAAAGAGGTGCAGGGCGCGGCGGAGCACAGCATCTGCGCTCCATTCGATGTGTTCATCAGCCAAAACGGGCGCATCTACTACTATATTGTGGAAAACACCGCCTATTACGGCAAGGTGAAGGTGGTGAAAACAGACGCAGAAACAGGCAAAACCATCCCGGTGCCAAACATTGAATTCAAGATAAAGAATACGGACACCGGCGAATGGGTGTCGCAGGAAATCTTGTATCCTACGCCGGTTGTCCTCGACAGCTACCTCACCAATGCCGAGGGCTGGCTGGTGATGCCAAAACCGCTGCTGCACGGCAACTATGAACTGCATGAGGTACAAGCACCGAACGGATATGTTCTCACCGAAACGCCAGTGGCATTTACGGTCACGTCGGATAACCCGGTGGAATTTTTGGAATTTACAATGCCGAACATGCCGGTAAAAGGCCAGGTGACGGTGACAAAAACGGGCGAAGTGCTGAGCGGCGCAAGGAGGCTTGAAAGCGAGTATGGCAACATTTTTGTGCCGGAGTATACGACACGCGGCATTGCAGGCGCGGTGTTCAGCATCATAGCCGCCGAGGATATTGTGACACCGGATGGCACGGTGCGGGCCGCCGCGGGCGAAGTGGTGGATAGCATCACCTCAGACGAAAACGGAAGTGCTACCAGCAAAGAGCTTTACCTGGGCCATTATTTTGCTGTGGAAACCGCCGTGCCCCACGGTTTTGTGCTGGACGAAACCCCATTGCCTTTTTCACTGGTGTATGCAGACCAGCACACCCCGCTGGTTTCGGCGGAGACCGGGCTATACAACGAGCGCGCCCAAGTGGCGGTGAAGGTGATAAAAACCGCTGAAGAAATTGCGCTTGATGAAAAAGGGGAAATCGTTTATGGGCAAGCCCCGGCGCTGGGCATTACGTTTGGCCTTTTTGCTCGCGGGGATATTGAAAACGCAGACGGCGAGGTGATACTCCCCGCTGGTTCCCTGCTGGATGTTCTTACAACAGGCGAGGGCGGCGCGGCGGTTTCCTCCTGCGACATCCCCTTTGGCGCGTACTATGTAAAGGAGCTGGCCACCCGGCAAAACCTGGTGCCAAGCAGCGATGAATACGACGTGCTGGCAGACTATCAGGGCGGCCATGTTCCGCTTGTAACCGTAGTGGCAAACAATGGCAGTGCCATTAAAAACCATTTGATTAAGGGCAAAATCAAGGTGGTTAAAATCGGCGAAGAAGGCCAGCCACTTTCGGGTGTGGTATTCAGCGTTACAAGTGAGGACACAGGCTACACCGCCACTTTGCTTACCGATGAAAACGGTGTGGCAGAAACCGGGCTACTGCCCTATGGCCGCTACCGCATTGTAGAAACCAAGACGCAGGCCGGGTATGTTTTGGACGAGCACGAACACAGCCTATTTCTTGTCAAAGACAGCGAAACCTATGAGTTTTCCCTTACAAACCGGCGCATCCGTGGGAAAATTGAACTGATAAAGACAGACAGAGAGACAAAGGAACCGCTGGAAGGCGTGGTGTTTGAGGTGTTTGACAGCGATGGAAACTTGGTTGCCACCCTCACCACCGGGGCAGACGGCACGGCGATTACCGATTGGCTTTTCTACGGCCCTTACACGGTGAAAGAAAAAACCGCAAACGATGGGTATTCTCTGGACGACACCGTGTATGAAATCTGGGTGGCAAAAGACAAAACGGTGTATCCTCTTCACCTGCAAAACAGCCGCATTCCCCTTCCTCCACCGCCACCCACGCCACCTGTGCCACACAGCTACCCACAAACCGGAGACAACAGCAACATGGCAGTTTGGTGCCTTCTCTTTGGAACTTCCGCGGCGGCCCTGGCCGGGGCGGGGCTGTATGCTCGCCGCAAAAAGCGTGAAGATGAGATAAACAACAGAGAGGAAACGGAGGATTAGCCACATGGAACTGAAAGCAATGTTGGCCATTGCCCTGGCCCTATTCATTGTGAGCGCGGCGGTTTGGCTGAACGCCCGTAAAAAGAAGAAGTAACCAGCGCATAGCACAAAGGGCGGCCTTGAAAAGGGCCGTCACTACATAATAACGGCTGGGTGGTTGCATTGCATTTTTGCCCTGAAAAAGGTATACTAAAAGCACTGAAACACGCCAATCTCGCACAGGAAAGAGAGGCTATATCGTGGAATTACAGGCTCTGCTTGATAGAATAGAGGAAAACAAAAAATGTATAGCTGAGCGCCGCCCACTGAGCGCCGAAGAGCTGCGCGAGCTGGACGGGTATTATCGGGTGGGCACCACCTATTCAAGCAATGCGCTGGAGGGAAACTCCTTAACTCTCAGTGAAACCAAGGTTTTGCTGGAAGACGGTATTACGGTGGGCGGCAAGCCCATCCGTGATTTTTATGAAGCCAGCGGGCATGCCAAAGCCTATGATTATATGCTGAATATGGCCCGTAGCGGTGACATTGTATACACAGAGGACATCATCAAAAAACTGCATCATCTATTCTACAACGGTGTTGACGAGGCAAATGCAGGAAACTACCGAAACCACCAGGTGATAATCACGGGCACAGACTATCTGCCGCCCACACCCGAAGATGTGCCAGATCTCATGGCCGCGTTTGTCATCGAGCTGAATCAGCAAAAAGAGCGGCTACACCCCGTGCTTTTTGCCGCTTTTGCCCACAGGCGGCTGGTGGATATTCACCCCTTTGGAGATGGAAACGGCAGAACAGCACGGCTTTTGATGAACCTGGTACTTGTGAACCGCGGATACTGTGTTGTTTCCATCCCCCCGGTGCTGCGCAATGAGTATATCGGGGCGCTTGTTGCGGCGCAGAGAAGTGAAAAGCCCAGCCAAGTGCCGTTCCAAACACTGATTGCCGAGTGCGAACTGGAAGCCCAGCGTGATTATGGGCGACTATTTAACATTTCTCTGCCAAAACCGAACAAGGCAGAATCCGAACGCTAAAAAGCAAATATTGAAATTGAACCGCTTTTGCATGGAAAAATGCAAGGGCGGTTCTTTTGTGCTGGTTATTACATAATGCTATATCCTGAATAAAAAAGGAGGAAAGTGAGTAATCCTAAAATTCGTCAAAAATGGGTCTAAATTTTTGACAGAATTTTTGCATGAG
>CAYYLW010000166.1:0-5407 GCA_964472465.1 uncultured Oscillospiraceae bacterium | reverse complement strand
TACATGCCGCAGGGACATGCAAAAGGCACTCTAAGTGCAAGCGCCGGGTGGAAAGTGGTTGGAGAATATGGCCCCGAACTTATGCGGTTTGGCGGCGGTGAACGGGTATTGGACGCCAACCGGACGATGGCAAAGCAAGGGGCTTTGGGCGGCGGGGGACAAACAGTGCAGGTGTTCAATGTGGGTGGCATCTCCATCCCGGCCAACACCGTGCGCGATTTTAACCAGGTTATTACTATCATGCGAAACGAAGCCGTGTCACATCAGCAGGGCTATGCAGGGGGGATTTGATGCCGGTAACAAAAAGAATACGATGTGTGGACAGCGCTACGGGTAGTGGTAACTGGAACCCTGAAACAGCTCCGAACGGAACCGTTGTGAAGCCCGATTCTTTTGTGCGTAATTCGGAATTAGAGTATACACAAAGTCTGCCGTATAGCGGTGGCCAGTATCTCAGCATTGCAGGTACATATGTTTTTGATAATTCCGGCACATCTTTTTTAGATGCTGCACAAGTAACCAACATGAATCTTTCTATCTTGCAAGGAGGCATTGAGCAAGCTGGTAATTTTTCTCTCTTCTTAAGATATTTGGGTATTCGTATGGGTTCTTCTCAAACCACGGGTGCGCGGGCCATCTTTGATGCAAGTGTATTCTTTTCAAAACTGGTGACACAACCGGGATGTCCGCAGTATATAGTTAATATACCTAGTGTTGCCATATTGAGGAATTTGTTGCAGTATGGGCTTTTGATATGGGCAGGAGATAGTAAAAATCTCGGCAAACAATGGACCGGTATATATTCTGCCAGAACCGAAAATGCCCCCTATATCGAAGTGACCTATTTCGATTTAACCGCCCCCACTGTGACGGCGCAAAGCCCAAAAAACACCACCATCAATGCCTTGCAAGACAATCTTTTCAAGTGGGATTATGCACAGCAATCGGACGAAGTGCAATCGCACTATGAAATTCAAGTGCTACGCAATGGTATTTGGACTGCGCTAAGCGGCGTCGTGCCCTCTGGTACGAACCAGCACACGGTATTGGCCAGAACCTTGAATGCCAAAGATACCCAGTGGCGTATCCGGGTTTATTCCATCAGTGGGACGGTAATTTCCGCTTGGGCCTATGCCGATGTAACGGTGATTGATGATTCGGTGGCGCCAGAAGTGGAAATAATTGCCCCGAAAGACAGCACAGTCAATGGCCTAGAAGAAAACCGGTTCGAGTGGAGTTATAAACAGGCATCGGGCGCACCGCAGACACATTTTGACATTCAAATTTACAAGTACGGCGTGTGGACTGCCATTGCCAATAAGCTGGCCTCATCTACCCCGGGTTATACAGTCCCGGCCGGAACCCTTACCTATGGGGTAACACAGTGGCGGGTACGGGCATATTCTTCTGCAAACTCCGCCGCATCTGAGTGGAGCGCTACCACCATCAGTGTGATTGATGACTCCATTCCACCTGTGGCTGTAGCGGAGTTCCCACGAAATATTGTTATCAATGGCTCTGAGGAAAACACTTTCCGCTGGATTTATACACAGGCGGCGGGTGCCATTCAGAGCCATTTTGATTTAGAGATTTACGACAGAGGTGTTTGGCAGGCACTAGCTACAAAGGTGAAATCTACTAGCCAGACATACAAAGTGCCTGCCCATTCCTTTCAAAATGGAGAGGCTTTTTGGCGTGTGCGTGTCTATGTAAAAAATGGTGCCGTATATTCAGCCTGGAACCAAAGCGCTTTTGTGGTGCACGGTATACCGCCAAAACCCACTATCACCAAAATCACCGACACCCCACGTATCCATGTGGAGTGGGCGTCTGCCGAACAGCAAGGATATCAAATAAGAATTGGAGATTTTGACAGTGGTACAGTGTATGGCACCGACACAGCTTTTACCCTGCCCTATTTTCACCCGGATGGGGAGGTCGCCGTGCAGCTGCGTGTAATCGGAAAATTATCTCTGTGGGGTGACTGGGTTACGGGAGTGGTGGCAGTGAAAAACAAAGCGCCGGGTTCTATACAGTTGCGGGCAGCATCACTGAATGATTATTCTGTGCGGCTACGGTGGGAGGCAACAAGCGAATGTGAGCAGTTCTATGTTTTGCGCAATGGAATACCCGTTGCCAAAACACAGGGAAAAGAATACCGGGATTATTTTTCGAATGGTTGTAACAGCTACATGGTGCGTGGAGTAAAGGGCGAGTATTACGTCGATTCTGCCAGCGCAAGCGATACCGTAAAGGTGCCGGAGGCTGTTATTTCCAAAGTGGATGCCATCAACTGGCTACCTCTCGAAAAAAAGCGCGGGGGCAGGCCCGAACATTCGCGGGAGAACACCCCCGAACTGATTTACCGATACTATGAGGGGCGAAAGAAGCCCACGCCTTATAAAAGCGGGCATAGTGCCATTTCGCACAGCTTGGCTTTTACCCACAAAAAGCGGGAGGATTACTTGGCGCTGGATTCCTTTGTGGGTGAGTTGGTTGTGTACAAAGACTGCATGGGCGAGGTTTTTATCGGAGTGCTG
Organism: uncultured Oscillospiraceae bacterium; assembly: GCA_964472465.1. Classification (GTDB taxonomy): domain Bacteria; phylum Bacillota; class Clostridia; order Oscillospirales; family Ruminococcaceae; genus JAAYCI01. The sequence continues at coordinate 2,867 of CAYYLW010000166.1, read as the reverse complement.
GACAGGCTGAGTTCTTCAAACGTTCGTGTGTATGACGAACAATTTCGCATTACAGAGACGGATTTTAGAGAGGAGGTTACCTATGATTGAGCCAGTTTGTGAAATTTCCTCACGGATTTTTATTGTCAGAAACGGGGTGGAGTATGAGGAACTTATGATTGATGCTGATAGCCCCCCGGTAGTGACCATGACAGCGGATGCCGAGGTAAAGATACGGCTGAGTTGTAGCGTTTTATACGAAAAGGAATTTGACTATGCCAACGACCATCTTGCTCCCTACCTGTATATCAATGGGGAAAGACACAGAATTGGGGAATTTGTTATTACAGGCAGCCGCTTTGTGAGTGATGGAATGGAGCAAAAATATACCTTGACTGGCCTTGACCTCACCCACAAGGCCAAGAAAAGCAAAATAGAACAGCGGGTGTTTTACCCTGCCGGCATGTTGTATGCGGATGCTATCCGCGAACAAATTCATCTTTCGGGGATCTATTCGTATGAGGTAGATGCTACTGATTACCGTTTTAGCGTGGATAGGGAGGACTGGGAGCCTGGCACCGATAGGTTAACCATCATCAATACCCTGCTGGCCGAAATCAATTACAATAGTCTGTTTATGGACTTACAAGGAAAGGTACGAGGAACCAAAGCGCTGCCTGCCGAGGCCGAAAATGTAACCATCACATATCGAGGTGGCGAGTGGGACAGTATCTTAGTTCCGGGTGCAGAAATTGAAGTTGATGCGTTCGACCACCCCAATGTTTTTTACTATAGCTGCGATAACCCCGATTTTGATAAACCCCTGCAGGTGGTGTCTGTAAACGACAGCGCGATAAACCGTTTTTCTACCGAAAGACAAGGGCGTATGCCGGTGTTTCGTACTGTGGACAACGTGCCAAACATAGCTGCGCTACAGGAACACGCCGATTTGGAAGTAAAAAAATCTGTAATATCCGCTGATGAAATCAGTTTTAGAACAGCTTTAAACCCTATCCACAATTCTTTTGAGATTTTGGCACTACACAAAAAAGAATATGACGGTGTGATTGCGGAAACTTTCTGGCAGATGGAATTAGGGAAAAACGGTGTAATGGAGCACAGGGGGAAGCAGGTGTTATACATATGATTCGCGATTATCAACAACGTAAGCGTATGGAGCGTGTGGCTCCGCCACCTCAAACCAGCGCTATCATCATGGGAATTGAGGGCAGCCGAGCCTTTTTAAAGTTTAACGATGGTTATGTTAGCCAAAAGATGTACCGGCTGAATACGGGGTGTAGCTATAGGGTGGGGCAGCGTGTGGCTGTAAAAAAGATAAGTGGCACTTACTTGATTGAATACCCGCTGGGATAGGAGAAACTATGGAATTGATAGCACAGGGCAAGTATATACCCACGGATCAAGTGAAATACTTGCTGCGGCAGGGAGAAAACTATACTACAACACTTGATATCATTTTGCAGAAACAATTGGATGGGATTAGCCTGGCTGGCTTTGCATGGCAGGTACGCGGTGTATCAGTTGAGCATCAAGCGATTGAGTTGGAAGACTTAACCGCAGTGCCGGATGAAAGGGGATATAGTTTATGTTGGGTTGTGCGTGAGGGATTTACGGCGCACGAGGGGCCCCTCTCACTCATTTTAGTTGGGGTAAAAGGAGGGCAAATCGTAAAATATCTTTTTGGGCCAATGAATGTAGTGGCCGAAAATGTCGAAGAATATGCCCCCAGCACGGATTATTTTGAACGGCTTATAGTCCAGCTCACAGATTTACTTTATCAATCCCGTGAGGCAGCAAGTGATGCCAGCGATAGTGAACTCCACGCCGCCGCGAGTAAAAATGAAGCTCAAAAAATCAAAAACACTATGCGGCCACAGTTTGATGTACAGGCTAAAAAAGTAGGTGTGAAATTTCCGGATGAGAGTGCTTATGTCTACACAGCCGACCTAACGGGGCCGCAAGGGATGCAGGGTATCCAGGGGATACAGGGCATCCAAGGCCCCACAGGCGCGCAGGGGCCCAAAGGCTCCACGGGTGCGGCTGGCGCGCAAGGCGCAGATGGAGAAAAAGGAGAACCGGGAGATAAGGGTGAACCTGGAAACAAGGGTGACAGAGGAGAAAGCGGCGTGATGTTCACGGCCGCAGGTTTTTTTGGGCTTTATGTGAGTGCAGCAGGGGATTTAATGCTTCTTTACAATGATGGGGATACCCCGCCCGATGTTTCTATCGACACCAATGGCAATTTAATACTCACACTTATTTAGGAGGTACAGAAAGTGGAAATCAATCTTGGCAAAGTAGTTGGCCCACAGGGGCCGAAAGGTGATGTTGGGCCTACTGGGGCCAAGGGGAGCACAGGTGCTTCTGGTCCTGTTGGCCCTGCTGGCCCACAAGGCCCTGCTGGCCCTACTGGCCCCAAAGGTGATACTGGTGCACAGGGGCCGCAAGGGCCACAGGGGCCGCAGGGTGCTGGAGACATGAAAAAAATTGAATATGATTCTGACAGTGCAGTCAACAGTGTAGGAGGAATCAAAGCCTACGTTCAAAAGTTTTTTGATACCACAATCAAGACCTATGTGCAAAGCTTTTACGATGGAATTAAGGACGCATTTGTGGCTTTAGCTACACCCACAGGAAGTGTCAAGATGTTTTTTGGCACCACTGCGCCAACAGGTTTTTTGCTGTGCAACAATCAAGCAATAAGCCGCACAACCTACGCAAAACTATTCGGGATAATAGGCATAACCCACGGAACAGGTGACGGCACAACGACATTTAATGTGCCGGATATGCGGGGGCGCGTCCCGGTAGGTTGTGATGCTAATTTCCCATTGGGAAGTAAAGGTGGAGAAATCACTGTTTCCCTA
>CAYYLW010000165.1:0-5408 GCA_964472465.1 uncultured Oscillospiraceae bacterium | reverse complement strand
CAAATCCGAAACATTTCTCTTATGTCCACACCCCCTAGGAGTGTGGCGAAAAAGCAGGAAGGGGGCGGGGCGTGCCCGCCCCCTTGCCCGTTCTACATACACATGCCCCAAAGGGCTGTTTTCCAGCACCTGCTTACGCGATGGTGATGGTAATTTCGCCATTGGCGAGTTTGGTCTCGATGTCGGACAGGGTGGCTTTGTTTTCCTCGCTGATGGGGTAATCGCGGAAATCAGCCAGGCGCACAGTGCCCTCATTGATGCCAAAGTTGTAGCCTTTGGCTTCCAGTTTGCCCTCTTGGTACAGCTGGGCCGCCACCAGGATGCCGTCACTGAGTTTGCTCATGCCGGAGGTGATGGTCTGCTCGGGCAGAACTTCGTATTGGTCGTCGATGGCGCCAATCATGTACACACCGTCACCGGCTTCTTTCACGGCCTCGAACACGCCCATGCCAGCGGCATTGGCATCGTGGGTCATCACATCGGCGCCCTCTTTGATCATGGCTTCTGCCATTTGCTTGGCCGGGGCGGGGTCGTTGAAATCACCGGTGTAGTTGGCCAGCACCTTCACGTCGGGGTTCACATAGGCAGCGCCCTGTTTGAAGCCCTCAATAAAAGCGATGATGGAGGGAATTTCACCGCCACCCACAGCGCCCACAACGCCACTTTTGGATTCCAGGGCTGCGGTAGCACCCACCAGGAAGCCCTGCTGGGCATTGTCATTCTGCAAGCCAGCTACGTTGGGGGCCTGGCTGATATCGGAACTGGTGACCACAAAGAAGGTGTCGGGGTAATCCGGCGCCACGGCGGTGGCGGGGTCGCCAAACTCAAAACCATGGCCGATGATCATGTTATAGCCCATGTCGGCGTAGCCACGGTACACTTCTTCGAAGTCGGCAGCGGCCACATTCTCGGTGAACGCAATCTCAGCGCCCAGTTCTTTTTCAATCATGGTGAGGCCCAGATAAGCCTCTGCGTTCCAGCCCTTGTCGTTGATGGGGCCACTCATCACCATCGCCACTTTCATGGCCTCACCATTGGCTGCGGCGGGGGCACTGCTGGAAGCAGTGCTGCCCGAAGAAGCGGGCGCTGCGGTAGAAGCGGACGGTGCCGGGGCGGCCGAGGAGCTGCTGGTGGTGCCGCCGCAAGCGGCCAGCGCCAACACAAACACCAAAGCCAGTGCGATACTTAGTACTTTTTTCATATTGTACCTCCTGTTTATTGCCGTACAGGGGAAATCCCTGCACTAAAGAATAACCTGGGTTTGTAACCGAGCTGGGGCACAGGAAAACGCCCGGTTTCCACGTACTGTTTAGGCGAGTTTGTCCAAAATATCCACGGTGAGGTCGCCGCTCTTAATCTGGGCGATGATCTCGTCCATCTTCGCCTTGTTTTCGTCGCTGATGGGGTAATCGCGGTAATCCGCCAGGGTGATGATGTCATCCGCTACGCCAAAGCTGTAGGTTTTGGCTTCCAGCGTGCCCTCTTGCAGGAAGGTGGCCGCGCGCAGGATGGCTTCACTCATGGAGTTCAAAGAAGAGGTGATGGTGCGCTCAGGGGAAAGTTCGTATTGGTCGTCGATGCAGCCCACTATCATGGTGCCTTCGGGGGCCTCGTCCACCGCCTCAAACACACCCAAGCCAGCCGCGTTCGCGTCGTGAGAGAGCACGTCCGCCCCCTCCCCGATCATGGCTTGGGCCATTTGCTTGGCAGCTGCGGCGTCGTTGTTGTTGCCGGTGTAGTTAGAGAGCACCTTAATGTCGGGGTTGATGTGCTCAGCACCGGCTTTGAAGCCTTCCACATAGGCCACGATGGGGGGCATCTCCTGCCCGCCCACACAGCCCACCACGCCGCTCTTGCTTTCCAGTGCGGCCACTGCGCCCGCCAGAAAGCCCAGTTCATCGTTGCGGTTTTGCAGGCCGGCCAGGTTCGGGGCTTGGTTCACGTCGGCGCTGGTGATAGCGAAGAAACTATCTGGATAATCCACCGCAACCGCCTTGGCGGCATCGGCAAACTGGAAGCCATGGCCGATGATCATATCGTAGCCCATGTCTCCGTAACCACGGAAGAGTTCTTCATAGTCCGAAGCTTCCACGTTTTCGCTGTAGGTCACTTCGGCGCCCAGTTTTTCTTGAATCAGCATCAGCCCTTGATAAGCTTTTGCGTTCCAGCCTTTGTCATTGATGGGGCCGGGCAGCAGCATGGCAACCTTCAGCTTTTCGCCACTGCCACCGGTGGAAGCGGGCTGGGAAGCCGCCGCACTACCGCCGGAAGCGGCTGGCGCAGCAGATGAACCGGCCGCAGGGGTAGAGGACGAGGTGGCGCCACAAGCGGCAAGCGCCAAAACGAATACCAGAGCCAGAACAACACTAAGTGCTTTTTTCATAGGGGAACCTCCTGTTTTGTAAGAGCCAGAGTATCTAATTCCCATGCAAGCATGGTCTCTGTACGGTTATTGCAGGATGCGCAGGTAGAGCGGTGACCAGAAAAAACAAATGTGGCGAGACGGCATGCCGCCCCGCCACAGCGCCGTTCTACGGAATGTCTGTTGCTTATTGTGTTGTGCCGAACCCTAGCCCATTTCTACCACAATTTCGCCACTGGCGATTTTGTCTTGAATGTCTTGCAGGGCCGCTTTGTTTTCTTCGCTGATGGGGTAATCTCGGAAATCGGCCAGGTACACCACGCCTTCATTGATGCCAAACTGGTAGCCTTTGGCCTCCAGGCTGCCCTCTTGGGCATACTCAGCCGCCAGCACGATGGCACCGCCAAGCTTGCTCATGGCAGAGGTGATGGTGCGCTCGGGGGAAAGTTCGTACTGGTCATCGATGGCGCCGATTACATAGGTGCCTTCAGGGCCTTCGTTCACCGCTTCAAACACGCCCGCACCAGAAGCATCGGCGTCATGGGTGATGATGTCGGCGCCCTCTTTAATCATGGCTTCGGCCATTTGTTTGGCAGCGGCCACGTCTTTGAAATCGCCGGTGTAGTTGGCCAACACTTTCACATCGGGGTTCACATAGGCAACGCCCTGTTTAAAGCCTTCCACATACGCGGTGATGGAGGGGATTTCCATGCCGCCCACACAGCCCACGATGCCACTTTTGGTCTCCATGGCGGCCAGAGCACCGGCCAGGAAGCCCTGCTCGTTGTTCAGGTTTTGCAGGCCAGCCACATTCGGGGCCTGGTTCACGTCAGAGCTGGTAACGGCAAAGAAGGTGTCGGGGTATTGGGTGGCAACGGCCTTGGCGGCATCGCCAAACTGGAAGCCGTGGCCAATTACCAGGTCGAAACCCATTTCTGCATAGCCGCGAAACACCTCTTCAAAGTCGGAAGCTTCCACATTTTCGGTGTACTGGATTTCGGCACCCAACTTTTCCTGCACTTCTTGCAGGCCACGGTAGGCTTCGGCGTTCCAGCCTTGGTCATTGATGGGGCCACCCATCAGCAGGGCCACTTTCAGGGGCTCGCCGCTGGTGCTGGCCGCGGGAGCGGCAGAGGAACCGGCCGCAGGGGCCGAAGAAGCGGCTGCGCCAGAAGAAGCCGCAGGGGCCGCGCTGCTGGAAGCGCCGCCACCACAGGCAGCCAAAGCCAGCATGAGAACGATGGCCAGTGCTAGGGATACAACTTTTTTCATAATAAACTAAAACCTCTCTTTTGTTGGGGCCTCCTCAGGCCCTTATAATTTTTTGTAAGCCTTGCCAAGGGCGGCCGGTCCACCCGACTTTTTGACGAAGCAAACAAGCGCGATAATGGTAAGCAGGTAGGGAATCATCTGCAAGAACTGGGTGGGAATGGGGCTGCTGGTGGCCATCAGGCGGTATTGCAGCGCATTCCCCAGGCCAAACACCCACACGGCCAGCATAACGCCAATGGGGTTGTATTTGCCAAAGGCCACCGCCGCCAGGGCAATATAACCGCGGCTGGCCGTCATCTCTTCGGAAAAGCTGGTGAGCAGGCCTGTGGAGAGGTAAGCCCCGCCAAAACCAATCACCATGGCGCCCAGCACCGTGCTAAAGTACCGGATTTTGTACACGTTGAGGCCCACGCTATCCACCGCCAGGGGGTTTTCACCCACCGAACGAATCTTGAGGCCGGGTTTGGTTTGTTTTAGGAACCACAGTAGGAACAGCGCCAACACAATACCCAGGAACACCGGCACCGAAAGGCCGCCCAGCATGGAGGGGAAACTCTCAATTTTTACCACCGAGGTGTTCACGCCGAAAACCAGGCGGTAGAGGGTGGTGGTGAGGCCCACTGCCAGGATGTTGAAGGCAACGCCCACCACCACTTGGTTGGCACGCAGGTGGATGACAAACACCCCGAAGAGAAGGCCGAAAATGCCAGTGACCACCATGGCGAACAGGCCGCCCAACCAGGGATTGCCAAACAGGTAGGTGCCCGTGTAGCCAAAGAAGGCGCCCGTCAGCATCATACCCTCGGCGCCAATGTTGATAACGCCGGAAAGCTGCATAATGAGAATGCCCAGCGCCGCAAACATGATGGGCGTGGAGTAGCGCAGCATGGAGAGGAATAAATCAATAATAGTCGACATTGTTGCTACCTGCCTTTCTTCGCCGGGGTGGTCTTGTAACGTTTTCTAAGGAAATCGACAAGGACGAAGAGAATAACCAGGCCCTGTACGATGCTGGTGATGGCCGAGGGAACGCCCTGTGTCATCTGCACACGGTTGCCGCCGGTGCGCAAAGCGCCGAACAGAATGGAGGAAAGCAAAATACCGGGCGCAGAGTTGTTTCCCAGCAGGGCCACCGCGATACCGTCGAAACCGTACCCGGAGGAGAAACCTTCTTTTAGGCGGAATTGGTTGCCCAGAATTTCCAGGCTACCGGCCATACCACCCAGGCCGCCGGCCACCACCATCGAAACCAGCACCACTTTGTTCACGCTCATGCCTGCATAGGCGCCCACGTTGGGGTTTTTGCCCACCACGGCCATCTCGTAGCCGCCCGAGGTGTTGTTCCAATAAATGAAGTAGGCCACCAGCAGCACCAGCACCAGGATGAAGCCCCAGTTCAGGCGGGTGCCTTCAATCAAGATGGGCACCTTGGCGCTATCCAGCACCGGCAGGGTTTGCGGGTTTACCCCGCCCGGCTCTTTCATGGGGCCTGTTACCATATATCCTATAAAATAGATGGCCAGGTAGTTCATCATCACGGTGGTGATGATTTCGTTGGAACCAAATTTGTTTTTGAGGAACGCAACGATGCCCCCCCACACACCACCACAAAGGAAGCCTGCCAAAAAGCAGACGGGGATGTGCAAGAAGGCGGGAAGGTCGAGGTAAATGCCCGCGGCCGTGCTGCCGAGAGCGCCCATGTAAAGCTGGCCCTCAATGCCGATGTTGACAAGGCCGCATTTGGCCGCAAAGGCATAGGAAAGGCCCACCATAA
>CAYYLW010000164.1:0-5513 GCA_964472465.1 uncultured Oscillospiraceae bacterium | reverse complement strand
CGGGCAACACCATTGTGCTGAAGGCCGCCGAGCAGACCACCGGCTGCACCCTGGCCGTGGTGGAGATGCTAAAAGGCAACGCCCTGTTCCCCCGTGGCGTGATGAATGCCGTTTCGGGCCTGGGGCGCGTGGTGGGCAACGCCATCGTGGAGCACCCCGACGTGGACATGATCAGCTTCACCGGCGGTGTGGACACCGGCAAGGACATCATGCAAAAAGCCGCCCCCACCATGAAGAAGCTCTCTTTGGAGCTGGGCGGCAAAAGCCCCAACGTCATTTTTGCCGATGCCGATCTGGACAAAGCCCTGCCCTACGCCATCAAAGCCATCTTCACCAACGCGGGCCAGCTATGCACCGTGGGCAGCCGCCTGGTGATTGAGAAATCCATCGCCGAAAGCTTTGTGCAACGCCTGAAAACCGAAGTGGAGAAAATCCGCGTGGGCTACGCCTTCGATGAAGGCACCACCATGGGCGCCATCACCACCGAGGGGCAGATGAACAAGGTGCTGGGTTACATCGAAGAAGGCAAAAAGTGCGCAAAACTCATCACCGGTGGCCACCGTGTAACCGAAAACGGCCTGGACAAAGGCTTCTACGTGGCCCCCACCATTTTCTTTGAGCCCCCCATGGATAGCAGCATTGTGCAGGAGGAAATTTTTGGGCCTGTGCTGGTGGTGCAAACCTTTGAGACCGAGGATGAGGCCGTGGCCATTGCCAACGGCACCCTGTTTGGCCTGGCTTCCAGCGTGTGGACGCAGGATATTGACCGTGCCATGCGGGTTTCCCGCCGCATCCGCGCGGGCAGCGTATGGATTAACTGCTACAACCGCCTGTTCCCCGAGTGCGAGACCGGCGGCTTTAAAGAGAGTGGCGTAGACCGCGCGGGCGGTGTAGAGGGCCTGATGAAATATACCGAGGTCAAGCACATCTGCCTGGATTTTGTACCCAAGGGCTAGAGGGTAGGGCGGCCTAAAACCACGAAAGGCGGGGAGAGGATGAAACGGGCATTACTGGTGATTGACATGCAGAATGATTTTCTGCTGGACGGCGCGCCTTTGCTGTGCGAAGGTGGGCGGGAGATTATCCCCCTGGTGGAAAACGCCCTTCAGGCGGCCCGCCAAAAGGGGATACCCGTCATCCATGTCATCCAGCGCCACCGCCCCGACGGCAGCGATTATGGGCTGGAAAAGGTGTACTCAAAACCCCATTGTGCGGAAGGGACACCCGGCGCCGAAATTGTGCAGGGCATAAGTGTGGACGCGGGGGACTACCTGGTGGTAAAAAACCGTTTTTCCAGTTTTTTTGGTACCGACCTCGCCCTGTTGCTGCAAGGCCTGGGGGTAGAGGAAATGGTGCTGGCCGGGGTGGCCACCGATGGTTGCGTGCGGGCCACAGCCGTGGACGCACATCAGTTTGGCTTCCACTTTAAAGTGCTGGAAAACGGCACGGCGGGCGCGCTTGTCTCCTCGCACCAAGACAGTCTCGCCTTCTTGCAGCGCCTACAAAAGGGCTGCCTAATGCCCTTGCGGGCGTTGTAAACAGCCAGTTCTGCTGTGGAACTTTAGCAGCCCCGGCCATTTGGGCCGGGGCTGCTTTATGCGAACAAAGAAAAAATGATAAAACGCGATAAAAGCATTTACAAAACGCGCCGTTTGAGCTATGATACAAAATGGTTACGTACACAGTAAGCAAAGTGAATGTATGAAGGTATAAAAGGTGAATGCCATGAAAAAGCAGCGGGCTACAAAAAAGCATTCCTTGCAGGAAAAATTTGTCCGTTCCATCACATTTATCACCCTCATTGTGCTGCTTGTTACCGCCATTTCCGGGGTGGTGTTTTCCATGACGATATTTTGGAAAACACAGCAAAAATCCTTTGAACAGGCCGCCTTGCTGGGGCAGAGCGAGGTGGACGCCTGGTTTAGCGACAAAGAGCGGATGCTGGACATGCTGCGCGCCGATATGCGGCTGTTCGAAGCGGGCCAGAAAACCGAAATAGAAAGCTTTTTTGCCTCCTTTATAGATGAGTACGACTTTTTGGTGGATGTCTATATCGGCACGCCGGACAACCAGATGTATGCCGGTAGTGGCTGGGTGCCGGACGCGGGCTATGACGTGCGGGAGAGGGAGTGGTACCAAAACGCCCAAACCGCAGAGGGGACGGGCTACACCGCGCCCTATATCGACGCCGACAGCGGCCTGATGGTGATTACCCTAAGCAGGCCGGTTACAGACAAAAACGGCCAAGACCTGGGCGTGATTGCCATGGATATCGTGCTGGAGTCCCTGGTGAAATTTGTTGGCGATGCCACGATTTTAGACACCAGCGGCACCGCCTTTTTGCTGGATGAGGCCGGCAATTTCATCAGCCATGCCAACGAGGCCTTTTTGCCCTCTATCCAGCAGGGCGCCGAGGTGTATGTGAACTGGACGGATTCCGGCATGCAAATCAGCCCCGCGCTCCGCGCTTCGGGGGTGTCCCTGGGGCAGGGCCGAGACGACAAGGGCGATTCGGTCTTTGTGGCCATGGCCACCGTTCCGGCCAACAACTGGGTGTATGGTTTTTCCCTTCCTATGACGGATTTTGTGCCCGTGTTTTTACAGCAACTGCTTATTTGGCTGGTGCTCATCGTGGCCATGGTGGTGCTTTCCATCCTGCTTAGCCGCCTTATCACCCGCAAACTCATCACCCCCATCAGCACGGTTATTGCGGCGGCGTCGAAACTGGCCGAAGGGGACGTGGACTGCGAGGTGGATTTGCATACGGGGGATGAACTGGAGGACCTCTCTCTTCAGTTTAGGCGTATGGCCGCCAGCACCACCGAGCAAATGCGCGCGTTGCAAGCCATGAGCGAAGGGGATTTTACCGTATCGGTACACCCCAAAAGCGAGCGGGACTTGCTCTCCATCGCCTGCAACCAGGTGGTGCAAAAACTGCGTGGTTTGGTGAAGGAGGTGCGTGGCTCGGCCATTGAGGTGGCGGGGGCCTCCTCGCAAATTGCCAGCACCAGCCAGGCGGCGGCTCAGGGGGCATCCCAGCAAGCCTCGGCCCTAGAGGAGATTCAAACCTCTTCGGAGATGTTGCTAAGCAGCGTGAAAGAAAACGCCGAAAACGCCGGAAGGGCCGACGAGGTGGCCGAGCTGGTGCAAACGCGCACCGCCCAAGGCACCGAGGCCATGAGCCAGATGATGGACGCCGTGCAGGAGATTAACCTCTCCACCGAGGCCATCACCAAAATCATCAAGGTGATTGAGGACATTGCCTACCAAACCAATATCCTGGCCTTGAATGCGGCGGTGGAGGCCGCGCGCGCCGGCCAGCAGGGCAAGGGCTTTGCCGTGGTAGCCGACGAGGTGCGCTCCCTGGCCAACCGCAGTAGCCAAGCCGCCGCCGAAAGCAGCAACCTCATCGTGTTGGCTTCGGAAAAGGCGGCAAGCGGGGTGGATATTGCCAAAAACACCCAGGAGATTTTGGCGGGCATTGCCGAGAGTGTGAACGAGATGGCAGGGCTGATGCAGGGCATCAGCGCCGCGTCTGGCCAGCAATTGGCCGGAATTGAGCGTGTGAACGAGAGCCTTACCGAAATTGGGGCGGTGGTGCAGCAAAACAGCGAGATTAGCCAAAGCAGTGCGGCCGCCAGCCAGCAGATGAACGCCCAAAGCCAGCAACTGCAAACCATGGTGGGCATGTTCCGCGTGGCCGAGGAGGAAACCGGCCCGCCCCGCCTGCCTTACTAAAGCAGTAGAGCAGCCACAAGCTGTGCTGCACCAAGCCCGCTGCCAACATTGGTGTGCGGTGTTTTTGGGGAGCCCCTTTCTTTGATGAACGCCCCCGGCGGGAATTTCCCGCCGGGGGCGCTTTCTCTGTTTGGTTTTTTCGTGCCCCTTTTTTGCAAAAAAGGGGCGGCCTTGCCTTTGGAAGTCTCAGGCTGGCGCGCCGTCAAAGCCCCGCTGGCGTAGGGCGGCTTCGGCCTTATCCAGTGCGGCATAAAACGCGTCCATCATGGCGGCAATGTCGGCGGGGGTGGCGGCGTCCAGGTGCAGCCCGGCACAGGCGTTCACCACGCAGCTAAAGGCGGCTGCCAGGCGGTGGGCGGCCTCTTTGGCCACCTGGTCGTCCTTGTGCCCCGTTACACACAGCACGCTTTCGCTGGCCGAGCGGGCCGCCGGGTTTTGCAAGCTGGGGCGGGGGATGGCCAGCGCGCTGGCCCCGATATGCGGCAAGCTGCCCCCAGTGATGGTGACGGCCAAATCCTGCCCGCAGGGCAGCAGGGCCATTTCCACGGCGCAGGGCGGGTTACCCGCCTGTACATACAGCGTTTCCATCCGTTCTCTCCTAGGGTTTTGCCCTTATAAATCCAGTGTCAGCCGCCGCCCGGTGTGCTGGTAGGGGGTGTATTTCACCCCCACCATGTCAAACATCCGCTTGCTGGCAACGGTCTCGTCGGTATCGGCGTATTTGTCCTCTTTATACACCACCTCGGCAATGCCGCTTTGGATGATGGCCTTGGCGCACTCGTTGCAGGGGAACAGGGTGGTATAGAGGATGGCCCCGCGCAAATCCCCCCCGGTGTGGTTGAGAATGGCGTTCAGTTCGGCGTGGCACACGTACATGTATTTGGTGTTCAGCCGCTCGCCCTCCCGCGCCCAGGGCATGCAATCGTCCTGGCAGCCAATGGGCATGCCGTTGTAACCCAAAGACAAAATTTTATGCTCCCGGCTTACGATGCAGGCCCCCACCTGGGTGCTGCCGTCCTTGCTGCGCTGGGCGCTTAGGCAGGCAATCGCCATAAAATACTCGGCCCAAGAGATGTAGTCATCCCGTTTCATGTGCTAATCCCCCTGTGGTGTTTTGTCTGGCTAGGGGGCGGTTTGCCGCCCCGCTCTTGTTCTTCATCATAGCACATGGCGCACGGGGCGGCAATATGGTATCATGGGGAAAAGAACGCCAAAAAGGGGAGAGAACCATGGAAAAATACCTGCTGGCGCTGGACCAAGGCACCACTTCCAGCCGGGCCATTTTGTTCGATAAAAACCAAAGGGTGGTGGGGGTAGCCCAGCGGGAATTTGCCCAACATTACCCAAAGCCCGGCTGGGTGGAGCACGACCCCTTCGAGATTCTGGCCTCCCAGGTGGGGGTGCTGGAAGAGGTGATGGTGGCCGCCGGGGTGTTGGCGCCGCAAATCACCACCATTGGCATTACCAACCAGCGCGAAACCGCCCTGGTGTGGGATAAACACACAGGCAAACCGGTGTACAACGCCATTGTGTGGCAGTGCCGCCGCACCGCGGAAACCTGTGAGCGGCTGGAAAAAGAGGGCCTTGGCCCCCTGGTGCGGCAAAAAACCGGCCTGCCGCTGGACGCGTATTTCTCTGCCACCAAAGCCGCGTGGATACTGGACAATGTGCCCGGCGCCCGCGCGCGGGCGGAGAAAGGCGAGCTGCTGTTTGGCACGGTGGATAGCTGGCTGCTGTGGAACCTAACCTGGGGGAAGGTGAACGCCACCGACCAT
>CAYYLW010000163.1:0-5543 GCA_964472465.1 uncultured Oscillospiraceae bacterium | reverse complement strand
GCCACAATCAGCACAATGCTGGTGATGAAGGCCTCGGAGATGGTGTCCAGCGTGGCGGTGCCGCTGGCCAAAAACAGGCCCAGTTGCACCAAAAACACAATACCCGCCGCCGTGGCCCCCAGCAGGGTGATGCGCTTGCCCAGCTTGGCCATTTTTTCTTGCAGGGGGGTGCTGCCCGTCTCGGTGCCGGAAAGTTCCCTGGCTATCTTGCCAAACTCGGTGGCGTCGCCCACGGCCGTTACCACCGCCCGCCCGCTGCCGCTGGAAATATAGCTGCCGGAATACAGCATGTTGGCGCGCTCGGCCACCGGCACCTTGCCCGCCAACAAAACGGCGGCGTCCTTGCCCACCGGCATGCTCTCCCCCGTCAGGGTCGATTCATCCGCATGCAGGGAAAAACCCTCTAAAATCCGGGCATCGGCGGGCATTTTGTCCCCGGTTTCCACCAGCAAAATATCCCCGGCCACAATTTCCTTTTGGGGCAATAACCGCACCTGCCCGCCGCGCAGCACCTTCACCTGGGTTTCCTCCCCCAGCTTGCTCAGCAGCTCAAAGGCCTTGGCGCTGCGCCCCTCCATGGCCACTGTGATGACCACAGAAAGCGAGATGGCCACAAAGATGCCCACGCATTCCAGAAAATCCGCCTCGCCCCCGGTGAAAAAACGGATGAGATTGACCGCAAGGGTGATGACCGCCGCAAAAATCAGCATCAGAATCATCGGCTCGCGCGCGGCGTCCCACAGGCGCCTGGCCAGGCTGGGGGGCGCTTCGCGGTGAAAGGCGTTTGGGCCGTACACCGCGCGGTTTTCTTCCGCCTGGGCCTCGCTCAGGCCCTCCCCCTCGCTTGTGTGCAGTTCCTCCAGCAGGGCCTCGCGGTTCTTGGTAAAGGCATCGGTCACTAGCTGCATCGTTTGGTTCCTCCTGTTTTGCTTTCTTCGGCCTGCCGGCCGGCACAAAAAAACCAAGGCGCCCGGGGGCCCTTGGTTACACAGTTTTCCTAAAAAAGAAAAAGACCATGTACCACCCCGGCGGGTGCCACATGAGTCTCGACATTCAGTGCGGATGCATTTGGGGCGGCGCAGAACCGCCGTGCCCCTTTTTTGCCTGCACACCTGTAGGCAAGCCAGGCCAAACTGGCCAGTATGTTGACTTGCCGCGCGCCCAAGGCGCGCCGTCTACTCCCTCACGGAAGTGTTCAATTGTCTTGCCCTACGGTAGCACAGAAGGGGCCCGCCTGTCAAGCAATTAGCGGCGGCTAATCGTATTATTTTACGTTTGGCCTGCCGTTTTTCCGCGCCGCTTTTCTTTACGCGCTGGCCCGCCCGCGCACGCCAGCCAGCACGATATGGATGGCCGTACCCTGCCCGGGGCTACTTTGGATATCGAAGGAGAGCCCCTCGCCAAACAGCAGTTTTAGGCGGGTGAAGCAGTTGTACAGGCCGATGTGTTCGGCCGGGGGCGCGGCGGGGCTGCGGGAAAGGCACTCGGTGCGGATTTTCTCCAGGCGCGCAGGGTCTATCCCGGCGCCGTCATCGCTTAGGCGGATGTGGCAACTACCGTCCTCCAAGGTGCAGCGCAAACACACCTCGCCCCCGGTTTGGTTTTCCAGCAGGCCGTGTTCCATGCTGTTTTCCACCAGCGGTTGCAGGGAGAAAAAGGGGATGCGCAATTTGTGCAGGCGGGGGTCGCATTCAATTTTGTGGTGGATGCCCTGGCCAAAACGAATGCTTTGGATGGTGAGGTAGTTTTGGATATACCCCAGCTCCTGCTCCAAAAACACCTCTGGCTGCACGCTGGAAAGGCTGTAGCGCATCATCTGGGCAAAGGCGTCCAGCATCTCCTGCGCGGCAGGGTATTCCGCCAGGCTAATCAGCCGGGAGACCGAGTTGATGACATTGAAGATGAAATGGGGGGTGACCTGCTTTTGCAGGGCGTCTAGCTGGGCGCGCTTGAGCTGGTTTTCCAGTTCCAGCTTTTGCTTTTCGTACAACAGCAGCTTTTCCCGGTTGGCGGCCAAATCCGCCTGAATTTGGCCGTAGGCCACCTTTTGCAAAATATAGTTGCTAATACCCGCCAGGGCCGCCGCCGTGGCCTCTATCTGTTTGCGGCTGCGGCGGGGAATCTCGGCATAATAGGCGCGCAGGGTTGCGGCGGCGGGCCAATGGGAATAGTCAAAGGGCTGGTCTTTCGGGTAGCCCTCATCGTCCTCGCACAGCACCTGCCCGGCGGTAAGCGCGCCCACGCAGTGTCCTTCGTACACCAGGGGAATTTCGATGTTGATCAGCCCCGCGTGGCAGATGTAGATACAGGGCTCTAGGGTGGAAAGCCCCAGGCCAATGGCCTGGCGGTTGCTGCCGGCGCAGCGCGCGGCGCCCTCGCCGCAGGCGTTGATGGCGTTGCAGAACCGGGAAAAGTTGCTGCCGGGGCCAATGTGCCGCCCTTCATTGTCTATAAACACCACGCCAAAGCCGGTGGCAAAGGCAAAAAACTCCTGCACCTCCTGCTGGAAATCCTCGTCGATAATCTGGCTTAGCACAAAAGGCTGCATGGCTTATTGCTCCTTTCGGTATTCGCCGGGGGCCTTGCCCGTAAGCTGCTTAAACACGCGGTTGAAGTGCGAGATGTTGGAAAAACCGCACTGCTGGCATACCTCTTTTACGGAGTGGGAGGACAAGGCCAGCAACTTTTTGGCGTGGCAGATGCGCTGCTGGTTGATGTAAGCCTTGAGGGTGAGGCCGTATTCCTCGTGGAAGAGGTGCGAGAGGTAAGAGGGGCTAAAATGCGCGATATCGGCCAGCTCTTTTAGGCTGAGCGGGCTTGCAAAATGCGCGGCGATGTACTCGGCCACCGGCTGGGTTTGCGGGCTGGCTGCCTCCACCTCCAAGGGCGGCGCCGTGCGCCCTTCCAGCAGGGCTTCTATGGTTTGCAGCAGGGTTTCCTCGCGGGAGGGTTTCAGCAAATAGGCATCCAGATGGTATTCCACCGCCTTTTGGGCAAACTCAAACTCCGCATAGGCCGTGTTCAGCAACACCACCGCCCCGGGCAATTGCTCCTTCACCTGCCTTGCCACTTCCAGGCCCCCCGCCCCCGGCATGTTGATATCCAAAATGAGCACGTCGGGCTTTAGGGCCAGGGCCTGTTCCAGCGCCTGGCCACTGGTGGCCGCCTCCCCCACCACCGTGTATGTCTCGGGGCGTTTATCACAATTGCTTTTCAAATAGTTTCGCTCTATGCCCTCGTCGTCGGCAATCAACACACGCCACATGGCCGCTCCCCCCCATCCGTGTTTACTATTCATACAGTATAAAGGAATCGCCCAAAAAAACAGGCCCTTCCTGCCATGTATCCCAGTATACAGCAAACTTCGCAAAATATTTCATAAAAAATGCAAAGTTTTTCCCCTCTTACCCTGTTGCTTTGCGCCATTTTGGGCATTGGGGCAAAAGGCTGGCGGGCCGGGGGATGCCTTTAGTAAGATGGAAGCCAGCAAAGGTCCATCCAGGGAAGGCCCGCTTTTCCGGGCCTTCCCACAGAAAGGAGAGACAGAATGAAAGTAAACAACCGGCACGTATCCTTTTACTACGAGAACGACCACGACATGGGCGAAATCCAAATCAATGCCAAAACCACCGCCCTTTTGGTGATTGACATGCAGCATGTCTTCATCAGCCGCCCAAACACCCCAAACCCCAGCGCCGATGAGGCCGCAGAGGCCGTGCGGTGGGAGCCCTTCTACAAAAAAATTGAGGACGTGGTGATTCCCAACAACGAAAAGCTGCTGAAAGCCTTCCGCGAGCGGAAACTGGAAGTGTGCTTCGCCACCATTCAATGCCGCACCAAGGACGGGCGGGAGCGCAGCCTGGACCATAAGGCCACCGGTTACAACGAGCTGCTGCTGCCCCCGGGCGACCCCCGCGCCGAAATTGTGCCCCAGCTAAAGCCCCAAGAGGATGAGATTGTGATTGCCAAAACCACCGACAGCGCCCTTACCGGCACACCGCTGCGGCTTTGGCTGCACAACATGGGCATTGATACGGCGGTGGTAACCGGCGTGCTCACAGACCAATGCGTCTCCGGCACTGTGCGCTCTCTGGCGGATGAGAGCTTCAAGGTATGGCTGATTGAGGACGCCTGCATGGCCTCTACCCAGCGCATTCAAGACAACGAGCTGGAAATCCTCAACAACATCTACTGCCATGTTATAAACACCGAGGAGTGCATCGCCGCCCTCGGCTAGTGGCCTGCGGATCTCTTGGCCCGTGTACAGTGTCTCACTCATGTGCAAAAGGAGGAACTACAATGCAAGACAAGCAACCCAAATTCAAACGCAACCTCAGTTTCATTTCCATGATTGCCCTGGCTTCCGGGGCGGTTATCGGCGGCTGGCTGGCCGAGGCGCCGTACTGGTTCTCGGTAACAGGGGCAGGCACAGCGTTTATCTTCCCCATCCTGGCCTTGCTGCTGGTGCCGGTGGGCCTAGCCTTTTCAGAGCTTACGGCCATGCTGCCCTTTGCCTCCTCCGTGGATATTTGGACCACCAGCGCTTTTGGCCACAAGGCTGGCTGGGCCGCCCAGTGGATGATGTTCCTCATCCAGGTGGTGGAGCCCCCCATGATGGCCTTCATCTTCATCACCGCCATCAGCTATTTTGTGCCCATTCCGGCGGGCGCCTCGGTGTGGATTGCCATCGCCATTGTGGTGCTGTGGTACATCCTGTCCAACCTCAACATCTCCCTCACCGGCAAACTGGCCAACATCTTCTTCTTCGCCATGATTGCCATGAGCCTCATCGTAAGCTGCACCCTCTTCTTCAGCGGCCACTGGTCTGCCTCCAACCTCAGCGCCGAGGGCGGCCTGTTCCCGCAGGGTTTCCGCGGTATCTTTGTGGCCATGGCGGTGTTCAGCTTAAAGTTCATCGGGTTTGAAATGACCCCCACCATGATTGAGGAGACCAATTTCCCCGTTTCCAAAATGTGGAAGGTCATCCTATCGGCCCTGTTTGTACCCGCCATTTTGTACTTCATTGTGGTGATGGCCATTGGCGGCATGGGCCCCTGGAACATGGTGGCCGGCATGAGTATGCCGGAGCCGGAGTTCATTTCCCAGTACTCCCTGCCCGCCATTGTGGCTATTTTGGCCATTATCGCCGGCATTCTGCACGCTTTCACCACCCTGATGGGCTTTTGGACTTCATCCTCCCGGGTGCTGTACGGCGCGGGCCAACTGGGCCAAATGCCCAAAGCCCTCACCAAACTGAACAAACGCGGCCAGCCCGTGGTGGCAAACCTGGTCGTGCTCATTTTCACCGTCATGTTCTGCATCTTTAGCGGCGACAACTGGGTGCAGTACATCTACGCGGTTTCCTGCATTGCGGCGGGCCTTGTGTATTTCATTTGCTGCCTGGACGCCCTGGTGCTGCGCAAAAAACACCCCGAGTGGAACCGCCCCTACAAAACCCCTTGCGGCCCTGTGCTGTTTGTGCTGGGCATGATCGTCTCCATCTGGGTAATCATCGGCTCTTGCCTGGAACTGGATGTGGGCGG
>CAYYLW010000162.1:0-5557 GCA_964472465.1 uncultured Oscillospiraceae bacterium | reverse complement strand
GCCGCGCATTCTGCACCATCTGCACCAGCACCTCTTCCTCCCCCACCAGAATGCATAACTTTTTTGCCCGGGTGACCCCCGTATACAAAAGGTTGCGGTACCGCAGCGGGTTTGGTACATCACTCACCGGGATGATGACAGCTTCAAACTCACTGCCCTGGCTTTTGTGAATGGTGATGGCATAAGCCAGTTCCAATTCGTGCGAATTTTCGCTGGTGTAATACACATGCCGGTCCTCACACAGCACCGTCATGCTGCCGCCCTTTGGGTTCAGCTCCTCAATCAGCCCAATGTCGCCGTTAAAAGCACCCGCGCCCGGCTCTCCGTCGGTGCGGGTCCAGGGGATATCATAGTTGTTTCTCACCTGCATCACCCTGTCACCCAGGCGAAACAAGGTGTTCCCGTACCGCCATTCAGGCTTTTGCCCCCCGGGCGGATTCAGCCTTTCCTGCAACTGGATGCACAATTCCTCGGTGCCCAAAATACCTTTTCGCCCTGGGCACAGCACCTGTATATCACCAAAGGGCGAAAACCCATAACTGGCAGGCAGGCGGCGGCTCACCAAATCACACACCAGGTGTTGCGCTTTTTGCCCATAGGTCGGCAAGAAGAAAAAATCATCCTGTTTGCTGCCCGTCTCAGGCACGATGCCCTGTACAATATGATGTGCGTTTCGCACAATCAAACTGGCGGCCGCCTGGCGGAAAATTTCATCCAGACATACCGTGGGCACCACGCCGGACTGCAAAATCCCCCGTAGTACATTGCCCGCGCTTACGCTGGGCAACTGGTCGGTATCCCCCACCAAAATCAGGCGGCAGTTTGGTTTTAAGGCCAGCAGCAAACTTTCAAACAGCAGCGCATCCACCATACTCACTTCATCCACAATCATTACGTCACAGCGCAGGGGGTTCTGTTCCCCATATTTGAAGCGCGGAAACTCCATCCCTGCGCGGAAATCCACCTCAAGCAGCCGGTGGATGGTGGAGGCTTTGCGCCCGGTCAGCTCGCTCATCCGCTTGGCAGCGCGCCCGGTGGGGGCCGCCAAAAACACCCGTTCTGCCTGGCTTTCCAGCAAGGACAAAATGGCATTCACCGTGGTGGTTTTGCCGGTACCCGGCCCGCCCGTAATCACTACGACGCCTTTTTGCAAAGCCATGTAGATGGCATCCTTTTGTTTTTGTGCATACTGCACCCCAGCAACTTCCTCCTGCCGGGCAATCTGCTTTTCAATATTGGCCGGGGCGGAAAAATCCCGGTTCAGCATCATGCGAATACGGCCCGCCGCGTTCAGTTCGGCGCGCATCATCTCTTCCAAAAAAACCTTCTCATCGTCCCCGGCCCCGGCCAGCCGCAACTGCCCGCTTTCACATAGCCATTCCAGCTCCCGCTCCACCTCTTCGGGCGGCAAACGAAAAAATTCCGATACTGTTTGCAGTAGCCGGTTTAAGGGTAGACAGGTGTGGCCATTTTGTAAATTGTGCCGCAGGGTGTATAAAATGGCCGCCCTGGTACGCTCTGCACCCTCCCGGTCGAAGGAGAGTTGCTCGGCAATGGCGTCCGCGCGCCCAAACGGCATGAACAGAGGGTAGCCGCACAGACGGTAGGGGTTTTCCTCCACATAGGTCATGGTCATTTTATCAAACTGGCGGTACACCGCCACGGCCTCCGGCGCGCTAAGCCCCAAGCCAGCCAAAGCCAGCATGGCCTCCCGGGCGTTGTAACGCTCAATAAAGCGGCGGCTGGCCTCCCGGGCTTTCCCCTCCGTGAGACCTTGCACCGCCGCCAATTTTTCCGGCTCGTTCGCCAGCAATTCCAATGCTTTTGCGCCAAATTTTTGCACCAAGCGCTTGGCGGTTGCCGGGCCTATGCCCGGCAACACACCGCTGCCCAAATAGAGCTGCACCGCCTCATCATCTTCCGGCAGGCGGAAAGCGCAAGCTTCTGCCTGAAACTGTGGGCCATAGCTGGGGTGGGTGGTAAACTGCCCGCGTAAGGTGAGCTCCTCCCCCGGCACACAACCCGCCAAGGTTCCCACCACACACACCTGTTCTCCATTTTCATCCTGCAATTGCAGCACGGCAAAACCGCTTTCTTCACTCTCATAGCTCACGTGTTCCACGCGGCCCACCAGAATCTCGGTCTCTTGCTGCATATGCCGTTTGGTTCCCCCTACCCTGCTTTATGTTTATTGCCCCTGTACCGCCTGTTTCAGCGCTGCCACCTTATCGGTTTGCTCCCAGGCCACGTCCAAATCCTCCCGGCCTAAATGGCCATAAGCAGCCAATTGGCGGTAAATGGGTTTGCGCAAATCCAGCGCCTTGATGATGCCCGCCGGGGTTAAGTCAAACACTTTTTCCACCGCTTTTTCAATGGTTTCATCGGCCACGGTGCCTGTGCCAAAGGTGTCTACCATGATGCTGACGGGGTGGGCCACACCGATGGCATAGGCCAGTTGCACCTCACAGCGGCGCGCAAGGCCTGCCGCCACCACATTTTTGGCCACCCAGCGCGCCGCATAAGCCGCGCTGCGATCCACTTTGGTGGGGTCTTTGCCGGAGAATGCGCCCCCGCCATGCCGGGCATAGCCGCCATAGGTATCCACAATGATTTTACGCCCGGTAAGGCCAGAATCCCCCTGGGGCCCGCCCACCACAAAACGCCCGGTGGGGTTGATGTAATACTTGGTGTTTTCGTCCAGCATCCCGGCGGGCACAACCGGTTTGATTACGTGCTCGATGATATCCTTTTCGATGGTGTCGTGCTCCACCTCCGGCGCATGCTGGGTGGAAATCACCACCGCGTCAATCCGCACCGGTTTGTCATCCTCATATTCCACCGTCACCTGGCTTTTCCCGTCTGGGCGTAGGTAATCCAGGGTGCCATCCTTCCGCACATCCGTCAGTTTTTGGGCTAGCTTATGTGCCAGGCTGATGGGCATGGGCATCAGTTCCGGGGTCTCGTCACAGGCGTAGCCAAACATCATACCCTGGTCACCCGCGCCGCCGGGGTTCACCCCCATGGCGATATCTGGGCTTTGCTCCTTAATGGAGGTGATAACAGCGCAGGTTTCATAATCAAAACCATATTTTGCGCGTGTATAGCCAATATCCCGCACAACTTGGCGTACAATGGCGGGAATGTCCACATAACTGCTGGTGCTCATCTCCCCCATCACATACACCACACCTGTATTGGCCGTGGTCTCGCAGGCCACACGACCATTGGGGTCGGCCGCCAAAACGGCGTCCAGCACCGCGTCAGAAATCTGGTCACAAATTTTATCGGGATGTCCTTCTGTTACGGATTCCGAAGTAAACAGTCTTTTCATAGTTCCATTCTCCTTTTCTTGTGCAATACAGATACAAAACAAAAAGCGCCCAAGGTTACCCCGGAGCGCTTACACAGCTTATCTATCGGGGGTTTCCCGCAGGATTTGGCACCTTGCCATAAAGACAGGTTGCCGGGCGTCTCAGGGCCTGATCCCTCAGCCACTCTTGATAAGGCACTATTCAATTGTTTACCTAAATGATAACAAACTAGGCAGGCCACTGTCAACTATTTCTTGGGCAGCCCCGGATAATCCAGCGTGGCAAAATAGTCTTCCGGCGTCTCCGCGCGGCGAATCAATTCCACGCTGCCGTCTGTACGCAGCAATAGTTCTGCACTACGCAATTTCCCATTATAATTGTAACCCATTGAATGGCCGTGGGCCCCGGTGTCATGAATCACCACCCGGTCCCCTATCTCGGTTTCCGGCAGCATGCGGTCTATGGCAAATTTATCACTGTTTTCACACAAAGACCCAGTAACATCATACAGATGTGTAGTAAGCTGCTCTTCTTTCCCCGCGACGGTGATGTGGTGATACGCGCCATAAATGGCCGGGCGCATCAGGTTGGCCGCACAGGCATCCAGGCCCAAATAGTCCTTGTGGATATTTTTTTTGTGCAGTACGGTGGCCACCAGTTGGCCGTTCGGCCCCAGCATAAAACGGCCTAGTTCCGTAAATATCGCCACATCTCCCATGCCTGCTGGCACCAAAACATCCTCGTAGGCCTTCCGCACGCCCTCGCCAATGGAAGAAATATCGTTGGCGGCCTCGTCTGGTTTATAGGGGATGCCCACCCCGCCGCTTAGGTTGATAAAACCAATGTGTACCCCGGTTTCCCTCTGTAGCCAAACCGCAGTTTCAAACAGGGTACGGGCCAACACCGGGTAGTATTCACCCCCCAAGGTATTGCTGGCCAAAAAGGCATGAATACCAAATTCTTCGGCGCCTTTTTCTTTTAATTTAATGAATCCCGCACGCATTTGTTCTTTGGTAAACCCGTACTTGGCATCTTTGGGGCTATCCATAATCCGGTTGTGGATGGTGAATTCACCCCCCGGATTATAGCGGCAACAGATGGTTTTGGGAATCCCCGCATGCTGCTCTAGAAAATCGATATGGCTAAAGTCGTCCAAATTGATGATAGCACCCAGTTTTTTGGCATATACAAATTCTTCGGCTGGGGTGGCGTTGGACGAAAACATGATGTTTCGCCCGGTTAGGCCCACCGCCTCACTCATCATCAACTCGGTTTTGCTGGAACAATCCGCCCCACAGCCCTCTTCCTTTAAAATCTCTAAAATACGGGGATTGGGCGTGGCTTTTACCGCGAAATATTCCTTAAAACCCGGGTTCCAGCTAAAGGCCTGCCTCAGCGCCCTGGCCGTATTACGTATCCCCTCTTCACTGTAGATATGAAAGGGTGTAGGGTATTCTTGAATGATCTCCTCGAGGCGCGCTTTCGTTACAAACGGTTTTTTCATCCTCTATGCACTGCCTTTCCTATTCTATTTCCATTTTTTATGATAGAGTCCCCCGGCCATTTTGTCAATTCTTGCCAGTGCCTTTTAAATAGTGTATGATAGCCATGTTGGTTTAGCCAAATACAGCCGTTTTGCCGCTAAGCCACATGGGGGGTGCCTGCTTGTTCGGTTATGTGTTGCCAGTGAAATGTGAACTGAAAATACGGGATTTTGAACAATACCGTGCGCACTACTGTGGCCTATGCAAACATCTTGGGAAGAATTATGGCCAGTTCAGCCGCCTGTTGCTGAATTACGACCTCGTGTTGCTTGCCCTGTTGGCAGACGCCATCTCCGGTGAAAAAGGGCAGATACTGGCTCAGGGCTGTATTGTGAATCCTGTACTAAAACGCCCCATGCAACACGGGACACAAGGGCTGGATTTAGCCGCCGACGGTCTGGTGATGCTAAGCTTCCACCAGTTGCGAGACCACCTGGAGGATGAGGGAGCCAAACGACTTTTGTATGCCCCTGCCTACCCCCTACTCAAACACCAATACCAGCAAGCCGCTGCAAAGCGCCCGGAACTGGCCGCCTGCATTACCCGTGAGATGGTGCGGCAGCAGGAACTGGAAGCCGCCGGCTGCACCTTGGCCGATGAAGCCTGCGACCCCACTGCTCAAATGTGTGCCGCCCTGTTTGAACAAGCAGCCCCGGCGGAAGAGCAACGCCGTATTCTGCGCCGTCTGGGCCTTTTTGCCGG
>CAYYLW010000161.1:1011-5563 GCA_964472465.1 uncultured Oscillospiraceae bacterium | reverse complement strand
CGCCACCGTCACCACCGATTGAATCATGCTGTAATCGGTGCAGTTGAAGGCAATCGCCGAGGTGTTTGCCTTATCCGCCATTTTCAATATTTCGCTTACACGTTCCATTCCCATGAGTCTACATTCTCCTTACGTTATAAAATATAAAATGTTATACATTGGATACACCATCGAATAGCCCTTTGAATATGATGGACACCGAAACCGCGCCGGGGTCCGGGTAGCCCAGGGCCTGCTCGCGGAAGTTTTTGCTGCGCCCAGTGCGCGGCAGCATCTGCTCGCTGGCTTTTACGCCCGCCTCTGCCCCCTGCCAAGCCGCCTCCAGCACTGCTTTTACGTCGCTGGTGTGGCGGCTTTTCTCCTCCATGGCAGCCACGGCTGGCAACAGCGCGTCCAGCATGGTTTTGTCTCCCGGCCCGCTGCGCCCACGCTTTTGTATGGCCGCCGCACCGCCCGCGAAAAAGGCGGCAAGGTCGGCCGCGCTCAGTGTCTCTTTCCCCTGCACGGCCTCGTAGCCGCCGGTGAACATGGTGCCAAATATCACACCCGAAGCCCCGCCCATGGTTTTGAGTAGCTGAATGCCCGAAGCGCGCAGCAGCTCAAACGGTGTTTGGTAGCACTCTGCTTCCAGCAGCTCCAGCAGGGCGGTAAAGCCCTCCCGCATGCCCATGCCGTGGTCTCCATCTCCAATGATGGTGTCTATCTCGGTCAGCCGCGCTTCACTGGCCACCACACGGTGGCACACCAGCTTTAGCGCGTCTTGCAGTTGCTTTTCGCTCAGTGTTTCCATGTCGTCCCCTTTTGCTTGTTCTTGCTTGCCCTAGTCCTCGTTTGCAAACACCAGGTTGGTCTGCTCTTCCAGCCATTCATACTCACAGTCCGGCATCCGCTTGTCGGTAATCAGATAGTCACACTGGCTTGTCACCCTGGCCAGGTACGTTTTTTCAAACTTGCTGCTATCGGCCAGGATGAAGGACTGGATGCTGGATTCTAAAATCCTGTCTTTGGCCTCGGCGTCCTCAAAGCGCGGGGTGGAAAAACCGAAGGTGCGGTCTATTCCATTGATGCCAATGAAGCATTTATCGGCCCGCAGGCCCTTAATAATCTCCTTGGCGATATGCCCCTCTAGGTTGTTGTGGCGGTAGTTCACTTCGCCCCCCACCAAAATCACCTTGATATCCTCGCAGTTGGCAAAGGCACTCACCATAAGCAGAGAGGTGGTAATCACCCGCAGGTTCCGCCGCTCACCCGTGGCAATCATCTTCACCAGCTCAAACACCGTGCTGGAATTTTCCAGCAGCAGGGTGTCGTTATCGCTGATAAGACCATAGGCCTTCTGGGCAATCAGCCGTTTTTCGTCCAGGCTCTTATGGCTGGAAATCAGCTCCGGCGCGCTCACCTCGCTGGCCACCGAGTACATGGCAATGGCCCCGCCGTGGGTGCGTAAAATTCGTTTTTGGCGGTGCAGTTCTTCCAAATCTCGCCGCACCGTCACCTCGGAAATATTCATCGCGGTGCTTAGCTGGCTCACTTTTACCGAGCGCTTTTCGCAAATGATGTCATAAATTTTCTGCTGCCGCTCTTCTGGAAACATACCTTCATCCCCCTATGGCTGGCCTTACAGGATGAAACTGTCTGTGTAAACAGGCTCCCCCAGGTGGGCCAGCATTTCATCGCTAGCGCATAGAATGCTAAAGTTAAAACCATACACATCCAGTATATTGGAATAACTTCCCACCCGCAACTGTGCCACGGGGGCGGCTTTTTCCAGTGCCTTTTTGGCGCTGGCTGCCACAAAGTAACTATCGGCATAGCTGGTATAGCGCAGGCGGTTGATGAGCAAAACCATTCTCTCGCCCGCTTTCGGCTGCAAATCTTCCACCAGCATCTCCACGGCCTCTTCGGCCATCCTGTCCATATCCATATGGGTTTCGGCACGGAAGCCCGGCTCGCCGGAGAACCCATTCCCGTAAACAATCTCATTTCGCTCAAAATCGGTCATCATGCTCAGGGTACCCAGCCGGGCGTTCGCCGCTTCCAGCTTTTCGGCAATTTCGCAGGGGCCCATGCCATCTCTGGCATAGCTGGCCGCCAGCTTCATCAGCAAACCGATGCCACAGCGCCCGCTCCGTTTTTCCCTGCCCTCGCCCAGGGCCGAGGCAATGTCGTCGGTAACGGCAAAGCTGGCCACGGGCACACCGTCCATCTCCAGTAGTTCCTGGGCCATATCGTTGTTTAGAAAGTCCCCGGCAAAGTTGTTATACAAAAGCAGTACGCCTTTTTCCTGCCCCAGGTGTTTGCCCACCTCATACAAGCAGTAGGCGTTTGGGGCGGCAAACGGCCCCCCCACCACCACGGCGTCGGCCAGGCCTTCGGCCACATAGCCCGGGAACAGCGGCCCGCTGCCCGCCCCGCCGCTGGCCACAATGGCCACTTGGCCCGGTGTGGGCTGCCGCTTCACAAGCGCGGCCGTGTTTTTCTCCCCGGTGAATTTGCGCCAGCGCTCGGGGTAAGCCGCCTCCATCCCATCGAAAAAACGGGAGGCGAAAAAGTCTGTGTTTTCTGCGCCCCATATCATACGGCTTGGTTCCTTCCTGTCTGGGAATGCCCTGCATCCCTCAATCGGCTTTACGCCTACACTTTTTTCTTTTTCTGGGCCATGTCCATGATAACCGCCAGCAGGATGATGGTACCGATGACCACCTTTTGCCAGTAGCTGTTCACATGCAAGAGGTTCATGCCGTTGTTGATAACCGCGATAACCGCACAGCCGAACATGGCACGCGCCACCGAACCGCTGCCCCCGGTAAGGCTGGTGCCGCCCAGCACGGTGGCGGCAATGGCATACATCTCGTAGCCTTCGCAGGCGGCGGGCTGGCCGCTTTGCAGCTTGCTGGCGTTCAATACGCCCGCCAGGGCCGCCATCACAGAACACAGCACATGGCCTTTAAAGATGGTAAGGTCGGTGTTGATGCCCGAGAGGTGGGCCACATTGCGGTTGCTGCCGGTGGCATATACATGGCGGCCAAACACGGTTTTGCTCAGCAGCAGGTGCACAATAGCCACCACAATAATCACAAACACGGTGATATTTGGAATCCAGCCCTGGGCGCGGCCCTCTGTCGTCAGCCAGCGCCCCGCGCCCAGCCAGGCGAAGGTGTTGGGCAGGCCGCTTACCGCCGTGCCGCCTGAGAGGATGAAGCAGAAGCCACGGCCAATGGTAAGCATGGCCAGGGTGGCAATCATAGGCACCACTTTAAATTTGGTAATCATCAAACCGTTGAAGGCGCCGCACACGCCGCCCACCACCAGGGCCGAGCCCACCAAAATAACCAGCGAACCCAGGGTGCTCATGTTTGGGAATTGCGCGCCCACCAAAGAGGCCACCACGCCCGCCAGCGCCGCCACCGAGCCCACCGAAATATCGATGCCGCCCAGGATGATAACGTAGGTAAGCCCCGCCGAAAGCATGGCGTTGATGGCCATTTGGGTGGTGAGGTTGACGATGTTGGTAGCGCTAAAGAAGGTTGACGAGGTGGCGATACCAAACACCAAAAACAGGATGATGAGAATCACCACCACCATGTTCTTCATAAAAAACTCTGCCAGGTTAAACTTGCCTTTGCTCACTTTTTGCATCTCCCGCACACCTTTCCTGTTGTTGCCCAGTGGGCTTTAGGCCGTTTGGCTGGCCAGCTCTATGATGGATTGTTCGTTCGCCTCTTCGCGGCTGAGCTCCCCGCTTATTTTGCCCTCGCGCATCACCAGCACCCGGTCGCTGATGCCAATGACCTCGGGCAGTTCGGAGGAAACCATCACGATGCAGCCGCCCTGGGCCACAAAGTCGCTCATCAGTGCATAGAACTCACTCTTCGCATTCACGTCAATGCCCCGGGTGGGCTCGTCCAAAATCAGTATCTGGCTCTCGGCAATCAGCCATTTGGCCAGGATAATTTTTTGCTGGTTGCCGCCCGAAAGGTTCTGCACCGGTGTATCGATGCTGGGGGTTTTCACCCGCAGCTTGCCCACATATTCCTCGGCCACCTCTTTTTCCCAGCGGGCATCCAGCACCCCCAGACTTTTGTGGTGGTAAATCAGGCTGGGCAGCACAATGTTATCTTTCACCATGGCCCCCAGCATGAGACCTGTGGTGCGGCGGTCCTCCGTCACAAGGCCAATTTTGTGGGCAATGGCGTCTTTGGGGCTTTTAAAGTGCACGGCCTTCCCCTTCACAAACACCTGCCCAGCGTCGGCCACGCGCGCGCCAAAGATGGTCTCCATCACCTCGGTACGGCCTGCGCCCACCAGCCCGGCAATGCCCAAAATCTCACCCGAGTAGGCGGTGAAGGATATGTCGCTGAATTCATGGCCCCGGCTGAGGCCCTCCACCCGCAGCATCTCCTCGCCGCGTTCGTGCGAGGTGTGGATGAAATAATCTTTTATCTCGCGGCCTACCATGCTGCTCACCAGCTCCCGCTCGGTGATATCGGCAATTTTATCGGTGCGCACCTTGCAGCCGTCGCGCAGCACGGTGGCGCGGTCGCACATCTGG
>CAYYLW010000161.1:0-1000 GCA_964472465.1 uncultured Oscillospiraceae bacterium | reverse complement strand
CATGATGACCACCTTGGCCTGCTTGTTGATGACCTTGGCAATCTCCACCATCTGTTGCTGGGCCGCTGTAAGCCTGCCCGCCAAGTCTGTGGCTTTGATGGAGTGGTCCACTTTCATGAAACGCAGCAGCTCATCGGCCCGCTCGTTCATTTTGCGGTTGTTTAAAAAGAGGCCACTGCACATTTCTTCGCCCAGGAAGATATTCTCGGCCACCGTGAGGTCGCTTGCAATGCTGAGTTCCTGGTGGATGACAAATATACCCTTGTCCAGCGCATCTCGTGGGCCTTTGAAATCCAGGGTTTGCCCCTCCAGCACCACATGGCCTTCGGTGGGGGTATACACACCCGAAAGTATTTTTATCAAGGTAGATTTTCCCGCGCCGTTTTCCCCAATCAGCGCGTGTACCTCACCAGAGAAGAAATCCAGCGAAACATCGGTGAGCGCTTTGACGCCCGGGAAAACTTTGCTGATGTTCACCGCTTGTAAACAAGGTTCCATTGCCTTTCACTCCTCACCTTCTGTCTCGTGGCTGCCTCTTGTTCCCGTCTGCCGGGGGTTTCCCCCTCATGCCACGCGGCGCGCGCAGGGCCCGTGCCGTGTGGTATGGAGGGGAGGGGCCATTTTATACAGCCCCTTCCCTTCCGCATTCTGCCCGAGCCTGGCGCTGGCCTTGCTCGGGCAGAAACTTTCTAAAACATCTTAGGCGGCTACGGCATTGCTCGCATCCACCAGGTAGGGGGCAATCAGAATCACGTCTTTGTCCACGCTGCCCTCGGTGAGGTATTTCACCATCTGCTCGGAAATCTGGTAGCCGATTTGGTAAGGATCCTGGGCGACGTCGGCCACCCACACTTTGCCGTTTTCGGGGTCCAGAATGGCCTCGTGCGCTTCGGGGTTCGCGTCGAAGCCAATCATCACGGTGCTGGCACCCGCGGCTTTGATGGCGGCCATGGCGCCGATGCAGGCGGGGTCGCCCACGGTGAAGATGACGGCCATGTCG
>CAYYLW010000160.1:0-5582 GCA_964472465.1 uncultured Oscillospiraceae bacterium | reverse complement strand
GTTCCCTTTCCCCAGCAACCCCACCGGGGGCGTGATGCGCCGTGAGGATTTGGAAGAGATTGCCGAAGTGCTGCGTGGCACCGATATCACCGTGCTGAGCGACGAGATTTACGCCGAGCTGACCTACGGCGGTGAAGGGCATGTGAGCATCGCGCAGATGCCCGGCATGCTGGAACGTACCGTGGTAGTGAACGGGTTTTCCAAAACCTACGCCATGACGGGTTGGCGGCTGGGCTACGCCTGCGGGCCCGCCCCGCTGATGGCCGCCATGAACACCATCCACCAGGCGGCCATCATGTGTGCACCCACCACCAGCCAGTACGCGGCCATTGTGGCGCTGCGCGAGGCGGACGATGAGATTGCCAAGATGCGCGACGAGTACGACATGCGCCGCCGCTTTTTGATGAAGCGCTTCGAAGAACTGGGCCTGCCTTGCTTTGAGCCGGAGGGGGCGTTTTACGTGTTCCCGGATATCCGCGCCTATGGCCTTTCCAGCGCCGAATTCTGTGAGCGTTTGTTGATGGAATACAAGGTGGCCGTGGTGCCGGGTACCGCGTTTGGAGATTCGGGCGAGGGCTTTATCCGCATCAGCTATGCCTACTCGCTGGACCATATCTCCCGGGCTCTTGAGCGCATTGGCCAGTTGCTGGAGCGGCTGCGCCAAGAAGCGGGTGGGCAGTGAACGGTAGGGTGTATGTGGCCACCGCGGCCCCCGGCGCGCAAGAAGCGGCCGTAGAGGCCGTGGAGGCTTTGTTTTCCCGTTTTCCCGCCACCGCCCTGCCCAAAGCGGGGCAGCGGGTGGTCATCAAGCCGAACCTGCTGGCCAGGCACCGGCCCGAAAACGCCGTTACCACCCACCCGGACGTGCTGCGCGGGGTGATTTTAGCCCTGCAAAACCGGGGCATTGCTTCCATCACCGTGGCCGATTCCCCCGGCGGCCCCTATACCCCCGGTTTGATGGCCGGGGTGTACAAGGCCTGCGGGGTGAGCGCTGTGTGCGCCGAGACGGGTGCGCGGGCCTACACGGGCTGCGAGAGCGCCCCGCGCCATTTCCCCGAGGGGGTGCTGGTGCATAATTTTGAACTGATACGCCCCATTTTGGAGGCCGACTATATTCTAAACCTGCCCAAACTAAAAACCCATGTGCTCACGGGGATGAGCGGCGCGGTAAAAAACCTGCTGGGCTGCGTGCCGGGCCTAACAAAGGCGGAGTTCCACATGCGTTTCCCCCAGCGGGAGCATTTTGGCCAGATGCTGGTGGATTTGTGCGAATGCGTGAAGCCCGGCCTGCATTTGGTGGACGGTATTTTGGGCATGGAGGGGGACGGCCCCGCCGGGGGCAGGGTACGGGAAACCGGGCTGCTGCTGGCCTCGCAAGACCCGTACAGCCTGGATTTGGCCATCTGCCGCTATATGGGGCTGGACCCAGCGCAGGTGCCCACCCTGGTGGCAGCGGCCCAGAATGGCCGCTGCGGCCTGTTGTTTGACGAGAACGCCTTGGTGGCAGAGGAGGAGACGGCCCGCCGCCCCTTTGCGGATTTTGCCCTGCCCGCCAGTTGCCAGGACCGGGTGGATTTTAGCGGGCGGCTGCCCCGTTTTTTGCGCGGGGCCATGCCGGCCTTCACGCGGCGGGCTGCCCCCCACCCGGTGGTGACCAAAAAGCAGTGCGTGGGCTGTGGCAAATGTGCCGAGATATGCCCGGCGCAGGTGATACAGCTTGAAAAGAACAAGGCGCATATCCGCCAAAAGGAATGCATCCGTTGTTTTTGCTGCCATGAGATGTGCCCAGTGAAGGCCATTGAGGTGCGCAAGCTGCGGCTTTTCCGGCTGTAAGGCCGCGGGGAAGACAAAACACATAGGGGAGGGAGCCGGGTGCGGGAGAAGCTGAAAAAAGTGGTGGTGCAGGCCCCGGTGAAGCTAAACCTGGCCCTGG
The DNA here is from genome assembly GCA_964472465.1 of uncultured Oscillospiraceae bacterium. Taxonomy (GTDB): domain Bacteria; phylum Bacillota; class Clostridia; order Oscillospirales; family Ruminococcaceae; genus JAAYCI01. Next base: position 3,649 of record CAYYLW010000160.1, on the reverse strand, counting down.
ATATCCTGGGCCTGGCCACGGGTGGCTACCACGAGGTGGACATGCTGATGCAGGCCATTGGCCTGTATGAGACCGTGGAGGTGGCCCGCAGCATGGGTTATTCCCTGCGCTGCCCGGGCAGCGGTATCCCCACCGATGAAAAAAACACCGCCACCAAGGTGGCGAAGGCTTTTTTTGAAGAGACAGGCCTGCTGGCCGGGGCGGACATCACCCTGCACAAACGCTGCCCCACCCGGGCGGGGATGGGCGGAGGAAGCGCCGATGCCGCCGGGGTGCTGGTGGGGCTGAATACGCTGTATGGCGCCCGGCTTTCGCTGGCAGAACTACAGGCCATTGGCCTTGCGGCGGGGGCCGATGTGCCCTTTGCCCTGCAAGGCGGCACCGCCCGGGCCACCGGAATAGGCGAATGTTTGCAAGCGCTGCCAGCGCTGCAAAGCGGCTGGTTTGCCATTGCCATGCCCCGGCTGGGCGTTTCCACCCCGGAGGCATACGCCCGCTATGACGAACTGGGCAGCCCGGTGCACCCGGATATTCCCGCGGCGGTGGCGGCGCTACAAAGGGGTGATTTGCCCGCCCTGGCTGCCCATATGCAAAACGCTCTGGAATTTTCGAGTGGGGGAGAGGACACCCCGGCCCTCCGCGCCGTGCTGGACGCCGAGGGCGCGCTGGGCAGCATGATGACGGGCAGCGGGGCCGCTGTGTTCGGCCTGTTTTCCGAGGAGGCCGCCGCTCGCCGGGCCGCCGAAAAGCTAAAGGGGTTGGCGCCGCAGGTTTTTGTGGCCCCCCCGGTGGCAACAGGGCCCCAGGTTGTGCAAACTTTTTAGCCGGGGGGCACATCCAGCCCCGGCTACACAAGAAAAACCGCCCTTGCTTTCCGCTGGGAAAGAAAGGGCGGTTTTTGGTGCAGATACATTTTCCATAGAGCCAGAGCGAACAAAGCCATTCGCCATTTCTGCCAAGTGAAGCATCACGCATGTACGGTAATTTGCTCTGGTGTGGTGCTAGGCGAGGCCTTGGAACAAGTCGCCAAAGAAATTAAAGGGGCTGCCTTCGCCCATCATATAGGTCATGAAGGGTTCGCCCCCATACATCACCAGCAGGGTAACCACCAGGAAGAAAAAGGCCAGCACGGCCACCACACCCAGCACGCTCACGCCTCCCTTTTTCGTCAGGGCTGTCTGGTAGTCCAGCCCGGCCAGGCCGCTGCTGCGCAGGGCCTGGATTTTTTTCACGGCGCTTTTGCGGTAGAGATAAAGTGAAAACACCCCAAAGGCCAGGTTGCGTACAATTTGTAGATACAGGGAAATATCTTGCATCAGGGTCAAATTTCCCGCCGTAAGGCCGGGCAGCAGGCTGATGCCGGCATCCGAAAAAATGGCCAGGTAGCTGGGCGCGCTTAGCACCAGTTGCAGCGCAACGGCCACCAAAGCCCAGCCCCACATCTTGCGGTAGGCAAAATACAGGTGGGAAAAGAAAAAGGCGCTGAGGGTGAAGCTGAATTTGCTTTTACGGCGGTCCTGCTGGCCCATGCGCAAAAAATAGTCCTGCACAGAAGGGCCGATGAAGCTGGCCCATTCGTTTTTGGGAATGCCGTCAAATTCGCCCTGCATATCGTAGACGGGCGGGGCAAAACCCCCGGCCATGAAAGGCGGCGGCATCCCGCCAGGGGGCGGGGGAGGTGGCTGCCAGCCCCCGGCGCCTTGTTGCCAGTTGCCGGAAGGGGCCCCTTGCGGGTTGTGCAGCGGGTAGCCACAACTCTCGCAGAAGATGTGGCTTTGCTCATTGATGGTGCGGCAGTTTGGGCATACAGTGCCGCCACCCGCCGTTTTTTGGGCAAAGCCTGCTCCGCCTGCCGGGGGCGGCGCTTGCCAAGCGGCCGCAGGCCCCCCCGCTGTTTGGCCGCCCGGCGGCGGGGAGGGCGGGCCATTGGGCGCGGCGGCCTGGGGCGGGGTGTATTCAAAGCCCTGGGTGTGTTTATCGTGGTAGACGCACTGCCCTTCTTTTTGGTAGCAAGCGCGGTGGTACGGCGCGCCGCAATGCGGGCAGATGACGATGTCGTCCTGCGGCGTAAAAACTTGTTTGCAGCTTTGGCAGCGATCGGGCTGGTTCATGGGGGCTCCTTTCGGTGCGCGCGGGCGCTCCCCGTTTTGCAGGGGATATTACACCAGTATACCGCCTGGCGGCGGGAAATGCAAAGTGGGGCCGGGGCTTATTCTGCCCCGCAGTGGCCCCACAGCGGGGCAATGGGCGCGGTGTGCATAGGGGGCGCGCCGTGGGCCTGGCCCCACTGGGCCAAGGCGGCACAATCGGCGTTTACCCAGAACTGGCGGGCGCCCCGGCGTTCGGCGGCGGCCAGGCAGGCCCGGGCGGCGCCGTCCAGCAACAAGGGGGTATTAAGAGAGGTGTCTAGCAGCGTGGCTGTGTCCCCCTCCAGGCGGAACAGCGCATAGCCACAGTATTCGGGGCCTTCCATCACCACATAGCCCTCTACCTCGCCTGCAAAACGCCCTGCGCAAAGCAGGGCAATCACATCCGTTTCCCGGATGGGCTGCATGCTGAGCATGGCGGCCCCCCCTCCTGTTTATTATTTCTTGCTGCCCCGCACCAGCATGGCCACCTCTTGCGAGGTGAGCATGCGGTGCTGGCCAGGCTGTAGCATGCCCAACTTGATGGGGCCCACGGCGCTGCGTTTTAGGCGGGCCACTTCCAGGCCAACCGCTTCGCACATCCGCCGCACCTGGCGGTTGTGGCCCTCTTTCAGCACCACTTCCAGCACGCTGCGGTTTTCATCCTCGTCCACCACGCGCACCGTGGCGGGCAGGGTTTTGTGCCCGTCGTCCAGCGTTACGCCGGACGCCATGCGGGCAATTTGATCCTCGCTGGCGCGCGGGCGCACCGTTACGCGGTACAGCTTGCTCACCCCGCCGGAAGGATGGGTGAGCTTTTGGGCAAAGTCTCCGTCGCTGGTAAGCAGCAAAAGGCCCTCGCTCTCTTTATCCAGGCGGCCCACGGGGTACACCCGGCGGGGCAGGCCCTGCACCAGTTCCATCACGGTGCGGCGGCCCCGGTCATCGCTGGAGGTGCACAGGTAGCCACGGGGCTTATACAGCATCACATACAGTTGCTCGGCCTTTTTGTGGTGGGGAATGGTCTGCCCGTCTATGCTCAGGGCGTCCTTATCGGGGTTCATCTTGTCGCCCAGGTGCACAGGGTGACCGTTCACCTTCACCCGCCCGGCCAAAATCATGGTTTCGGCGGCCCGGCGGCTGCACAGCCCCCTGCCGGCCATCACTTTTTGTATCCGTTCTTCTTTCACAGGTTTCTCCTATAGGGGGCATTTGTTTGCGAACAATATGCCACATGCCACGGGCCTCTTCGCCCAGGCATGTGGCAGGGTGTGTACGGGATGGGCTTTGGCCAGGCGGGCACGCCAAAAGCCGTAAAGAAAAGGGCCTAGTCCTCCTCTTCCAGCAACACCACCTCGGCTTCGCTGGTGCAGGGGGCCTCTGGGGCGGCGCTGGGGGTTTTGTCCTTTTTGTTTTTGCTTAAAAAGGCATTCACCTTGTCAATCAAATCCGGCAACATGTTCAGCGCACGGTCCACCGTGGCGCTGTGGTCGGCCAGTTGAATCAGCCGCACATGGCCGTCC
>CAYYLW010000159.1:0-5604 GCA_964472465.1 uncultured Oscillospiraceae bacterium | reverse complement strand
AAAAGAACACGCAGGCCGCCAAAAACAAAAAGATGGCCAGCCCAAACCCGCCGTAGTACAGTAGGATATTCATGCCCTTACACCTCCAGCCCGGCATTTTGCAACTGCCGTTTTAAAGCGCTGTATTGCATCAGTTCCATGCTGCCCAGGTTACTGTTTCCGCTGGCCAGTTGGGATGTGCGGCCATAACTTTCCAGCACCCCGGCCATGCTGCGCTCCTCCTGCGGTTTTTGCAGTTCGGCATACAGCAGGGCTTTGGTGAGGTAGACATTGGGCAGGAAGGAAAGGCTGTTCTGGGCCACCATCTCCTCATACAGGGCTGTGGCGGTGCCCAGGTGGCCAGCGGCCCCGCCCCCCGCGCCGCTGGGCGTGTTGTACAATTCAAAAATATTCAAATGTGCGTTTGCTTTTTTCAGTTGCAGGTTTTCAGGCAGTTGCACGTTTAGGGCGTCCAAATTCGAAAACCATTCCAGGCTGTTTTGGTAGGCTTTTTCCTTCTCGGCATCCGCCGTATAATAGGCCGCGCTGTTGTACTGCCCGGTGGCCAGCAGCTCATACATCGGAATGATGTTGTTGAACTGCATGGTCTCATCACTGGCGTTGCTCTCCAGCAAATCGCGGGCCTTCACGCCAATCTCATAGGCCTTTTCGAAGGCCCCTTCCAAACCCGCCGGGTAGGTGCTGTACATTTGAATGAGGGTATAGTAGTTGCCAAGGCGCTCATCCACCGAGAGGGTGGCCGTATCGGTGTATCCCTCCAGCTCGGCCAGCGAGGCCGCAAACTGGGTGTAATCTGTGTTGGCGCTCTCCTGCGCAAGGTGTGCAGAGATGACCGCCAAGCTTTGCAGCTCCCGGGAATCAAAAGCCCCTTGCGCGTATTCCTCGCTCTGCTGAATCAGTGCAAGGTAATCCCGTGCATAGCCCGCATACACCGCGTCCTGCACCTCTAGGCAGCGCTTTGCTACCGTGTACAGCAGGGCGGGGTCTTGAAACAGGGGGGAACGCGGGTTTTCCAAATAGCTTTTACGCATCTCGTCGATGGCTTCCATGGTTTTGGCCCGCGCGTTCTCGTCTCCATCCTCCGGCAGCAGGGTACGGAACAGGCGCTCATGGGTCTCTCTATCGGCGGGTTTGGCCGCAATGGCCCGGGCATACTGCACGGCGGCATTTTGGCTGTCCCCCTCGCGCTCATAGGCGGTGGCGTTTTGGAAGGAGCTTTGAAAAATATCCGCCAAATCGTTCTGTACCCGAAAATAGCCCACCACGCCGGTGGCGGCAAACACGAAACTAAGCAGAAAACTAGAAAGAAAAAGCGCCATGCGGCGCTTCATCTTTTTGCGATACACCCGGGAGAGTGTCTCGATATTGGCAAGGTCCTTCCGAAATGCCTCCGCGCTTTCATAGCGGCTTTCGGGGTCATCGGCGGTGGCCTTGGCAAGGCAGTATTCAAAGGCATCTGAAAGATCGGGGTTTACTGAGCGCAGGGCCGGTACACCGTTCGGCGGCTTGCCTGGGGTGGTGCCTGTGGCCAGGCAAAACAAAGTGGCCCCCAGGCTGTATACGTCCGAGTGCTCGTTGAGCAGGCCGCTGGCCCCCTTGTACTGTTCCGGGGCGGCATAGCCCTTGGTGCCCAGGGCCTCCCCCTGCACCCGCTGGCCCCGCCGGCAGGGCAGCGCAATGCCAAAATCGATGAGGTTGACCCGGCCCGAAGGGGTGAGAATGACATTTTCGGGCTTCATATCGCGGTAGATGATGGGGTCATCCTGTGCGCTGTGCAGGTAGCTTAAAATGTCGCAAAGCAGAACACCCCACTCGATGACCTGCTTTTCCTCCTGCGGGCCATATTTGTGCAGCACCTTGCCCAGCGTGGTGCCGGAGACGAAGTCCATCACCACAAAATACTCGTCCCCCAGTTCAATGCGGTCCACAATGCGGGGGATATCCGGGTGGTTTAGGGTAGAGAGCAAATCCACTTCCCGCAAAAAGGCGTCGAACTGCACGCTGGAATCGTTCTTCACCACCTTGATGGCCCAGAATGAACCCAAGTTCGTGTCCTGTGCAATCCACACCACACTCATACCGCCCTGGCCTATCACCGATACCAGCCGGTAACGGTCGTGAATTACCTGCCCCTCAAACGCCATAACTTATATTACCTCATATCATCACAATTTTCTTTGTCTTCTTCCATTTTGGGCCGTTGCGGCTGATAAAAAATGACGGAGGAACAGCCCCAGCGCAGTTCCTGTGGCAAATCGGGGCCCATAATCAAGTTTTTTACACCATTCAGTAGCCGGTTCTTTTGTTCTTTTTCAGTTTTCATTTTTTTCCACCTCTTGTTTTATGATTTTCGCATACACAATTGCGGCAGACACCAACACAACCGATAGGGCGCAGGTTGCCACATAAAAAAACGGTACACGAAGCAACCACATGCCCAGTATACTAACCGATTCTATGCCAAAACAGAGAAGCGCCCTTCTTCGGTAAATGGCCATGTCAACCGGGGTCAGGTCTAGCTGTGGATTGTTGATGGGAGATAAAATAAACACCACCAGCCCAGACAGCAATAGGGAACCCAAAAGAATAGGAACCTTGGCAGAACTGCTTTCCACCACTTGTGCCAAAAAATGAACCAGCACATAATACAGTACAGAAAAAAGTGTGCACCGGAACTGCGTTTTGGCGTGATACCCACCCGTGTACTTTTTTAAAGATGTAAAAAACAGGATAAACAATACGGCGCCCAGCACATCTTGAAAACACAGGGCCACCAGGAGAATGAGCGAATACGTAATCCACTTACCCAAAAACAGCTCGCTTCTATACTTCGCCCATTCAAATTCAGAGGGCTTACACACCCCTTTTTCCACAAACACTTCGGCCAACCAAAAAGCGAAATTCTGTATCATAGTGTAATCTCCTACTTGTTTTATACCCATTTCTGTTTTATTATGCAATATAAACTACACGAATTGTCCGTTTGCCATTTGAATTATCGTATTTTGTGTCAGTTTTTGCCAAAAACGCAGCCAATTAAGCACTCAATAGGAGATTATCGTAGTAAAGTTTTGCTTAAATTGCTCTTGAATTAAATTCAGAAAAACTAAAAAGGAACCGGGGTTCCGGTTCCTTTTTCTGTGCTGCCCAAAGAATGATTTCATCCGCGCTGTTGAAAGGGAATTCGGGCGGTAAACTGGAACCAGCCGGAATCACTTTGCAAAAAATATTCGCCTTGATAACGATGGAGGAGCCGGCCCACACTCCTCAGCCCCACACCGTGCAGCCCGCCTGCCACTTTTGTGGTGGGGATTATATTGTCCACAATCTCAATATCCGATGCAGTATTGTTGATTACCGTAATCAAATAATCCTCGCCGCACTCTTCCATACCTACTTTAATCACCCGGTCTTTCGGCAATTGAACCACAGCTTCAATGGCATTGTCCAAAATATTCCCCATAATAACGGCCAGGTCCTCGTCACGCAGGGGAAGCTTACCCGGCCCAAAAGGCTTTGCACTGATGGTCATCTGTATATTCTGCTCGGCCGCAGCCGCATGTTTAACCGAAAGCATAATATCGGTTTTGAGATAGGCGGTGTAGGCCTCCCGCACCACACCCGATATCTCGCCCGCAATCGATCTTAGTGCGCTCACCCCCTCTGAGATATTTCCTGTTTGCAACAGGTCCAGCACAATAACCAATTTATTCTTTTCATCATGCAACAAGGTCTCGTGCTCCTGGCTGATGCGTGCAATGGCGGAAACGGCTTGTAGCTGGTATTCAATTTGCTGCACCTGCATCCCTGCCAGCGAGAGTTCATTTTCGTTGGCAATCACCTCATTGAAAATATACAGGATAACCAACTTGAGAAACATGAGGCTCATGGCCGCCACAATGATTAAGATACGTCCCGTTTCGTTGGTATCATGGTAGGCGAATAAAAGCGCGTATACAGCCACCACCGTAACACCAGCGGGGCACAGCAGGGTTAGCCAAATGCGGTTGATGCCCTTTTCGCTAAACATCCCCCGGCCAAGCCTATGCCGCCTTAGAAACGCGATAATCATGAAGAATAGCACAATGCGCGACACGATTCCCGCCGCTAAAAAGGCAGCGGGATCCCCCTGTGCCTCTGCCAGGGGAATGTTTTGCACCCAGCAATATACAATCCCCTCCACCAGCTCCGTAAGCATCAAAAGCACATGCTGCGCTATGAACACCAGTGCCATGGGCAACAAAGACATTTTTGTGGGCGTGCGATAAAAAGCGACAGCCAGCAAAAAACCAGAAATAAGAATGGCGATGCTTTGAAAGCCTTGGTAGCTGCGGGGAACGTAGCTTGTTACCAAAAGAATGATGGCAGTCCACACCAGGGCAATGGACAGGCTAACCGCCACATTGCCCCATCTGGTTTCAAAAAAAGCCCTCTTGCGTAGGTAGGCATTCAAAAGTAGGGTGACGCAAATTCCATCGAAAACAGAAAGAACGAACGTGATGGGAAAATCAAGCATTGCCAATTTTCAGCCGCCCTTTCTTGATAAATATCTCGTCCCGTATTTTTTTCGCCCGATACGCGGTAACCTCCAGTTTTGTATCGTCACTCAGCACAGCTTTGGCATTTTCAACATCCCTGATATAGCGGACATTGACCAGCATAGACCGGCTGATTCGAACAAACTCGTCCGCAGGCAACATCTCTTGTACGGTGTTCAGCGGCACCTTCCAAATTTTAAGCGTTTTCGTTTCAGCCGCCACGGTAAAAATGCAACACTGCTGGCTAGATTCCACAAACACGATGGCATCGGTAAATAAGGCTCTTTCTCCACACTCCACAAATTTGAACACGCGTTTTTCGCGAAAAAAACCCAATTCCCGTATAGCCTGTGCAAAATATCGCGGCACCGCTTTCTCTAAATCCGTTTTCACAATATAGCGGAAGGTATCCACCTCATACCCCTGCACGGCGTAGGTCATCACTTCGCTTACAATGATAAGCTTGTAGTTTGGGTTGTTCTTCGCCAGCTCTAGCGCAATATCCAGCCCATTGAGCTCCCTTAGGCGGATATCTAAAAACAGTACATCCGTCTGCGATAAATCCTGGCGCATAAGCGTATTTCCATCGCCAAAACACCGAATATTCATCGCAAGCTCCAGTTCTGTCTCAAGCCCCAGTAGCAAATCCCGTATTTTTTGTACACATCTGTCGTCGTCATCGCAAATGACCACATTGACCGTTTTCCAAACACTTTGCATGGTTTGCATGCCCATCCCCTCCCCCTAACCTGTTTATGAGCATGTCTTACAGGCGTTTTCGTCCCGCTTTTTATTCCGCACCCAGCGGAAATAGGCCCAAAATGAATTGACACCCAAATTATACAATATGCGGCATTTTATCACAATATACATCTCATTACACTTTGTCTTGCCAGGAACGAGGCTTTTGGCGGGTGATTCTCCCGCCCCGCCTTTTCTTCCAAAAGCCTTACGTGCGTGTGTTTTTATGTTATACTGAACACAAACAAACCCACCCATCCGCGTAAGGGGAGAAAAACCACCATGCAAAACCTGCGATTCTGGAAGATGAACGGCGCCGGCAATG
>CAYYLW010000158.1:0-5670 GCA_964472465.1 uncultured Oscillospiraceae bacterium | reverse complement strand
CGAGGTGGTGGTGGTGGCCTATGGCGCGCCCAGCCGCATTGCCAAAAACGCCATCGACGCCGCCCGCGCCGAGGGCATCAAGGCGGGGCTGCTGCGGCCCATCACCCTGTGGCCCTTCCCCAAAAAGCCCCTGGCAGAGCTGGCGGGCAAGGTAAAGGCCTTTGTGGTGGCCGAGCTGAGCATGGGCCAGATGATTGAGGACGTGAAGCTGGCCACCGAGTGCAAACGCCCGGTGCTGCTGTGCAGGCACACCGGCGGCGTGCTGCCGGTGCCTGAGGAGATAACGGCCAAAATTAGAGAGGCGAACACCTGCGGCAAATAAAGGGCGCACCATGGCCCGGCGCGCCCTCTCCATACGGGGCGCCCGTTTTGTAGCACACTACGATGATATGTTACTGCTTTAAAAAGCAGTTTGGAGGATAGAAAAATGGCGATTGTGTTTGAAAAACCCAAAGCCCTGACAGATGCCACCATGCACTACTGCCCGGGCTGCACCCATGGCATCATCCACCGGCTGGTGGCCGAGGCCATGGATGCGCTGGATATCACCGGCAAAACCATTGGCATTGCGCCCGTGGGCTGCGCGGTGTTTGCGTACAACTATTTTGATTGTGATATGGCGCAGGCTCCCCACGGGCGCGCCCCGGCCGTGGCCACCGGCATCAAACGGTCGAACCCGGAAAACATTGTGTTCACCTATCAAGGCGACGGCGACCTGGCCGCCATTGGCACCGCTGAGACGGTGCACGCCGCCACCCGTGGGGAGAACATCACGGTGATTTTTGTGAACAACGCTATCTATGGCATGACGGGCGGCCAGATGGCCCCCACCACCCTGCTTGGCCAGGTGACCCAAACCACCCCCTATGGCCGCAGCGAGGCCGCCAACGGCTACCCCATCCGGGTGAGCGAGATGCTGGCCACCCTAGAGGGGGCCAGCTACATCGAGCGTGTGGCGGTGGATAGCGTGAAAAATGTGCGCAGTGCCAAAAAAGCCATTGAAAAAGCCTTCCGCTACCAAACCGAGGGCAAGGGCTTTACCCTGATAGAGGTGCTGTCCACCTGCCCCACCAACTGGGGTGTAGACCCGGTAGAGGCCCTGGGCTGGCTGCAAGACAACATGATGCCGGTGTACCCGCTGGGCGTCTACAAAGATAAGTATGCAGACGGGGAGGGCAAATAGATGAAACGGATTCTTTTGGCCGGGTTCGGCGGGCAGGGCGTGCTGTTCGCGGGGAAATTTTTGGCGCTGCTGGGCATGAACCAGGAAAAGCAGGTGTCTTGGTTGCCCAGCTATGGCCCCGAGATGCGGGGCGGCACCGCCAACTGTAGCGTGATTCTGGCGGAGGAGCCCATCGGTTCGCCCATCGTCTCCACCCCGGATATCCTCATGGCCATGAACCTGCCCAGCATGGATAAGTTCGAGCCCGCCATGGAAGCGGGGGGGATGCTGTTTTACGATAGCTCCCTCATCCAGCGCGCCCCTGCCCGCAGCGATATCACCGCCTTTGGCATCCCGGCCACCCAAATGGCCTCCGACGCGGACATGCCCAGCTTAGCCAATGTGATACTGCTGGGCAAGGTGCTGAAAGAGACCGGCCTGTGCGGGCTGGAGGAGGCAAAAGAACTGATGAGCAGCTTGGTGCCGGAGCGCAAGAAACAACTGCTGGAGCTGAACCTAAAAGCCTTGGATATGGGCTTTATCTAGCCCCTATTCCGGCCTGTTTTTGGCAAGCCCCCACCCCTGGCGAATTTAAAAATGGGAGGAACACGGTATGTCTGATTTGAACCGTGAGATTGGCGCGCGCATCCAAGGTGTGCGCGATTTGAACAGCCTAAGCCGCGAGGAATTTGCCGCGAAGCTGGATATCACCCCCGTTACCCTGGCCCAATACGAGGGCGGTAGCGTGGAAATTCCCGTGAGCATCCTGCACGATATTTCGGCTAATTTTGATGTGAGCATGACGGAACTGCTGACGGGAGAGAGCGCAAAACTCTCGGTCTACTCGGTGGTGCGCAAGGGCAAGGGCGTGGGCATTGAGCGGCGCAAGGCCTATGACTACAAGTCTCTGGCGTACAATTTTTCGGGCCGCAAGCTGGACCCTTACCTCATCACGGTGGAGCCAAAAACCGGCGAAGAGCCCCCCCACATGACCAGCCATAGCGGCCATGAGTTTTTGTATGTGCTGGAGGGCCAGGTGCGCGTGACGGTGGCGAAATATGAATCGGTTTTGCAGCAGGGAGATTCCATCTACTATGATTCCACCTACCCCCACGGCATCCAGGCCCTTGGCAATACCCCGGCCCAGTTGCTGGTGACGATTACGGGGAGGGATTGAGAGAATGGCTTTTATACATCGGTATTGCAAAACGGATTATGAATCCTACGAGGATTTTTACGAAAATTTCCAGGTGGAGATGCCTGAAAATTTCAATTTTGCTTACGACGTGGTGGACGAGCTGGCCAAAACCCAGCCCGACAAAACCGCCATTGTGTGGTGTAACGACCAAGGTGAGGAGAAAATCATCTCGTTTGCCGAGGTAAAACGGATGAGCGACAAGATGGCGAATGCGCTGCTCTCGCTGGGTATAGGCCGGGGAGACGCCGTGCTGGCCATGCTGCGCCGCCGCTATGAATACTGGTATTTTACCATTGCCATGCATAAAATTGGCGCCATTTTAATCCCCGCCACCCACATGCTGGTCACCAAAGATTTGGTGTACCGCATTGAAAAAGCGGATATCAAGATGGTGCTAACCACCCACGAGGACGAACTTTGCGGCCATATTGACGAGGCGGTGGAAAAAACCGGGGGCTGTGTGAAGGTGAAAGCCATGCTGCACGGTAAGCGGCAGGGCTACGCTGAACTGAACACCCTCACGGCGCAGGCCAGCGAAACCTTTACCCGCCCAACGGGCGAGGCCGCGCCCAGCAGCCAGGAAGTGATGATTGCCTATTTTACCTCCGGCACCACCGATAACCCCAAAATTGTGGCGCACGATTATTTTTACCCCCTCTGCCACATCACCACGGCCCGGTTTTGGCACAACCTGGACGAGACGGATTTGCACCTCACGGTGGCCGATACCGGCTGGGCCAAAACCAGTTGGGGCAAAATTTACGGCCAGTGGATCTGCGAGGCGGCGGTGTTTGTGTATGACTACGGCAGCCGTTTTAAACCTACAGATTTTCTGCATCTGATTGAAAAGTACAAAATCACCTCGTTCTGCGCCCCCCCCACCATCTACCGTTTTCTCATTAAGGAGGATCTCTCCAGCATCGATCTCTCCTCGCTGAAAAAATGCTCCATTGCGGGCGAGCCGCTGAACCCCGAGGTGTACTACAAATGGCTGGAGGCCACCGGGCTTAAAATGCGCGAGGGCTACGGCCAAACCGAGTGTACCGTGCTGTTTGCCACAAACCCCTGGTGCGAGCCGAAGCCCGGCAGCATGGGCAAGGCCATGCCCCTCACCTGTTGCTGCATTTTGGATGAGAGCGACCAGCCCTGTGAGGTGGGCGAAGAGGGAGAAATTTGCATGCCGGTGCCCGACCCGGCCCACCGCCCCCTGGGGCTGTTCATGGGCTACTATAAGGACCAGGAGCTTACAAAAAAAGTGCTGTACAACGGCGTGTACCACACCGGAGACACCGCTTGGCAAGATGAGGACGGCTATGTGTGGTTCTGCGGCCGCAACGATGACATCATCAAAAGTAGCGGCTACCGCATAGGCCCCTTTGAGGTGGAAAGTGCCTTGATTGAGCATCCCGCCGTGCTGGAAACCGCCGTTACCGGTGTGCCGGACCCAGACCGTGGCTGCAACGTGAAGGCCACGGTGGTGCTGGCCAAGGGATACACCGCCTGTGAGGAACTGAAAAAAGAACTACAAGACCACGTGAAAAAGGTAACGGCGCCCTATAAGTACCCGCGTATCGTGGAATTTGTGGAGGAACTGCCCAAGACCATCAGCGGGAAGATACGCCGTGTGCAGATACGTGAGGGCGACAAACGCAAGTAAAATTTGGCAAATAGGCCCAAAATATACGCTTGGTGGTTGACGGATGCCCGGCCAGCCGATATAATAACTTTTGCTATCTATATTTTTTTAAATGCAATGACAGGGCCACCCACCCGGTGGAACACCACAGAGAGCTGCCGATGGCTGAGAGGCAGTGTGGAAAACCGGATGAACTCCCCCTGAAGCAGCCGTTTAGAACGGGCCCAATGCCCCAGTAGAAACGGCCGGGCGCTCCCGTTACAGAGCTGGCGTGTTACGCGCACCGAGTGGGGGCCAGGGTTGGCCCCAACAAGAGTGGTACCGCGGAGAAGTTTTCTTCGCCTCTTGCTGTATGCAAGGGGCGTTTTTTGTTTTTATGCCCGCCGGCCTACCCGGCGAGAATCAGATACCATACATGAGAATCTTTTGATGTGAGAAAGGAACGAATGAACATGAAATTGGCATTTTCCACCTTGGCCTGCCCAGATTGGAGCTGGCAGGATATCACCTCTGTTGCGCAGGATTTTGGCTTTGAGGGTGTGGAGGTACGGGGCCTGGGTGACGATATCTTTGCGGTGCGCGCCCAGCCTTTTGCCGATGCGGAACTGCCCGAAACCATCCGCAAGCTGCATGCCATGGGCCTGTCCATCCCCTGCTTTTCCTCCCATTGCTGCTTAAAATCTAAGTGGCGGGAAGAGGAGCATATCAAGGAGCTCAGTGAATACATTCGCCTGGCGGGAAAACTGGGCACGCCCTTCGTGCGCGTGCTGGCAGACTGCAACCCGGAGCCCCGCGGCGACGAGGTGGACGACGAATTCATTGCGGGCTTGTTGCGGCGCCTGGTACCCCTGGCCCAGGAAAATAACGTGGTGCTGCTGGTGGAATCGAACGGCGTGTACGCCGACACAAAGCGCCTGTACAAGCTGCTGGAACTGGTGCTGAGCGACTGGGTGGCGGCGCTGTGGGATGTGCACCACCCCTACCGCTTTGCCGGGGAAACCCCCGAGCAGACCGTGCAAAACCTGGGTGCCTATATCCGCTATGTGCATGTGAAGGATTCCGTGATGGAGAACGGGAAAATCCACTACCGCATGATGGGCGAAGGCGACATGCCCCTGGATGAGATGCGCATGGCCCTGCGTTCCATCAACTATGAGGGCTTTTTGTCCTTAGAGTGGGTGAAGCGCTGGAGCCAGGATATTGAAGACCCCGGTATTGTCATTCCACATTTTGCCAATTTCATGGCAAAGTATGGCAGCAATGCGGAGCAGCGCACCCCCTTGTACGACAACAAAACCAAAACAGGCCAATATATTTGGGAAAAAGAAACCCTCATCGATATCACCTTCCCCCAGTTGCTGGATAGGGTGGTGGAGGAATTTCCAGACCAGACCGCGTTCAAATATACGGTGCTGGATTATGAGCGCACCTACAAGGAATTCCGTGATGAGGTGGACTGTTTTGCCCGCACCCTCATCGGCCTGGGTGTGAAAAAAGGCGACAAGGTCTCCATCTGGGCCACCAATGTGCCCCAGTGGTTCATCACCTTCTGGGCGGCCACCAAAATTGGGGCTATTCTGGTTACGGTGAACACCGCCTACAAAATTCATGAGGCCGAGTATCTGCTGCGCCAGAGCGACACCCACACCCTGGTGATGATAGACGGCTACAAGG
>CAYYLW010000157.1:0-5748 GCA_964472465.1 uncultured Oscillospiraceae bacterium | reverse complement strand
GCAGTTGGTAAACAGCCAGCCCACGGCCAGCCCTTTTAGGCCCTGCCGCAAAACCCGGGGTGGGGCCGCCAATTGCCCGCGCAGCAGGCCGGGCACATTTTTCCAAAACCAGCGCAGGATACGGGGGTCGAAACTCTCCACGCAGATATCCCCGTCATACCGGCGCAACAGGCGCCAACTTTTTTCGCACAGGCTTTTGTAATCCCCGCCATTTTTCAGTTCCAGCACCAGGGGCACGCGGTTATCCACCAGATGCAGCACCTCGCGCAGGGTGGGAATGCGTTGCCCGCTGCCCAAAAGCGAAAGCTGCTTGAGCTTGGCCAGGGGCGTTTCGTCCACACGGCCGGGCACCCCGCAAACACGTTCCAGCGTTTCATCGTGAAACACCACCACCTCGCCGTCGCCGGAAAGGCGCAAATCCAGTTCTATGCCATAGCCGGCGTCTGCTGCGGCAATGAAGGCGGCCAGGCTGTTTTCGGGGATGGAACCATCCTTTTGGTGTAGGCCCCGGTGGGCGATGTTGGCGCGCCAAAATGGCTCCCGCTGTTCGGGGCTGCTTTCGCCCGGCAGCAGAAAAAACACCAGCAGCAAGGCCAGCGCGCACAGCAGGGTGAGAATGGGTAATAACATCGGGGGCCTCCTCATACCTATTGCTAGATATTGTACGCTTTCCGGGAAAAGTTTTCAAATCAAACCAATACTATTTGTATTATTTATACATAGGTGTACTCTATGCATCTTTTTTAGGCTTGCCTAAACCGCCTGCGGCGAAATTCGGCCCTTTTCACATTTACAACATACCCCCGGCATATGATAGAATATAAAGAAGACTTGTTGTTTAGGCTGGCTGCCTAATCATTGTTTGGGATGGAGGAAGTGCAATGGTAAATATCTTGATTGTAGATGATGAGCCGAGGATTCGGGAGTTGATTCGGGAACATTTGGAGCATGAGGGATACCAGGCCGAAGAGGCGGCAGACGGTTCCGCCGCGCTGGTGGCGCTGCAAAAGGGCGGCATCGATTTGGTGCTATTAGACATCATGATGCCCTTTGTAGACGGTATGACCGTGTTGCGGGAGATGCGCCAGAGGAAGATGGATGTACCGGTGATTATGCTGACGGCGCGCGGCGAAGAATATGACCGGGTGGCTGGGCTGGAAGGCGGGGCCGACGACTATGTGGTGAAGCCCTTCTCCCCCCGGGAGCTGGTGGCCCGTGTGAAAGCCGTACTGGCCCGCACCCTGCCCAAGGAAAAGGTAGATGGCGAGAGCTATGTGTTTGGCGGGCTGACGGTGGACACCGTTTCCCACACGGTGAAAATAGACGGGAAAACGGCCGAACTGACCCCCAAGGAGTTCGACCTGCTGGTGTTTTTGGCGGCCAACCGGGGCATTGCGTTATCCCGCGAGAAGATTCTGCAAAAAGTGTGGAATTACGATTATATTGGGGAGGACCGCACGGTGGACACCCATGTGAAAATGCTGCGCGGCCACCTGGGGCCCTACCGGAACTGTATTGCCACGGTGTGGGGTGTGGGCTATAAATTTGAGCCGGAGGCGAAATAGGCGTGAAGGGAGAAAGCAAACGTTGCACCCTGCGCAAATGGTTTGCGGGCAGCATCCGCCGCAAACTCACCTTTTTTGTGGTGCTGGTGTGCCTGTTGCTCATCGGCCTATTTTGGCTGTTTGCCGTGGAGCTGCTGGAGCCGGTGTACAATGCCTCCATCCACAACGATTTAGAGCGTACCATGGGTGTGTTTGCAAAGGTGCTGGACGAAGCCGGTGACGGGGGCGTGCCCCTGACGGCACTGTACCTGACCGAAGAGGGGATGGTGGAGGGGCTTTCGCCCCAGTGCATCGATTTGCTGAACCAGGAGATAGAGAGTGGAAACATGCAGATTGAACATCTCTGCATTGATATCTCCGGCAAAAACCTGCGCAATGTCTTTTTGCAAGATAGCCTTTCCGCCCGTTGCTTGCTACACGATAAAAACGGCATGCTGGGGGAAGAGGCGGGCCCCAACAGCGACACGGTGCAATATCTGCGCCAAACCGTGTTCAACGAGGGCAGTAGCTACCACAAAACCCCGGTACAGATGGTGATGGGCCGCACGGCGGCCGGGGGGGAACTGGCGGTGATTATCTCGGTGAGTTTGGAGCGGGTGCCCCAGGCCACCAAGGTGCTAAGCGAACTGATGTTCTTTGTGGCCTTGCTGCTCATCCTCATTGCCATTCTGTGCGCGTTTGTGTTCAGCCACTGGTTCACAAAACCCCTCACCCGGCTTTCGGCGGCCACCCACGAGGTGACGCGCGGCAATTACGATGCCCGTGTGTCTGTGAAGGGTTGCGATGAGATTGCCCAGCTATCGGGTGATTTTAACCAGATGGCCGAGGAAGTGAAGCGTTCTTACGAACTACAGCGAGATTTATACGCCAATGTGAGCCATGACCTGCGCACCCCGCTTACCTTAATAAAGGGCTACGCCGAAACAGTGCGGGACCTAACCGGAGATAACCCCGTGAAACGCACCGAACAACTGAACGTGATTGTGGACGAGAGCAACCGCCTAAGCGCCCTGGTGGGCAATGTGCTGGAACTTTCGCGGGTGTCCAGCGGGGCTGAAAAGCCCGAGCCGGTGCGCTTTGACCTCACCCAGTTATGCGATGAGGTGGGCGAGCGCTATGTGGAGGCCAGTCGCCAAGAGAATTACCATTTTGTGTTTGAAGGAGAGGAACCGCTGGATGTACTGGCCGACCCGGGCCTTTTGGAACGTGCCTTGCACAACCTGTTGGGCAACGCGCTGAAACACCTGGGCGAGGACGGTTACATAGGCCTGCGGGTGCAGCGTACTGCCGAAAACCGCGCCCGTGTGGAAGTGCTGGACCACGGCCCCGGTATTCCGGAAAACGATTTGCCCCACCTGTTCGACAAATACTACCGCAGCCGCGCCGACGCCGGGAAACCCGGCACGGGCCTTGGTCTGTCCATCACAAAAGCCATCTTCGCCGCCAGCGGTTTTTCCTACGGCGTGGAAAGCGAAGAGGGCGAGGGGGCCATGTTCTGGTTTGAAGCGCCCCTGGCCCCGCCAGAAGGAAAGCATTAGAAGGAAAACCAAAGCCCGGCAGGGATAAACTGCCGGGCTTTGCCCGTTTACCACCTATTCCAAAGCAGGGGTTTACACGCGGGCGCCGCCCTTGCCGCCCCGAAAATGGCGCAGGCATACAAAACACCTTTTTGCAAAGTGCCCGCCCCCCGGCGCGAGTGCGGCAAAACTTGCAATTGATTCTAGTTGCAGTATATAATGAAGTATCCGGCCAGTGGCCGGCTATTTTGGACTGCCCAGGCAGCCCGCAAAAGAGGGGGGCTGCCTGTGGAAATGCCCAAACGGGTGCTGTGCATCATGGATCTTTCCATTGTGGGGCGGGCCAGCCTTTCGGCCACGCCCTGCGTGCTGGCGGCTTGTGGCGTACAGTGTTGCCCTTTTCCCGCGTCGCTGCTGTCCACCCATACGGGGGGCTTCACCGGGGTACAGGTGCTGGATCTTTCGGAGTTTGGGCTGCGTGCGCTTGGGCATATCGTGGCCGAGGGCACCCATTTTGATGCGGTGTACATCGGCTACCTCAACAGCCCCGGCCAGTTTCGCCTGGCCGAAAAAGCGCTGGAAAGCTACCCCGGCAGCTACAAGATTGTAGACCCGGCCATGGGCGACGAGGGGGCTTTGTATTCCGGCATCACAGAGGAGACCGTGGCGGGGATGCAGGCGCTGTGCCAAAAGGCCGACCTCATCACCCCCAACTTTACCGAGAGCGCCCTGCTGGCTGGCGAAGACGCGGCCACCTGGACACCGGAACGCTTGCAAGGCCGCCTGGCAAGCCTGGCGGGGGGCGGGGCCACGGTGCTGGTAACCAGCGTGCCGGCCACAGACGGTGGCATGGAGATGCTGGGCTATCTGCCCGCGGAAAACCTCCGGTTCACCCTGGGGGTGCACATGCAGCCCCAAAGCTACCCCGGCACCGGGGATTTGTTCACGGCGGGCCTGGCGGGGCTGATGCTGGCGGGTTTGCCGCTGGAGCAGGCCGCTGGGGCCAGCGCACGTTTCATTGAAGAATCCATCAAAAACACGGCGGCCAAAGGCAGCGCGGTGCGCCAGGGCGCCTGGTTTGAGCCCTGCCTGCCTATTTTAAGCCGCGCCAGCGGGGTGTGTGCGTATGAGTGAGCCGATGGCCCCGCCGCCGCTGCACATTGTGCTGGTGGAGCCGCAAATCCCCCAAAACACCGGCAATGTGGCCCGCACCTGCGCCTGCACGGGCGCGGCGCTACACCTGGTAAAGCCCATGGGGTTCACCGTAACGGATGCGAAACTCAAGCGCGCGGGGCTGGATTACTGGGACAAACTGGACATCCGTTATCACGACAGTCTGGACGCCTTTTTGGCCGCGGCGCCCGGCCCCTGTTTCTTTTTCACCACCAAGGCCCCCCGGCGCTATACCGACGTGTGCTACCCCCCGGGCTGCTGCCTGGTGTTTGGGCGGGAGGATGCGGGTCTGCCCGAAAGCCTGCTGCGCGCAAAGCGGGAGGCGCTGGTGCGGCTACCCATGCGCGGCACCCTGCGCAGCCTAAACCTTTCCAACACGGTGGCGGTGGGGGTGTACGAAGCCCTGCGCCAGCAAGATTTTGCGGGCCTGGCCGCCGCGGGGCACCTGTAGCTACTGTGCAACACCACGGGGCGCCCCTGCGCCCACACTCAACGTCAGGAGAACACTGCATGCCAAAACGCACTTTTGCCGTATTGACCGATTCCGCCTGTGACATTCCCCCGCAGATGGAAAAAGAAGCGGGGATCGACATCCTTCCAGTGCAAATTACCGTGGACGGAAAAAGTTACTGGGAGCGGCTGGATTTTACCCCCGACGAATACTATGAGATGCTGGAAAACTGTGAGGGAATACCCGCCACGGCGCACATCACCAGCCTGCGCTTTTTGGAAAAATTTCAGGAATATGACGACAAAGGCACCCGGCAACTGCTGTATGTAAGCATGAACGCAAGCGGCTCGAACAGCTACCACGCGGCCTATATGGCCGAGGAAGAATTCCGCCGCGAACGCCCGGATAGCCAGATGGAAATTTTTTTGGTGGATAGCCACGCCTATTCCATCCCCTTTGGCTGGTATGTGGTGCAGGCTGCCCAGAAGCTGCAAAACGGCGCGGAAATGCGCGATGTGGTGGAGTGGCTGGAGGATATTTACGCCCGAGTGGAAATTGTGCTGGGGGCCTATACCCTGCGCTTCATGAAAAAAAGCGGGCGCATCAGCGCCGCGGCGGCCATTGCCGGGGAATTGCTGGGCGTACGCCCGGTCATCACCCTCATCGATGGGGTGAGCCGGGTACAAAAAAAGGTACGTGGGGACAAAGAACTCATCCCCGCCATGCTGGATTATGCGGCTAGGCATATAGCCGAGGGCAGCGACTTTGCCGTGGCCGGCACCAAAGACGAATATTTGCAAGACATGGCGGCCGCCTGCGAAAAGCGCTTTAAGCGCAAGCCGCAGGGGGTGTATAAGCTGGGTTCGGCCGTTTCCACCAATACCGGGCCGCACGCCATCGCCGTCTATTACCTTGGGGAAAAGCGCCCCCGTGGCCAGGCCGATTAGCCCGCCGCACACCAAAAGCGCCACCAGGAAAGGAAAAAAACATGGCAAAATTGCGGGTTGCCCTGCTGTTTGGCGGGGTTTCGTCCGAGCACGAA
>CAYYLW010000156.1:0-5824 GCA_964472465.1 uncultured Oscillospiraceae bacterium | reverse complement strand
CGGCATGGCCTGCATTCAGGCCGTGGTAAGCGAGTGCAAAAGCGACGAGGTGAGCGCCCTCATGCGGGAGCAGGGCTTTGGCGTTACCATCCTGCGCGGCGAAGGCAAGGACGGCCCCGTGGATGTGCTAATGATTTTTCTCAAACGTAAGGCCCAGCGGGAAGCCATCAATCTCATCAAAAGCATCTGTCCCTCGGCCCTTATCACCGTGAATGACGTGCGGCATATGCGCAATGGCTACATGAAATAACCATCTTTCTGCATATAAAAAACGGCTTCTATAAGCCGTTTTTTGTTTTTCTCTTTGCTGTACTCAACTTTTTATGCACTGTATTCGTATTTAACTTCATATTTATTCAAATATTACTTGCATTATCCGGGTTTTGGATGTATAATATTCACATTCTTCCTCTTGGCCGCCGGCCTTGGGAACCCCCGAAAGGATGGCAACACGCAATGGCAGAGTTTAGGGTATTCATAGATGGTGGCGAAGGAACCACGGGGCTACGCATACGCCAAAGGCTGGCCGAGCAGCCGGAAATAGAGCTTTTGACGCTTGCCGAAGCCCAGCGGAAGGAACTGCCCGCCCGGCTGGACGCGGTGCAAAAGGCCGACCTCACCATCCTCTGCCTGCCAGACGCCGCTGCGCAGGAAATTGCGGCCGCCGCCGGGGAAAACGCCCGCATCTGTGACGCCAGCACGGCTCATCGCACCCTGCTCGGCTGGGTATACGGCTTTCCGGAGCTGGGCGGGCGACGAGAGAGCATTGTGAAAGCCAGCCGCGTAGCGGTGCCCGGCTGCCACGCCAGCGGGTTTTTGGCCCTGGCCACCCCCTTGGTGGAACAAGGGGCCCTGTCCCCCGCCACCCCCCTGGCCTGCCATTCCCTTACGGGGTATTCTGGCGGGGGCAAAAAAATGATTGCCGCCTATGAGGACCCCGCAAAGTCCCAAGGCTACCTGGCCCCCCGGCTGTATGGCCTTTCCATGCAACACAAGCACCTGCCGGAGATGCAGGCCATCGCCCAGCTATCCGCGCCGCCGCTGTTCTGCCCGGTGGTGGACGATTATTACAGCGGCATGTTGGTCAGCCTGCCTTTGCCGCTTGCCGCGCTGGCCCCGGCCTTCCAAAGCAAAGAGGCCGTGGCGGCCCTCCTAGCCGCCTATTATGCCGGCGAAAGCCTCATCACGGTACACCCCGCAGACGCCGCCCCACCGGATGGCTTTATCAGCGCCGGGGAGATGGCCGGGCGGGATTCCATGGAGATTTTCGTGCTGGGTAGTGGAACGCATCTGCTGCTGGCCGCCCGGTTCGACAACCTGGGCAAGGGCGCTTCGGGCGCGGCAGTGCAGTGCATGAACCTCATGCTGGGCCTGCCGGAAACAGCGGGGCTGGTGCTCTAGTTTTCCGCATTTTACAAATTGTATTATTTATTACTATGTATACAAAAACCTCAATATGTCTCACACTGAAAACAAACCCAACAAAAGGCGTACCGCCTTTTTAGAAAGGAACCCCCCTATGAAATACAAAAAAGTGCCCGGCGGCGTATGTGCCCCGGCCGGGTTTAGCGCCGCAGGGCTGCATTGCGGCATCCGCAAAAACACCGAAAAGAAGGACATGGCCCTCATCCTGAGCGATACAGAGTGTGCCGCCGCCGCCGTGTACACCCAAAACAAGGTAAAAGGCGCGCCCATCCTCATCACCCAGCAAAACATTGCCGATGGCAAGGCCTTTGGCATCCTGAGCAACAGTGGCAACGCCAACACCTGCGCGCCCGATGGCCCCGCCATTGCCACACGGTGCTGCCAACTGGCCGCCCAGGCCACCGGCCACAAGGCCAGTGATTTTGTCATCGCCTCCACCGGGGTGATTGGGCAAGAGCTGCCCCTAGCACCTTTTGAAAGCGGCATCCCCAAGCTGGCGGCCGCGCTTAGCCCCGAGGGCGGCTCCGATGCCGCCGACGCCATCATGACCACCGATACCAAACGCAAGGAATTTGCCTATGAGTTCAGCCTGGGCGGCAAAACCTGCCATATCGGCGGCATCTGCAAAGGCAGCGGCATGATTAACCCCAATATGGCCACCATGCTGGCCTTCCTCACCACCGATGCCGCCATCAGCAGCCACCTGCTCCGCAAAGCCTTGGCCGAAGAAACCGTCCTCAGCTTTAACCAGCTCTATGTGGACGGCGACACCTCCACCAACGATACCCTGGCCATTTTGGCAAACGGCAGGGCCCAAAACCCCGCCATCACCGCAGAGGGTGAGGACTACGCGGCTTTCTGCGAAGTGCTGCACAAAATTTGCGTGAAGATGTGCCGCGCCCTGGCCGCCGACGGCGAGGGGGCCACCAAACTGCTGGAATGCCATGTGTACGGTGCACCCAGCGCCCTGCTGGCGCGCCAGATTGCCAAAAGCGTCATCGCCAGCGACCTGTGCAAAACCGCAATGTTTGGCGAGGACGCCAACTGGGGGCGGGTGCTTTGCGCCATCGGCTACACCCCCGGCGATTTTTCCATCGACAAGGTCTCCCTGGTTTTAAAAAGCGATGTGGGTGAAGTGCTGGTATGCAAAAACGCGGTGCACCACCCCTTTAGCGAAGAAGAAGCCGCTAAGGTGCTGGCAGAGGATAGCATTCAAATCCTCATCGATATGGGCCTGGGCCAAGCCAGCGGCACCGCCTGGGGCTGCGATTTAACTTACGACTATGTGAAAATCAACGGGGATTACCGCACCTAAGCGTATTCTATGGAAACAGGCCCTGCGGGCTTTGCCCCAAAGATCTTTCATGATAAGGAGACAAAAGAAAATGGAACAGCCCCGGATTGGCGTGATGGCCGAAGTGATGCAGGAGGCCATGCCCTACATCAAAAAATACAAAGGGAAAACCATTGTGGTGAAATATGGCGGCAGCGCCATGACCAGCACCGAGCTGAAAGACGCCGTGATGAGCGACCTGACCCTGCTGAACCTCATCGGCATCCGGGTGGTGCTGGTGCATGGCGGCGGGCCGGAAATTTCCTCGGGGCTGAAACGCCTGGGCAAGGAGAGCAAGTTTATAGACGGCCTGCGGGTGACCGACGGCGAGACCATGGAAGTGGTGCAGCAGATGCTGGCGGGCAAGGTGAACAAGGACCTTGTGGCCCTGCTGAAGGGCCAGGGCATCGGCCTCTGCGGCATCGACGGCGCCATCCTCTCCTGCAAAAAAATACAGCCCGAAAGCCCCGAAAAGGACCTGGGCTTTGTGGGCGAAATTGTGAAGGTGCGCACCACCCTGCTGCGCTTTGCGCTGGATTCCGGCTTCATCCCGGTCATCGCCACCATCGGTGTGGACGACGACGGCATTCCCTACAACGTGAACGCCGACACCGCCGCCTGCAAAATTGCCGTGGCGCTGGGGGCCACCAAGCTGGTGAACATGACCGACGTGGCCGGCCTGCTGATGGACAAGGACGACCCCAGCTCCCTCATCACCGGGGTGGAGGTGGGCGAGGTGCCCGGCCTCATCGAGAAGGGCATCATCTCCGGCGGTATGCTGCCCAAAATCCAGGGCTGTGTGGAGAGCCTGTCCAAGGGCGTGGGCGAGGCCGTCATCGTGGACGGGCGGATGCCCCACTCCATTCTGCTGGAAATCTTCTCAAACCGTGGCAGCGGCACCCTGTTCTACGCCGCCAAAGATTTAAAATAGCTTTCTTCGCAGCACACAAACCCGCGCCGCTGCGGGCAAACCACCCGGCGGCCCCGAATCTGGAAAAGAGGCGCTCTCATGACAAACGCAGAAATACTGCATCTGGACGAACAATATATCCTGCCCACCTACGGGCGCTTCGGCCCCTGCCTGGTGGAGGGCAAGGGCTGCCGCGCCAAGGACGCCGACGGCAAGGAATATCTGGATTTTGGCTCGGGCATCGGGGTGAACAGCCTGGGCTGGTGTGACGAGGAGTGGGCCGCCGCCGTCAGTGCACAGGCCGGGCGGCTGCAGCACGCCTCGAACTATTTTTGCACCCAGCCGGGGGCCGAGCTGGCCCAAACCCTCTGCCGGCGCACCGGCATGGCGAAGGTATTTTTTGCCAACAGTGGGGCCGAGGCCAACGAGGGCGCGCTGAAAGCCGCCCGCAAATATTCCCTGCAAAAATACGGCCCGGGCCGCAGCACCATCCTCAGCATCCAGAACTCCTTCCACGGCCGCACCCTCGGCTCCCTCACCGCCACCGGGCAAACGGCCCTGCAAAAGGACTTTGTCCCCCTGCCCCCCGGCTTTCTGTACCTGCCCGCAAATGACATTGACGCGCTGGAAAAGGCCCTTACCAACGAGGTGTGCGCCCTGATGATAGAGCCCATTCAGGGCGAGGGCGGGGTGCTGCCCTTCGAGCCCGGCTACATTCAGGCCGCCCAGCGCCTCTGCCAAGAGCGGGACGTGCTGCTGATTGCCGACGAGGTGCAAACCGGCATGGGCCGCACCGGCACCCTGCTGGCCAGCCAGCTCATCGGCCTGAAGCCCGATATTGTCACCCTGGCCAAAGGCCTGGCCGGGGGCCTGCCCATCGGGGCCATTTTATTTGCAGAAAATGCCGCGCACAACAGCCTTGGCAAGGGGGACCATGGCACCACCTTTGGCATGAACCCGGTGGTATGCGCCGGGGCCAATGTGGTGATGCAGCGCCTGAGCGACGCCTTCCTGCAAGAGGTGGCGGAAAAGGGGGCGTGGCTAAAAACCCGGCTGGAAGCCCTGCCCCATGTGCACAGCGTCACGGGCGCCGGGCTGATGTGGGGCATGAGCGTGGACGAGCCCGCCAGCGCCGCCGCCGTACGCGAAGCCACCCAGGAAAAAGGCCTGCTGTGCCTGCCCGCCAAAAGCCGCCTACGCCTGCTGCCCCCCCTCATCATCAGCAAGGCCGAGCTGGAAGAGGGCCTGGGTATTTTAAAAGAGGTGCTGGAAAGCCTATATTAAAAATAGACCTCCCCACCCCTTTGCCAAGGCAAAGGGGTTTTTTTATAGTACCCCGTTAAGTTTTTCTCCCTTTTGACGATAGCTATGGAAAGACTGTATCCGGTTTGTGAAAGGATAACCCCTATGCTACCAAATCTCACCAATCCCCCCATCTCCCTCTCGCAGATGCGTTTGGCAGACCCCAGCAACCCGGCAGACCAGGCTTTGGCCCGGCAGATAGAAAAAGCCCTGGCCTCCCCCGCGCTGGACAAAAACCGGCTCCAATCCTCGCTGGAAACTCCCAGCTTAGAAAACCAAGTCACACAAAAAACCCAGGATTTTATCCGCCAAGAGATTGATAAGGGCATCACCGGGCGGTATGAGGACGAATACAGCATCTATGAAACCGCCATTCTGCCCAATAAGGTCTATGCCGGTGGCATTCAGGACCCCTGGAGCGTCACCTACCAGACGACCATATACCGTAAAAATGCCCCCAACCCCGACGCGCCGCCCATAGTGATTACCGGTACCCTGCCGGGTGGGCGCAAGCTGGAACCTTTTTTGACCCAGCGCAAAGAAAATATCCAAATTTGGGCCCAGGAAGCCAAGGCGAAAAAACTCGACTTTTTCCAAAGCTCGCAGTACATGACCGAGCGGCTGGAGCAGTACGACAAAGAAAGCGGTTATACTGCCTACCGGGAGTTTTTGAACTGGGTGTCCCGCAATGGAATTGACACGCGGGCATAGGGGAAACCTTACTGAACACTTATGATGACAAAGAAAAAACGGAGAGCTAAACTCTCCGTTTTTTCTTCTTTTATTCTATGTGGCTACGCCAGCGTGGCATACATCACCGCTTTGATGGTGTGCATGCGGTTTTCGGCTTGGTC
>CAYYLW010000155.1:0-5932 GCA_964472465.1 uncultured Oscillospiraceae bacterium | reverse complement strand
GGAAATAGAGCGGGGCCTGGTTGTCGGCATCGCCAAAGCCCTGCCCGGCCTGCAACACACTGCGGTACACGGCGTCCCGCGGGCGCATGAAATGCACGTCTCCGGTGGCCACCACGGGTTTTTCCTGTTTTTTTGCCAGGGCGATGATGGTTTTATTGTAGTCTTGCAAGGTCTCCATGCTCTCCACCTTGCCGTCCCGCAGTAAAAATTCATTGTTGCCCAGGGGTTGCACTTCCAAATAGTCGTAATATTCGGCGATGCGTTCCAGTTCTTCCTCCCCTGCGCCGCCCAAGATGGCGCGGTAAAGTTCCCCCGCCTCGCAGGCGGAACCGATGAGCAGGCCCTCACGGTGCTCGTTCAATAGGCTGCGCGGCACCCGGGGGCCTTTGCTTTTGCCGCTGCTGAAATAATCGATATGGCTTTTGGAGACGATTTTGTAGAGATTTTTAAGGCCGGTGAGGTTCTGCACCAGCAAAATCATATGGAAGCTGCGGCGGGAGAGCACATTTTTCGCCTTGAGACCGGTGTTCAGCCCTTCCAGCGTGGCAATGCTGCGCGCGGCCAGTTCTTCCAGCATATGCAAAAAGATATCCGCCGTGGCCTTGGCGTCATCGGTGGCGCGGTGGTGCGCGAAGGGGGGTACTTTCAAGTGGGCGGCCAGGGTGTCCAGCTTGTAGTTTTTCAGCCCTGGGAACAAGGCCTGGCCCAGGGGTAAGGTATCGATGCAGGGCAGGGTAAATTCCAGGCCCTCCCGCGTGGCGGCGGCCTGCATGAAGCGCATATCAAAGCCGTGGCCGTTGTGGGCCACCAGCACGCTGCCCGCGGCAAACGCCAAGAAATGGCGCAAGGCCTCCCCCGGCGGTGGCGCGTCTGCCACCATCTCGTCGGTGATGCCGGTGAGCTGGGTGATATGGGGCGGAATGGGCTTGCCCGGTTGCACAAAACTGGAAAAGGTATCCACCACCTCACCGTTTTGCAGCTTTACCGCGCCTATCTCGGTCAGGCGTTCGTCTTTTGGGGAGAGCCCGGTGGTTTCAATATCGAACACCACGAAGGTGGCCTTGGGAATATCGCCTTTCACGTGGCGGTCCAGCACGGGCACCATATCGTCGATGAAATAGGCCTCCATGCCGTAAATCACTTTAAAATCCGGATAGTCTTTGCGCAGGGAATCCCAGGCAAGCATGGCTTCTGGGTAGGCCTGCACCACCCCATGGTCTGTGATGGCAACAGCCTTATGGCCCATTTTGGCCGCCGTTTTCACGGCCTCGCCAGGGTCACATAGGCCGTCCAGCGCACTGAGTTTGGTATGCAGATGCAGTTCCACGCGCTTTTCTTCGGCCTCGTCTATCCAGGGCTTGCGGTAGACCCGCAGAATATCGGCCGGGCGCAGGGTGTATTCATTGGTGAAGGTGTCGTAGTAGTATTCTCCCCGGACAATCAGGCTGTCCCCGGCTTTGATTTCCCCCAGTTTCCCTATCTTGGCGTCCGGAAACAAACGGTGTTTCACCGAGACCGAGGTCTTATAATCCGTCAGGCCAAACAGCAGTATCTGCCCGCCGTTCCGCAGTTCCCGCCAGTCCACCTTAAACACATCGCCGCACACCGTACACTTACGGCTGCCCTCGTCCAGGCTGGCCAAAGGGTCGATTTTATCCGGGGTAAAAAGAGCGCCAAACAGGCTTTCGGCGGGCTTTTCGTCCAAATCAAGCCCCGCCAGTTTGGGCAGAGTGATGCCCTTGCTCGCCATGCGCGGCGCGGGGGCCTTTTGGGCAAAATGCTCCATCACGGCCTCTGCATCAAAAGGTTTTGCGGCTGTCAACCGCACCTCGGGCAACCGCCCGGTTTTTTCCTCTACCAAGGCGGCTAGGGCCGCGGGAAAGCCCATGTCCACCAGCATCGAGCAGCCCCCCTGCACCTCTATCTCCACCGCGCCCTCCCGCAGCGCCAAGTGGGCATTTTTAAAGTATCCGTTCAGGGGCATGCCCTGCATTTTCAGCTCTTCTATCAGGCACAACAGCCCTGTTTCGTCCAGGGCCTCAAAGGGAAAGCAACCCGCCAAAATTAGGTCATAGGACGGAAAACGCGAGGCAATGCCTGCCTGCACGCTTTGATTTTCGCACAAGGATAAGGCCCGCTTACACTGAAAGCGGACCTTCACACGGCCATTTTTTTCGTCGATGCCCACACCCTGCACCAGGATATCCAAATCGCTGGAAAAGGCGGGGTCTTTTGCAAGTTCCGGGCAGAGTTCCAGCAGCGGTAGACCCAAAATATCACCTTTGTTTATAATTGCTCAATTTCTTTCATCAATTCTTCCAAATAATTGCCCCGCACGGTGCGCAGTTGCTCCCCTTTGCGGAAAATTACCGCGCTGCCCTGGCCGCCGGCCAGGCCCACATCGGCCTCTTTCCCCTCACCAATGCCGTTCACCACACAGCCCATCACGGCCACTTTGAGGGTTTTTTGGCAACCCGTCAGCCTTTCCTGTAGTTCGCTTGCAAGCTGGGCCACCGGGATGCAGGTGCGCCCGCAGGTGGGGCAACTAATCACCTCCGGGCCCGGTACCGGGTGGCCCGCCGCGCGCAGAATCTCAAAGCCCGCCTCCACCTCTTTCACCGGCTCATCGGTCAGGGAGACGCGCAGGGTATCGCCTATGCCGTCCAGCAGCAGGCTGCCTATGCCCATTGCGTTTTTCACAAGGCCACTGCGGTAGGTGCCCGCCTCGGTAACACCCAGGTGCAGGGGGTAAGCGCACTGGGCGGCCAACAGGCGGTAGGCCTGCACATTGGTGGGCACATGGCTGCTTTTCAGCGAAATGACAATATCGGTAAAACCGTATTCTTCCAGCAGGGCCGCTTGGGCCAGGGCGCTTTCCACAAGGGCCTCGGCGCAGGGGCGGCCATATTTTTCCAGCAGGCCTTTTTCCAAACTGCCGCCGTTCACCCCAATGCGGATGGGTACCCCGGCGCTTTGGCAGGCCCGCGCCACCTCCCGCACCCGCTCTTTTCCGCCGATGTTGCCGGGGTTTAGGCGTATTTTATCCACCCCGGCGGCCACGGCGGCCAGGGCAATTTTATAGTCGAAGTGGATGTCCGCCACAATGGGCAGGGCCACCGCTTTTTTCAGGGCCCCCACCAGCCGCACATCCTCATGCGTGGGCAGGCTTACCCGCAGGATGTGGCAACCCGCTTCTTCCAGTTGCCGGGCCTGCTGTACATTGCCTTCCACGTCCCCTGCCGGCACACTGAGCATGCTTTGCACGGCCACGGGGTTTTCGCCCCCCAGCAGCAACTTGCCCACTTTTACGGTTTTTGCTGTTCTGCGCCCGGTTTCCATGGCCTTACCTCACCAGCCGCAGAATGTCGTTGAAGGTCACCATCACCATCAGCCCCATCAGCAGCACAAAACCCGCGGTGTTCACCGCAATTTCAAAGCGGCGGTTCAGCGGCTTACGGCGGATGCCCTCCACGGCCAACAGCAGCACCTTACCGCCATCCAAAGCGGGCAGAGGCAGCATGTTCATCACGCCCAAGTTCACCGAGATGAGGGCCAGTAGCTGTAACACGTTCCGCCAGCCGATGATGGCAGCCTTGCCAATTTGCTCCACTATACCCACCGGGCCGGAAAGGTTGTTGATGGGTACCCGCCCGGTGATAAGGTCGAAGAACGTGAGGTAAATCAGGCGTGTATAGGAAAGAGTGGTATAAAACGCCTGCTGCAACACGGTTCCCACATTTTTTTCCAGCGGCAGCACCTTAAAACTGATGTCCAGGAAGGTATAGGGTTTTCCCGTGTTCTCATCGATCACCGGTTCCCCTGTCTCCTCGTCCACGGCGTCTGCCACCGGGAAATGCACCCCGCTCAGTTCCACTTTTTCGCCGTCCCGCTTCACCTGCAAATCAAAGGTGCCGTTTTGGGTACGGGCAAATTCATACAAAATATCGCTCATGGTAAAGCAGCTACGCCCGTTTATCTTGAGAATGGTATCCCCCACTTGCAGGCCGGTGGCCGGGTCGCTCACTTCGGCCACGGTGCGGCTGGCAATGGGCCCGCCGCTGGCCACCAGCACCACCAGCACCAAAAAGCCCAGCACCATGTTCATAAACGCGCCTGCCACGATGACAAGCATGCGCTTATAGACCGGTGCATGGCCAAAGCTGCGGGGCTCCTCGCTCTCGTCGTCCTCCCCCTCCATGCTCACAAAGCCACCGATGGGAAACAGCCGCAGGGCATATTTTGTCTCGCCTTTTGTAAAGCTGAACAAAACCGGCCCCATGCCCAGGGCAAATTCATTTACCTTGATGCCGCTTTTTTTGGCCACCAGAAAATGGCCCAGTTCGTGTACAAAAATTACGGCTCCAAACACCAATAGCCCCGCAACTATCATCAGCACAACATTCATGTAGCATCCTCTCCATTGCGTAAAAGGGGCGAATCATTCCGTCTTTATCTGTTTTGTTGTACATAGCGGCGGGCCGCTGCGTCGCAGGCATATACGTCCTGCAAATCATAGCCGCCGGCAAAGGCATCACTGTCCACACAGCCCTCCACCAGCCGCCCAATATCCAAGAAGGAGATTTCCCCGGCCAAGAACAGGGCCACGGCTTCCTCCCCCGCACCGTTGGCCGCACAGGGGGCTAGGCCTCCTTTGGCCGCCGCTTTTTTGCAGGCCGCCAGGCAGCGGAAGGTCTCCTCATCCGCCTGGCCAAAATCCAAGGTTTTAAGCTGTGTAAAATCCAGCCGGGGGGCAGGCCCTGGCAGGCGCTGTGGCCAGGTGAGGGCATACTGGATGGGAATGCGCATATCCGGCACGCCAAGCTGGGCCAGCACCGAGTGATCGGCAAATTCCACCAGGGAATGGATGATGCTTTGCCGCTGCACCACAATTTCAATCTGGGCGGGGGGCAATCCAAACAGCCACATGGCCTCAATGAACTCAAGGCCCTTGTTCATCAGGGTGGCGGAATCGATGGTGATTTTGTTGCCCATGGCCCAGTTCGGGTGGGCCAGTGCATCGCGGGCCGTCACCGCCCGCAGTTCCTCTCGGGTTTTGCCGTAAAAAGGCCCACCGCTGGCCGTGAGGATAATTTTCTGCAAGGCCGCCGCGGAATGCCTGTCCTGCAAGCACTGGAAAATGGCGCTGTGCTCGCTATCCACTGGCAGCAAGGCGCCGCCTTTGGTGTGCATTTCGTCCAGCACAAGCTGGCCGCCCGTCACCAGGCTTTCTTTGTTGGCCAGGGCCACCGCCGCCCCGCCCGAAAGGGCCGTGAGTGTGGCGCTAAGCCCCGAGATGCCCACAATGGCGTTCAGCACCACGTCGGCCTCGGCTTCGGCCACGGCGTTGCGGGCGGCATCCTTCCCGCGCAGCAGGCGGGGCGGGTACGGCAGGGCGGCCAACTCCCGCTCCAGGGCCGCGGCGGCCACTTCGTCTGCCACCGCCACCACCGGCGGGGCAAATTCCCGCACCTGTTCCATCAGCAGCCGCACGTTGTACCCCGCCGCCAGGGCCACCACCTGATAACCCTGCTGGCGAATTACCTCCAGGCTTTGCCGCCCAATAGAACCAGTACTGCCCAAAAGGGCCACCCGTTTTGTCATACACTCTCCGTCTGCGTTAACGCAGGTAAATATAAAAGAAGCTGCGTACCCCAAACACCACCAGCGGCGCCACAAACATCACGCTATCGAAACGGTCCAAAATGCCGCCATGGCCGGGAAAGATGGTGCCATAATCCTTAATTTCACACTGGCGTTTCACCGCCGAGGCGAACAAATCGCCCATGATGCCCAAAATAGACGCCGGGATGCCAAACAGCGCCACCAGCAGGTAATAGATATTGCTCACGCCGTTCCAGGGCATGGAATTGCGCCACAGGCTGATGTAGATGAAGGTGATGAGCACCCCCACCAGCATGCTGCCCAGCACCCC
>CAYYLW010000154.1:0-5935 GCA_964472465.1 uncultured Oscillospiraceae bacterium | reverse complement strand
CCAGAGAGTGATTTGTGTTTTCCAAAAGGTATTTCCCTTCGCGTATCCGCCGTTCTATCAGGTAGTTTATGGGGGTAATGCCATACTCTTTGCGAAAGGCGTGTACCAGGTAATATTTGTTTATATGGGCAATTTCGGCCAGTACATCCAAACTTAAATCGTCGTAGTAACGCTCTTCTATATGGCGGCGTACGGCGGCGCACTCCTGGCTGCCGCCAAGGCCGGGCAGAACGTTAATGTTTAGGGCTGTGTGGCGCATCAGGTGGATGAACAGCACCTGCAACAGGTGCTGGCAAACCTGTTCATATTGGCCTTCTTTTGTCTGCACCTCCCGCAGCATCAGTTCCAGGCAGAACCGGATATCCCCCCGGATGTTGCGGCAGTTGATGATGCGGTGGGGCGTGCCGCTTTCCTCCCCAAACTGGAAGTCCAAACCGTCTACCCCCAGCACAATATACTCTAGCGGGTTCGAGGTGCTGCTGTTCTCGGTATGCTCCACACCCGCGTTCACAATCACCATGTCGTCACCGCCCACGGCCTGGCATTCCTCCCGGAAGGTAAATTCCCCAATGCCCCGCACACAGTAAAAAAGCTCTGCACAGGCGTGGGTGTGCAGGGTACTGTGCCAGTCGGTATCAAAGCTGGAGGTGGTTACATACAAAAGCTGGGAATCGCCTAGGGCCTCGGCTTGCCTGCGCAGGTCAAAACGGCGGTTACTCAAGGGGCGGCCTCCTCTTTGGTTCGCCATTCACACTTTGCCAATTTATGCAAGGTGAATTAAAGAACAATATTAATAAAATTTGGGCTTACCCCATTATAAGGCTAAGGGGGCTTCATCGCAAGAGGAAGGGCAGAAAAAGAATGTAAGGCGCTAAAGTGTGTGCGCAAATTCATTTTTAACACCAATTTTAGCAGACCAAAACACTGTATAAAAAATCTCAAGTTTTTTTGTATAAAACATGCATTAAAAATGACAAATTGATTTCAATTTAATATTTATTATGCACAAAAAAGCAATAAATATAAAATAAGCAGCAAGGAAGTCTCTTGCTTCCCATGTGAAATGCGGTATACTTTGAGACAAGCAAGGGCATATTGACGCAAGTGTGGCGGCCGAAGCGGGCAAAATCTAACCCTGTGGCAAACAGCTTGCCGTGCATGGCAGAGGCCCTTTTACAAGTTGCTTGGTTTTACATACAGGTAACGCATTTTATTTTTTATGAGGAGGTACAATATGAAAAAAGTTTTAAGTGCAGTGTTGGCTCTCACCCTGGTTGGTATGCTGGCCGCCTGTGGGGGCAGCACCTCGTCCGCCTCTCCTGCGGCGTCGGCGTCGGGCTCCAAGGCGGCGGCAAGCGCCAGCACCAGCGCGGCGCCCGCTGCCGCAACCGGCATTGAAGACGGCGCCAAACTGGTGTACTGGCCCATGTGGGCAGAAACCGAGCCCCAGGGCGTTGTGCTGGCCGAGGCCGTGCAGGCCTTTAGCGATGAGACCGGTGTTCCCGTAGAGATTAACTGGGCAGGCGGGCGCGACACCCGTAAAACCCTTACCCCCGCGCTGGATGCGGGCGAGACCATTGATATTTTTGACGAGGACATAGAGCGCGTAAATGTAACCTGGGGCAACTATCTGCTGGATATCCAGGATATGTACGACGCCTCTGCCCTGAGTGGCGCGCAGAACGAAACGCTAATTAACCTGGCCAAAGAGCTGGGCGGCGGCAGCCTGAAAAGCGTTCCCTACCAGCCCTCCACCTTCCTGATGATGTACAACAAAGAAGCTTTTGACAAAGCGGGCATCAAAGCCGTTCCCACCACCTGGGAAGAGTTTTTGGCCGCCTGTGAAGCCTTAAAAGGCGCCGGTTACATCCCCCTGACGATTGACGACGCCTACATGGCCGCTTTCTTTGGCTATATGATGGACCGTGTGGCCGGGTTTGACACCACCAAGGCTGTTGCCGCGGGCGATTTTAGCAACGCCGCCGTGCTGGAGACCGCCAAGGCCATTCAGGAACTGACCGACAAAGGCTATATCGACCCCCGCGCCGCCGGTAACGTATGGCCCGCCGGGCAGAACAACATCGCCGATGGCTCGGTTGCCATGTACCTGAACGGCACCTGGCTGCCCAACGAAATTAAGAATCAAACGCCCGAAGGTTTCATGTGGGGCACCTTTGCCCTGCCCAACATTGCCGAGGGCGGCGATGGTGCAGAGAGCAACCAGTATGGTGCGCAGAGTTTTGCCATCAACAAAGACACCCAGTACCCCGGCGCCGCCTTTGCGCTAATTGAGTATTTGACCAGCGGCGAGTGGGACCAGAAATTGGCCGACGAGACCATTGGCGTGCCCATGGCCAACGATGCCACCTGGCCCGAGGCCTTAACCGATGCCAAAGCCGTTTTGGATAACACCACAAACCGCCTTTCCTGGGCCGTGGATATGGAGAATGACGCGAATGTGAACGCCTCCATTAAAGAAAACCTGGCCAAGATGATTGGCGGCAGCCTGGACGCCCAAGGCTTTGCCGATGCCTTTGCCGGCACCCAGGCCTCCACTTCTGCTTAACACGTCACCAAACATTGGGCGGCGGCAGTTTGCTGCCGCCGCCCAATATCTATTTATGGCCAAGGGCCGCGCATGAGCGGCCCTTGGCCCCATTGGGCAGGCGGCACAGCCCAGGGGGCCAACACCACCTGGGCGGGGCAACTAGCCCAAATGCAGGCTGGGGCAAACGGCCAAAAACGGCGGCAGGCGGCACAATTGCCGCCGTATACAAAAGGATAAGCAATTTTGAAGGGGGAGGGTGTGTATATGAATCAGGCGGGGAAATCCAAAGGCAGCCCGCTGCAGGGGAACCGCAGAACCATGTTGGTGTTGTTTATAACACCGGCGCTGCTTTTGTTTTTGGTGGTGTTTCTCTATCCGGTTGTGCGCACGGTTGTCATGAGCTTTTTCCGGGTGGAAGGGGTAACAGACCCCATCTCCACCTGGAGTTTTAACGGCATTGCCAACTATACCCGCGCTTTTACAGACCCCATGTTCCGCGCGGCCATGTCAAACCTGGGCAAGCTGTGGCTGGTGGGCGGTATTATTGTTATGCTGCCCGCGCTGTTGTACGCCGTTATTTTAACCAGCGGGGTGCGGGGCAAAAAGTTCTTTCGCAGCATCATCTACCTGCCAAATTTGGTGTCGGCCGTGGCCATGGGCACCATGTGGCTGTACTTTGCCCTTAGTAAGGAAAGTTACGGCCTGTTAAACAGCATTTTGCGGCTGTTTGGCGGCAGCGACGTGATGTGGACGGCCCCCGAATACAAATTTTGGGGAATGCTGATGGCCTATAGCTTTGGCATGGTGGGCTATCATATGCTTATTTTTATGAGCGGGATAGACCGCATTGGGGCCGATTATTATGAGGCCGCCACCATCGATGGGGCCAACGTGTTCCAAAAATTCTGGTTCATCACCCTGCCGCTGCTGCGCGGGGCCATCCGCACCAATTTGGTGATGTGGACGGTAAGCAGCGTAGGCTTCTTCATCTGGGGCCAGGTGTTTGACCCCGTGAACCTCTCCTACCAAACGGTAATGCCGCTAAACTACATGTACGAACTGGTGTTTGGCGCCTCAAACGCCACCCAGGCCGTGCGCGAATCGGGCATTGGCGCGGCCATAGGCGTTATGATGGCCATCATTGTGGTGGCGGTGTTTGGCCTCACAAACTTCATCGTTAAAAACGACGATGTAGAACTGTAAGGGGGTGGGAAGAATGGCAAAAGAAAAAGTGATTCGCGAAAAGCTGAACCCTAAAAAAGAATTGCCCCTGTTGCCGGGCTATCTGCTGTGTATTTTGTGGCTGGTGTTTACCGTGCTGCTGGTGGGCTGGGTGGTGCTGGCCTCCCTTTCCACCACCAGCGAAATTACCACGG
This sequence comes from uncultured Oscillospiraceae bacterium, assembly GCA_964472465.1. Classification (GTDB taxonomy): domain Bacteria; phylum Bacillota; class Clostridia; order Oscillospirales; family Ruminococcaceae; genus JAAYCI01. Next base: position 2,011 of record CAYYLW010000154.1, on the reverse strand, counting down.
GCAAGCTGTTTGCCTTTGAAACCGGCTTCCATTTTGAAAACTACGTAAACGCCTGGAGCAGCCAAAAGGTCAACATCTTTTTCCTCAACTCCCTTTTGTACACCGTGGTCTCTTGCAGCCTCATCGTCGTCATCGCCTCCCCGGCGGCCTATGCGCTTTCGCGGTTCCGCTTCCGTGGCAATATGTTTTTGCAAAACCTGTTTGCCTCGGCGCTGGGGGTGCCGGTTATTCTAATTGTAATGCCGCTGTTTTCTATAGTTACAGCGCTGAAACTTACCAACACACGCGGGCTCATCATCTTTTTGTACATCGCCATGAACGTGCCCTTCACCATCTTCTTTCTGCTCTCGTTTTTCAAAAACCTCTCCTTCACCTTTGAAGAGGCCGCCTCCATCGATGGCTGCGGCCCCATCAAAACCTTCTGGCGTATCATGATGCCCCTGGCCCAGCCGGGCATCATCACCGTTACGGTGTTCAACTTCATCACCATTTGGAACGAGTTCTTCATGTCCATGCTGTTTGCCTCCAAACAAAATGTGCGCCCCATCGCGGTGGGGCTGTACAACATGGTAAAGGGTATGCAGTACACAAACGATTATGGCGGCCTGTTCGCCGCGGTGATTATTGTGTTTGCACCTACCCTGGTTTTGTACATCTTCCTTTCAGATAGAATTATTGCCGGTGTTACCGGCGGGGCCATTAAGGGCTAAACTACGCTTATTTACCCAATGTAACCCACAGCAAAACGGCAGGCACGCCGGGGGCTGCCTGCCATTTTTGTACCCAAAACAGTATTACAGCAAAGCAAAACACCGGTAAAGATGGCGGGAGGATAACCATGGAACAGGAAAAAAAGCAAGGCCGCGTAACCATACCCACCGATTTGGATGTGGTGCCCGAAACACTGGAACTGCTAAAACGCTGGGTGGCCGACGCTATACGCGACTGCGACGGCACCGATTACCCCGAGGGCCTCAAGGGCCTCCGGGGCGTGAAGGTGTACTCCACCTACTACACCACCCGCAAAGATAACGCCTGGGCCAGGCAAAACCCGGATGAGGTGCAGCAGTGCTACCTCATGACAAAGTTTTACACGGCCACGGGGCCAAAACTCCGCATTCCCCTGTTAAAGGGCGTTTCCAAAGAGTTGATGGCCGTAAACACCCGCGATGATAGTAAACGCTGGTGGGAGTGTATCAACCGCAGCACCGGCGAGGTGGTGCCCCCCGAAAGCTGGCGTTTTGACGCCGAGGCCGAGGAGGTGGTGCTGGAAGCTGCTCGGCCTTTCAACCAGTACACCGTCAGTTTTTTGGCCTACCTGATATGGGACCCCGTACATATGTACAACGCCGTAACCAATAGTTGGCAAAATTTCGAGCATCAAATCACCTTCGACGTGCGCCAGCCCAAAACGCGTGAATACTCAAAACAGCGGCTGCGCCGTTTTTTAGAAGAGCATCCCCATGTGGATGTGGTGCGTTTCACCACCTTTTTTCACCAGTTCACCATGGTGTTTGACGAACAGGACCGCGAGAGTTATGTGGATTGGTACGGATATTCGGCCTCGGTATCGCCCTACATTTTGCAGCAGTTTGAAAAAGAGGTAGGCTACCCCTTTAGGCCCGAATATATTGTGGATGCGGGCTATTACAATAACCAGTACCGGGTGCCCAGCCCCCAGTACAAAGATTTTATGGCTTTTCAGCGGCGGGAGGTGGCCCGCCTTGCGCGCGAATTTGTGGACATTTGCCACGAGTACGGCAAAGAGGCCATGATGTTTTTGGGCGACCATTTCATAGGTACTGAGCCCTTTATGGAGGAGTTTAAAACCATTGGGCTGGACGCCGTGGTGGGCAGTGTAGGCAACGGCAGCACCCTGCGCCTCATCAGTGAGATTGAGGGGGTGCGTTACACCGAGGGGCGTTTTTTGCCCTACTTTTTCCCAGATACCTTTTACGAGGGGGGAGACCCCGTGCGCGAGGCGAAGGAGAACTGGGTGACGGCCCGCCGG
>CAYYLW010000153.1:0-5953 GCA_964472465.1 uncultured Oscillospiraceae bacterium | reverse complement strand
GCCTTTGCGCTGATTAGCTACCTCACCAGCGGCGAATGGGACCAGAAACTGGCCGACGAAACCATTGGCGTGCCCATGGCCAACGACGCCACCTGGCCCGAAGCGTTGACTGACGCCAAGGCCGTGCTGGATGCCACCACCAACCGTTTGGGCTGGGCTGTGGGCATGGAGAACGACGCAAACGTGAATGCTTCCATCAAAGAGAACATGCAGAAAATGATTGGCGGCAACTTGGATGCCCAAGGCTTTGCCGATGCATTCGCCAAGACCCAGAAGGCCGAAGCGGCCTAAGACCAAACCTTAGAACCGTAGAAGATCCGCAACGGGGCGGCGGCAGAATGCTGCCGCCGCCCCGCTATTTTATGAAGACCCCCCGTGCATGAACGGGTGGTTTTCCCCACAGCCAGGCGGGGCTGGCCCCCCTCTGGTTCAAGCGGCATAAAAGGGAACGTATTTCTATCTTTGGGAGGGTGTGTGTATGAACCAAACGGGAAAGCATAGAGGAAGCCCGCTGCACAGAAACCGCACGACCATGCTTGTTTTGTTTCTGACGCCTGCGGTGCTTTTGTTTTTAATCGTTTTTTTGTATCCGGTAATTCGCACCGTGCTGATGAGCTTTTTTAAGGTGCAGGGCGTAACCGATCCCATCTCTACCTGGACATTCAACGGTGTGGCCAACTACACCCGCTCCTTCACAGACCCCATGTTCATTGCGGCCATGAGCAACCTGGGCAAGCTGTGGCTGGTGGGCGGCCTGGGCGTGATGATTCTGGCCTTGCTGTATGCCGTTATCCTAACCAGTGGCCTGCGGGGCAAAAAATTCTTCCGCAGTGTGCTGTATCTGCCCAACCTGGTGTCGGCGGTGGCCATGGGCACCATGTGGCTGTATTTTGCCCTCAGCAAAGAAAACTATGGCCTGCTGAATAGCATTGCGCGTTTTTTTGGCGGTAGCAACGTGCTGTGGACGGCGCCGGAATACAAGTTTTGGGGCATGCTGATTGCCTACTGCTTTGGCATGGTGGGCTACCATATGCTCATTTTCATGAGCGGGATTGAACGCATCGGGGACGACTTTTATGAGGCGGCCACCATTGATGGCGCCAACGTGTTCCAAAAATTCTGGTATATCACCCTGCCGCTGCTACGCGGGGCCATCCGCACCAACTTGGTGATGTGGACGGTGAGCAGCGTGGGCTTCTTCATCTGGGGCCAGGTGTTCGACCCTGTGAACCTCTCCTACCAAACGGTGATGCCGCTGAACTACATGTATGAGCTGGTGTTTGGCGCTTCCAACGCCACCCAAACGGTGCGGGAAAGCGGCATTGGCGCGGCCATTGGCGTGATGATGGCCCTGATTGTGGTGGTGGTGTTCGGGCTGACCAATCTCATCGTCAAAAATGACGATGTAGAACTGTAAAGGGGGCGGGGAAAATGGCGAGAGAGAAAATTAGAGAACCGTTTAAGCCCAAAAAGGAACTGTCCCTGCTGCCGGGTTATCTGCTGTGTATTTTCTGGACCCTGTTCACCGTGGTGCTGGTGGGCTGGGTGGTGATGGCCTCCTTCTCCACCACCAGCGAGATTCTCTCAGGGAAACTGTTCGCTTTCGAAAGTGGCTTCCACATTGAAAACTACATCAACGCGTGGACCAGCCAGAAGGTGAACATCTTCTTCATGAACTCTTTATTCTATACCACCGTGTCCTGCGCGCTGATTATTTTTGTGGCGGCCCCGGCGGCCTACGCCCTGTCCCGTTTTCATTTCCGCGGCAACATGTTTATGCAAAACATGATCGCCTCGGCCCTGGGCGTGCCGGTCATCCTCATCGTTATGCCGCTGTTCTCCATCATCACCATGCTCAAACTCACCAATACGCGCGGGCTCATCATCTTTTTGTACATCGCCATGAATGTGCCCTTTACCATCTTCTTCCTGCTGTCCTTCTTCAAAAACCTGTCGTTTACCTTTGAGGAAGCGGCCTCCATTGATGGCTGTGGGCCCATCAAAACTTTCTGGCGCATCATGATGCCCCTGGCCCAGCCGGGCATCATCACGGTAACCGTGTTCAACTTTATCACCATTTGGAACGAGTTCTTTATGTCCATGCTGTTTGCCTCCAAGCAAAACGTACGGCCCATCGCCGTGGGGCTATACAACATGGTGAAAGGCATGCAATACACGAACGATTACGGCGGGCTGTTCGCCGCGGTTATCATCGTGTTTGCGCCCACCCTGGTGTTGTATATCTTCCTCAGCGACCGTATTATTGCCGGGGTAACGGGTGGCGCCATCAAAGGCTAAGCCTTTGGGTTTGTATTTCCATATGGCAGGCGTGCCGGGCGCGGCCTGCCATTTTTGTACCCTTTTTTGGGTTGTGTGGCAATAAAAACAATGCACATGCGTAAAAAGTATAGATGCTAGATGCACAGGGAGGAACCAAAATGGCGCAGACAGACGGTACAGGACGTGTGACCATTCCCACCGATGTGGGGATGGAAAAAGAGACGCTGGAAGTGATGGCCCGCTGGGGGGCCGATGCCATACGCGACTGTGATGGCACAGACTACCCCGAGGGCCTAAAAGACGTGGACGCGAAAGTATACACCACCTATTACACCACCCGGAAGGACAATGCCTGGGCCAAGGCAAACCCCGACGAGGTGCAGCAGTGCTATATCATGACGGGTTTTCACACCGCGGTGGAAAGCACCCTCTCCATACCGCTGATGCAGGGCATCAGCCCCGAGCTGATGGCAGTGAACCACCACGACGACCCCGCCCGCTGGTGGGAGGTAATCAACCGCAGTACAGGTGAGGTACTGCCGGCCAGCCAGTGGCAATTTAGCGCCCAAAGCGGCCGGGTGGAGATTCAAAACACCCAGCCTTTTTGTGATTACACCGTCAGTTTTTTGGCCTATCTTATCTGGGACCCCGTACACATGTACAACGCCGTGGTGAACAACTGGCAGGACGTGGAGCATCAAATCACCTTCGACGTACGCCAGCCCAAAACGCGGGAGTTTAGCAAGCAGCGCCTACGCCGCTTTTTGCAGGAGCACCCCTATGTGGACGTGGTGCGCTTCACCACTTTTTTTCACCAGTTTGCCTTAGTGTTCGATGAGCTGAAACGCGAAAAATATGTGGATTGGTATGGCTATTCGGCCAGCGTATCACCCTATATTTTACAGCAGTTTGAACAAGAGGTGGGCTACCCCTTCCGCGCCGAATATATCATCGACCAAGGCTATTACAACAACCAGTACCGCGTGCCTAGTAAAGAGTTTAAGGATTTCATGGATTTCCAGCGGCGGGAGGTAGCGGCGCTGGCCAAAGAGCTGGTGGATATCACCCACAGCATGGGCCGGGAGGCCATGATGTTCCTGGGCGACCACTGGATAGGCACCGAGCCGTACCGGGAGGAATTTGCGGGCATTGGGCTGGATTCTGTGGTGGGCAGCGTGGGCAACGGCTCCACCCTGCGGCTCATCTCGGATATTCCGGGTGTGCGCTACACCGAGGGGCGCTTTTTGCCCTACTTTTTCCCGGACACCTTCCATGAGGGGGGAGACCCCGTGCGGGAGGCCAAGGAAAACTGGGTGACGGCCCGCCGGGCTATTTTGCGCAAACCCATCAGCCGTATTGGCTATGGCGGCTACTTGAAGCTGGCCTGTGATTTCCCCGAGTTTGTGGATTATGTGGAGAGCGTGTGCAACGAGTTCCGCCTGCTATATGAAAACGTGAAGGGCACAAAACCTTACTGCGCCAAAACGGTGGCGGTGCTGAATAGCTGGGGTAAATGCCGTAGCTGGGGCTGCCACATGGTGCACCATGCGCTGTACCAAAAGCAGAATTACAGCTATGCCGGGGTGATTGAGGCCCTGAGCGGTATGGGGGTGGAGGTGCGGTTCATCAGCTTTGATGACATCTTGCAAAACCCGGCCGTTTTGAACGGGGTGGACGTGCTGCTGAACCTGGGCGATGCAGACACCGCGCACACCGGTGGCGCCGCGTGGGAAAACCCCCAGGTTTCGGCGGCGGTGAAACGTTTTGTGTATGAAGGCGGCGGTCTGATTGGCGTGGGGGAGCCCAGCGGCCACCAGTACGAGGGGCGCTTTTTGCAGTTGGCCGGGGTGCTGGGGGTGGAGAAAGAAACCGGCTTCACCCTGGGCTACGACAAATACAACTGGGCCGAACACCCGGGGCACTTCCTGCTGGAAGATTGCGAAAAAACACCGGATTTTGGTGAGGGAAAGAAAAATATTTACGCGCTGGAGGGCGCCGAGGTGCTGGTGCAAAAAGACAAAGAGGTACAGATGGCCGTGAACCATTATGGCCAGGGCCGCGCCGTGTATGTAAGCGGGTTGCCCTACAGCCTAGCAAACAGCCGCCTTTTGTACCGCGCCATTTTGTGGAGCGCCCACGCAGAGGGCGAACTACACCGCTGGTTTAGTACAAACCCCGCCGCCGAGGTACACGCCTTCCCGGAAAACGGCAAGTATTGTGTGGTGAACAACACCTACCAGCCCCAAGGCACCACCGTATACAAAGGCGACGGCAGCTCTTTTGTACTGGAACTGGCCGCCAATGAAATACGCTGGTATGAATGCGAAGGCTCCCATTCAGAGGAAAGTGAACAATAGAAAGGCGGCCCTGGTAAGAAGAAAAGAGAAGGACACAGCAAGGCCGTTGACCGGCCTGCAAAAAAGTGCCCTCCGCCAAACGGCGGAGGGCACTCAATTTTGAAACGATAGCGAAAAGCTTAGGCCATTTTTTTGAGCTGGGAAGCGCCATAGAGGTACAGCACAGGCAGCAGCAGGCCCAGCACAATGCCACTTACCATAGTGGCGGAGAAACCGCTGGTGGCAATGGTGGAAACGTTGCTGATAATGTTCAGCGCGATGAGCACGATGCCCATGATGAAGCAGGTTTGTGCTTTGGCGGGGTTGTTCCAGTTTTTTACGCCCAGGATGCCAGCGATGAGCTGGAGGGCAGAGCCCAGCAGCGCGATGGCGGACAGAATGAGAATAAACCCACCCAGGCCCATGTCAATGCTGACGGCAGCTATGGCCGAAACCAGGCCGATTAGCCCAAGCAAAAGCCCCAAAGCCCCGCCAATAATCATCAATATGCCGCTTACCTTTAAAACCTGAGAACCTTGTGTTGCCATAATCAATCTCCTCACACCAAATATTTTGAACGAATTGTTATTGTGACGATATTGTCACAACCTTACCCATTAAATATACTACCACAATATCTTGTGGTGGGCAAGCCAAAAGTGGTAAAATGTCACCTAAAAACACAGGAAGTGCAAGCGGCGCGGAATGCCGTTTTGGCATGGGTAATGTGGAGAGTGGGCCCTACACAAACCATTCCAGCACAAACACCGCCGCGCAGGCGGCCAGCGCCACGGTGATTAGGCTTTTGCCGCGCCAGGCCATGAACACCGCGGCGCAAAGCCCCCCCAGCGCAGAAAGCAGGCTGCCGGTAGAGCTGAGGATGGCTGGGAAGGTCATCACTGAGAGGGTGACGAAGGGGACGTAGTACAGAAAGGAACGGAAAAAGGGGTTTTTGATTTCCCGTTTTAGCAGCGTGAGGGGCAACATGCGCACCAAATAAGTGACCCCGGCCATGACGGCTATAGAAAGGTATACGTTATTCTGCATGTGGCACCTCACGAATGGGGAACAGCAGCGCCGCCCCGGCCGAGAGCAGCACCGTAAGCAGGATGATGCGCATGCCGGAGGAAAGCGCGCCGAGCAGTGGGGCATAGGCAAATAGGGCACTGGCCAGCATGGAGACGATGACCAGGCCCATCAGCACCCGGCTTTGCCGCGCGGGGGGCAGAATAACAGCGATGAACATGCCGTACAGCGCAATGCTAAAGGCACTGAGCAGCCGTGCGGGCAGCACCCCGCCCAGCACCACCCCCAGCAGGGTGCCCAGCGCCCAGCCG
>CAYYLW010000152.1:0-6125 GCA_964472465.1 uncultured Oscillospiraceae bacterium | reverse complement strand
TTGGCGCCGCCATCGACCGCCAGAGTCTGGCACAGGTGGCGGCCAGCGGCCTGGCAGAGGTGGTTACCACCAACGCGCCCATGGGCATGTTTGGCTCCACCGATGAAGGCGGCATTGGGTATGACCTGGAAAAGGCGAAAGAATATCTTGAAAAATCCGGCGTAGATGCAGCCAGTGTTACCCTGCCCATTTTGGCCTCAAACGATACGCGCAAGAAGCAGGCGGAGGTCATTCAGGCCAACCTGGCAGAGCTGGGTATCAAGGTGGAAATTGTGACGGTGGACTCGGCCGCGTATTTTGCGGCGCTGGATGCAAAAGACTATGTGGGTTCACTGGGTAGCTATGCGCAGCGCACCTTGCCCGCGTACATCAATTTTATCAACTCTTCCAACTCAGACTTTGCCAAGAACCGGGTGTTTTCAGACGCCAAGGTAGATGAACTTCTGGCAAAAATCAACAGTACCCTGGATGATGCAGAGCGGGAAAAATTGATTCAAGAGTGTATCGTGCAACTGAATGAAATCTATGGGTCTGTGCCGCTCTACCAAGACCAGTATGTGAAGGCTTATAACAAAAACCTGGGCGGCATGAATGTGGACCTGATTGGCTCTACCTACTACCATTTGCTGCACTGGAAATAAGGCCCTTGCCAAAAAGCTGAATCGTTTTTCAATACGGTAAGCGCTGCGGCGGAATGCCGCCGCAGCGCTGCTTATTTCCCACACTGGTGGGCAAGGTATGTGAGGTTCCTATGCTTAAATATATAGGTAAGCGTGTGCTTTTGCTAATACCCGTTATCATTGGTACCACCCTGATTGTTTTTTTGATTATGAATATCGCGCAGGGGGACCCGGCAAAAATGATTCTGGGTGTGGAGGCCACACAGGATCAGGTGGATACGCTGCGCGAAGAGATGGGCCTGAATGACCCGATTTTGGTGCAGTATGGGCGATATATGCTTAATTTGATACGGGGGGACATGGGCGTCTCTTACAAAACCGGAACCCCTGTTTCTGCGGAAATTTGGGCCCGGTTCCCCTACACCGTGTTGCTGGCAGTGGTCTCTATCGTGGCCAGCATGATTATCGCCATTCCCCTGGGGGTGATTGCGGGCATCAAGCAAGGCTCGGTATTCGATGGCCTTTGTATGGTGATTTCTCTGCTGGGTGTTTCCATGCCGGGTTTTTGGTTGGGCCTACTTTTAATCATCGGGTTTTCGCTACAACTGGGCTGGTTTCCCTCATTTGGGGCCGATACCCTGGCCAGTATTGTGTTGCCGGCGGCTACCATTGCGTTTCTTTCCATGGCCAGCATAGCAAGAACCATGCGTTCTTCCATGCTAGAGGAAATTCGCCAAGACTATGTGCGCACGGCCAGAGCCAAAGGCCTGCCAAAACACCAGGTGATTTTGCGCCACGCCATGCGGAATGCCATGATACCAACCGTAACAGCCATTGGTTTGCAGTTTGGCATCCAGATGGGCGGTTCTGTTTTAACGGAGACGGTTTTTTCCTGGCCGGGCATTGGGCGGCTGATGGTCACCTCCATCCAGTCCAGAGACATTCCCATGGTGCTGGGCTGCATCATCGTGCTCACCATTTGTTTCGCCATTGTGAATCTTCTGGTGGATTTGACCTACGGAATCATAGACCCACGCATGAAAAGTCAGTACGCTTAAAGGGGGAGGAAAATGGAAAAGAAAATGGAACCCGCTTCCCAAGAACTTCAGACTCCCCAAAAACCGCACAGTATGCTCTATGATGCGTGGCGGAGGCTGAAAAGAAACAAAGCGGCCATGGCCGGAGCGTTCATTGTTGTACTCCTGATTTTTTTATCGATTTTTGCAGATGTTTTGTTCAACTACAACGATGTTGTCATCAAGGTGGATATTCCAAACCAGCTTCAGCCCCCTTCCTTCCAGCATCCCTTTGGCACCGATGAGCAGGGCCGGGACATTCTGGCACGGGTGGTGCATGGCGCACGTATTTCTCTCTTCATCGGCGTGTTGTCCACAGTTATCTCCGCCATCATAGGCAGCATTCTGGGCGCGGCCGCAGGCTATTTTGGCAGGCTGACAGATACCCTTATTTCCCGCTTTATGGATATGCTCTTAGCCATTCCGGGCACCCTGCTGGCCATTGCCATTGTGGCGGTGCTTGGCTCCTCCATGCAAAACCTCATCATTGCTCTCACCGTCTCCAGCATCCCGAAGTTTGCCCGGTATGTCCGGGGCTCGGTGCTAATGGTGAAGGACGTGGAGTATGTGGAAGCGGCGCGCGCCATAGGGGCCACCGATGGCTCCATCATTCTGCATCACATCATGCCCAATTGTATGGGTGTGCTATTTGTACAGATGACCCTGAATATCTCGTTCACCATTTTATCCATTGCGGGGCTTTCCTTTTTGGGGCTTGGCATCCAAGCGCCCACACCCGAATGGGGTTCCATGCTTTCCAGCGCACGCAGCTATATCCGCGATTACAGTTATATGACCTTTTTTCCAGGGCTTGCTATCATGCTGAGTATTCTGGCATTCAACCTCTTGGGAGACGGCCTGCGCGATGCGCTGGACCCAAGACTGAAATGATGGGAGTGTAGACATGGGACAAAAAGAAGCAGGCCCTGAAATGGCTCTGGAAATACAGGACCTTGTGGTGGAATACCAGACGATGGACAGTGTGGTAAAAGCGGTGAACCACCTGGATTTACACATCGAAAAGGGAAAGACCCTGGGGCTTGTGGGGGAGACCGGTGCGGGCAAAACAACGGCGGCCCTTTCGGTGATGCGCCTGCTGCCTGAGAAGGCGGGCAAGGTGAGGGGTGGATCGATTTGCCTGAAAGGGGAAGCCCTTTTGGAAAAAAAGGAATCGGAAATGGAAAAGATACGCGGCAACCGCGTGTCGATGATTTTCCAAGACCCGATGACCTCGCTGAACCCGGTGATGAACGTGGAGAAGCAGATAGCCGAGGTGATTGCCCACCACAACGGCGGCACGCACAAAGAGGTGCTGCAAAAAGCACGGGAAATGCTGGAAATGGTGGGCATACAAGCGGAACGCGGCAGTGACTATCCCCACCAGTTTTCGGGTGGAATGAAGCAACGCGTGGTGATTGCCATCGCGCTGGCGTGCAGCCCCTTTTTGCTTATTGCGGACGAGCCAACAACGGCTTTGGACGTGACCATACAGGCACAAGTTTTGGAAATGATGCTGCAACTCCGCCGCCAGTATGAAATGTCCATGTTGATGATAACGCACGATCTTGGTATTGTGGCCGAGGTGTGTGATACGGTGGCCATTATGTATGCGGGGCATATTGTGGAATATGGAGCCCTGCAAGAAATTTTCGAAAATACACTGCACCCCTATACCCAGGGCCTGTTTGACTCTCTGCCCAGCCTGAAAAAGCGCCAGGCCCGGCTGATGCCGATTCAGGGGCAGATGCCGGACCCGCAAAACCTACCAACAGGCTGCCCCTTTCACCCCCGGTGCACCAAGGCGATGGAGTGCTGCACACGGGAAAAGCCGAAGCGTAGCTATCACTCGCCGCAGCATTATGTGGAATGTCATCTGTATGAGGGGAATCTCCATGCGCCGGAGGCAGAGGAATGAAAGAAATGCAGCACAACTTAGTAGAAGTGGAACATTTACACAAATATTTTCGTACGGCAAAAGGTACCTTGCATGCCGTGGATGACCTGAGCTTTTGCATTGAAAAGGGAAAGACCCTGGGCGTTGTGGGAGAATCGGGGTGCGGAAAATCAACGCTGGGGCGGGTTCTGCTTCGCTTGCTGGAGCCCACCTCTGGCACGGTGCTGTTCGAAGGCCAAAACATTGCGGCGCTTTCCAAGGCGGAAATGCGTAAAAAGCGTACCGAAATGCAGATGATTTTCCAAGACCCTTTCTCCTCGTTAGACCCTAGAAAATCCATCAGCCAGATTATTGCAGAGCCCATCCGCACACACCGGATGATGGCAGGCAAAAAAGCGCAGATGCAGCGCGTGACGGAACTGATGGAACTGGTGGGGCTGTCCAAAAGGCTGGCAGACACCTACCCGCACGAGCTAGACGGTGGCAGGCGCCAAAGAATCGGGATAGCGAGAGCCCTGGCGCTGAATCCAAAATTCATTGTGTGTGATGAGCCGGTATCCGCCCTGGATGTTTCCATCCAAGCGCAAATTTTGAACCTGATGAAGGATTTGCAGGAACAGATGGGGCTAACCTACATGTTTATCACTCACGACCTCTCTGTGGTGAATTTCTTTTCAGATGAAATTGCGGTGATGTATCTTGGCCGAATTGTGGAAAAAGCGCCGGTGGAGATGTTATTTAACCGGCAAAGGCACCCCTATACCCAGGCGCTGCTCTCTGCCATACCCATTCCAGAGATTAGAACGCACAACCAGCGTATTTTGCTAAAAGAGGAAATTGGCTCTGCGCTGAACCCGCCGTGTGCCTGCCGCTTTGCCAAGCGCTGCCCCCATGCAACAAAACGATGCCATGAAGAGGAACCCCCGCTAGTGGAGGTATCACCAGGCCATTATGTTGCCTGTTTTTACGATGAAACGGGACCGCTCTAGATAAAAAATCATTGCGGAAAAGCCGTTTGAAATAGCAATTACCCAATCCCCGTTTTCACTTGTTTCAAACGGCTATGCCTGCACCAAACCGGCGCACCATAGGGGGCATACTAAAAGGAACCCATGAAGTGAAAAGATGCAGGGGTGAACGTGTTTTTCTGGCTTCTGAACAATACACCCTGTACCCCCACAGCCACGGCTATGGGGGTCTTTGCGTCAAAGGGGGCCGAAGCCTTTTCCGGCGCGGCGTCCTTGTCGTGTGGACGCCCGAAGTGCAGCAGATAGGGTCGCATCCATGCAGGAAATGTATTTGGCAATTAAAGTTCCTACAGAGAATCATTTCTAGCCCATTAGAAAATCCATTAGAAAAAAGCCCGGTAGACCCCGTGGGGGGTAGGCTCTATCTTCAGAGAAAACATAAAAAATATGAATAAACGACGCATTTTAGCTGGTGGGAGAAGATGGATTCGAACCATCGAAGCGAAACGCAACAGATTTACAGCTGCGTAAACGGCGTTTTACCACGTTTTTTCTGGTGTTACCTTGTCCCTTCTCATCCCGAATATTTTTCTTTTTATCGCACTTTATTACAGGAACATTGTTCAATAATGCAACGCTTCGAGAATTCCAGTTTTCATCTCTTTTGCCAAAACATTGAACATCTATTGAACAATCCACGGAACAACTCACAACAGACATTCGGTTTTCCGGCAGAGCAGGCCGGAAACTGGCAGCTTTCTTGCCATGTGCAGGCATTTAAGAAATTTGGTGGTCTATGTTGTGATAACTGCTGGGTTTCACTTGACGACTACGATATAATCGTATATAATAATCCTGAGGTAGCTGCCATGAAACGTGAGTTTATTTGCACAGCTGATTTTGACAAATATTGGGCTGCTATGGGCTTGCGTGACGAAGACCTTCGAGGGCTTCAAAGCCTGCTAGTGGCAGACCCGAAGGCCGGAGATGTAATTCCTCGCACCGGCGGCGCACGCAAGTTACGCATTGAGGCAAAAGGGCATGGAAAGCGGGGTGGTGCCCGCGTTATCTATGTGGATGTGACCTTACGCAATAAAGTGTATCTGCTGCTAGCCTACCCCAAAGGCCAGAAAGAAAACCTAAGCCCTGAAGAAGAAAAAGCCGTTGCCCGGCTTGTAAAAATACTGAAAGACACGGGAGGTGTGTAGCATGAATAAGCATTCTGCATTTGAAAATTTCGATTTTGGTGCTTCGCTGATTGCTAGCCTAGAGCAGGCCGTGGCCTATCAAAAAGGCGATAAAAGTAAAGGCCGCCGGGTTGTGCATGAAATACCCACCCCCGAATACAAAGCCGAGGACGTGGTGCGGGTGCGTGAGAAATACAATCTTTCTCAGCGCGGGCTGGCCGCGGCCATGAATGTATCCCCACGCACGGTGGAGGCATGGGAGGCCGGGAAAAACACCCCGGCAGGTGCTTCGGCCAAACTTTTATATCTGCTAGAAAAAGATGAAACGGTGATTGACGAACTGGTAAGTGTGTAAAGAATATCGTTTTTGGGAGTAGGGG
>CAYYLW010000151.1:0-6154 GCA_964472465.1 uncultured Oscillospiraceae bacterium | reverse complement strand
CCATAGCTAAAGCTTTTTAAGGGCCACAGGCACAGCCTGTGGTTGCGTAACTAACGCAAAGAGCCTCCCCGGCATCCGGGGAGGCTCTTTGTGTCCCTATTCTCCTTAGGCCCCGCCGCTGCTGGCCGCGATATAGGGCGAAAGGGCGCTGGCCAGTGTGCCAATGGTCATGGTTTGCACCACCACATGCCCTGGGCCGGTGATGGCGGTGTTGAAGAAGCCCTGGCCCCCCATCAGCTTATTTTTAAGGCCCTTCACCTGCTGGATATCCATCTGGCAGGTGTCGTCCATCAAAGCCAGGTTGCCGCTTTTCAGCACCACGGTTTCGCCGGGTTTCAAATCAAAATCCACCGCGTAGCCGTTCAGTTCTAAAAACACCATGCCGCTGCCAGAAAGGCGCTGCATGATGAAGCCCTCGCCGCCAAACAACCCCTTGCCCAGCGAGGATTGCCCGAAGACCGAAAGCTCCACCCCTATTTCAGAGGCCAGAAAAACCGATTTTTGGCAGATGATGGACGTGCCGGGAGAAAGCTGCACCGCACGGATGCTGCCAGGGAAGCTGGAGGCAAACGCAATGCTGGCCGGGCCATTTTCGGCGGTATAGATGTTCTGGAAAATGGATTCCCCCGTAAACATACGGCCCAGGGCCTTGCCCATGTTGCCGCCGCCCTCGGTGCGCAAACCCAGGTTATTGCTCATCCAGGCCATAGAGCCTTTCTCTGTGCGCATGGATTCCCCCGGCTGCAAATTGCACTGAACCACCGGGAAGGGTTCGCCAAAAATACGGTATTCCATACTCGTCTCCTTTTCATCCTTTTGTATTAGGTATATAGTGTTATTATAGCATGGCACCCGGCCTGCCACAAGCCGGATTGAGCCCCTATTGGTTGTTTTTCTCTATTTGCGCCTTGTGGCCGCTGCCACCAGCAGCCCCGCGCCCAGCACCGCCAAGGCCACCGCGGCCCAAAACAGCGCCAGCACCTGGCCCACGGGCTTGCCCGCCACCTGCCCCGCCACCAATAGGTGGGGAAGCGCCAGCCCCTCGCTGATGTTATGAAACGCCAGCGCCTGGCTGAAATATTGGGCGCTATCCGCCGGCATGGGCAGCACGGTGCCACTTAGTTCTACCGCCGGGGCACTGGGGCCCTCTTCTATCAGGGCCGCCAGCCCTGGCCCCTGGCTTTCCAGCGCTTCCCCTTCCAGCAACAGGCCCATCACATGCTCGCCGTCCGGCAAGTAAATGGCATACTCCCGGCCCGTCACCTCCACAGCACCGCCAAGCAGGTTCGTGCTTTCCACCTGGGCATACTCGTCCACCACCAGCTCTACCCGGGCACGCACATAGCGCCCCTTCAGGCCGTTTACCGATAAGCCCTCCAGTGGCTGAGGGCCACGAAGCACCCGCGGCGCGCCATATCCGCCCAAGGCCAGCAGCACTATGGCCAGCACCAGGGCTAGCAACCCCAGCAGCCCCAAAACCAGCCGGGCACTCCCCCGTTTTCTCTCCATCGCCAGCCCCTCCTTTGCCCTGTTTTCTTCTACCAAGATACCCCATCTGTACGCCCTTGTCAAAACCCTCGGGCGTTGCAATCCGCCCCTTTTCGATATATACTACCATATAGAAACCCAAAGGAGCAACGGCATGAAACTCACTGTGATAGGATGCGGACGCTGGGGCAGCTTTTTGGCCTGGTATCTGGCCGGAAACGGCCACGAGGTTTGCCTGTATGGCCGCCCAGAAAGCCAGCGTATGCAAGAACTGGCCAGCACGCGTAAAAACGCCTACCTCTCCCTGCCCGATACGGTAGAGCTGTGCACCAGCCTGCCCACCGCCATGGAAAACGAGATTGTCCTCATCTCGGTGCCCTCCCAGCAGCTACGCCAACTGATGCAGGCACTTTCCGGCTACCCGGACCGCCTGTTTGTGCTGTGCATGAAAGGCATTGAGATAGGCAGCGGCAAGCGCCTAAGCGAGGTGGTGGCCGAAACCGCCGCCCCCGGCAGCCGCCCCGCCGTATGGCTGGGCCCGGGGCACCCGCAGGATTTTATTCGCGGCATTCCCAATTGTATGGTGGTGGACGCCGCCCTGCAAGAGGACAAAGAGCGTTTGATTGAGCTGTTTTCCAGCGATCTCATCCGCTTCTACTACGGGGACGACCTGCTGGGCAATGAGGTGGGGGCCGCCGCCAAAAACGTGGTGGGCATTGCCGCCGGCATGCTGGACGGCTTCGGCCTTTCCAGCCTAAAAGGCCCGCTGATGAGCCGGGGCACCCGCGAGGTGGCACGGCTGATTAAAGCGATGGGCGGCAACGAACTTTCGGCCTATGGCCTTTGCCATTTGGGCGATTATGAGGCCACCGTCTTTAGCCCCCACAGCCACAACCACAGTTTTGGGGTACATGTGGCCCAGGGCACGGCGTACCATGAGCTGGCCGAGGGCTATTACACCGTGCGTGCACTGATGACCTTGGCCGGCCGCTACGGCACAGAACTCCCCATCTGCGGGGCTATTTGTGGGGTTTTGTACGAGGATGTGCCCCCAAGAGAGGCCTTGGAACTGCTGTTTGCCCGCAGCCAAAAAGAAGAGTTTTACGGTTAGTGTTCAGAATCTGGCGCGTCTGCCGTATATATAAAGTGAGTCGTTTGCTTTTGTAAGGCAAACGGAAACTGGAGGTGGCCGCATGGCACTTGGTATTGGCCCGGTTCTATCGGGAAACTGGAATAGCTGGGAAAACTACACAAACGCCCCGGCCGCCGCTGGCGCCGTGAGCAAAACCGACACGGGCGCCATGCCGGAGATTGGCGTGCAGGCCGCCGCTGCTGCCAGCGCCACCGCCGCGGCTACCGGAGAGGGCCCCCAAGGCACCAACGCCGCACGTGCCCGCGCCGAGGTCAAGGTGGCCGAAACACAGCGCCAGCAGGGCTGCCAAACCTGCAAGGAACGGCGCTACCAAGACGGTTCTAACGACCCCGGCGTGTCTTTTAAATCCCCCCAAACCATCAACCCCGATATGGCCGCCAGCGTGGTGCTGGGCCATGAGATGGAGCATGTGCAGCGCGAACAGGCCAACGCCAAAAACGAGGGCGCCGAGGTTGTCTCCCAAAGCGTGCGGCTACACTCCTCCATCTGCCCGGAATGCGGGCGCAGCTATGTGTCTGGCGGGGTGACCGAAACCGTAACCGCCAAGCGCCAAAACAAGCCGGATTTCAGCGCCGGGCAGGGTGGCGCCGCCCCCGTGGCTGGCAGTTTGAACGGCCAGGCATAGAAAAAACGCCCCCTCGCAGGGCTTGACAAAACCACAAACAGGCTGTATCATTGTATTAGTTTCTTAATACAATGATACAGCCTGAAACTGTGTGGGGGAGGATTTCTTATGTTGAGTATCGAGCATCTCACCAAAACCTATTCCGGCGGCAAACGTGCCGTGGACGACCTGAGCCTGGAGGTAAAGGCGGGCGAATTATACGGTTTTATTGGGCACAATGGCGCGGGCAAAACCACCACTCTGCGTGCCGTAGCCGGGATACTGGATTTCGACGGCGGTAGCATTCGCATCGATGGGCGCGACATTCAGAAAGAGCCGGTGGCCGCCAAGCGCATCACGGCCTTCCTGCCCGATAACCCGGATTTATATGAGTATCTACCCGGCATCAAATTCCTCAATTTCATCGCGGATATCTATGATATTCCCCGGGCGGAGCGCGAGGCACGCACGGCCAAATACGCCCGCGCATTTGAGCTGGAGGGGGCCCTGGGCAGCCCCATCGCGGGCTACTCCCACGGCATGAAACAAAAGCTGGCCCTCATTTCGGCCTTTATACGCGCGCCGCGCCTGCTTATTTTAGACGAACCCTTTGTGGGGCTGGACCCCAAGGCGGCCTTCCAAATGAAGGAGTTTTTACGGGAATTGTGCAACGAGGGCGGGGCGGTGTTTTTCTCCACCCATGTGCTGGAAGTGGCGGAAAAACTGTGCGATAAAATTGCCATTATCAAGGACGGGCGGTTGATAGAGGCCGGAAAAACCAGCGACATCGTGGGCAAAAGCAGCCTAGAGCACGTGTTCCTGGAATTGGCCGAAACCCCTGCCACCCAAGAGGAGGCCTAAGCATGAAAGGTTTTCTGGCGCTGGCAAAAATCAGCTTTTTAGATTTGCTGCTCTCCACCACGGGGGGCAAAGGCCGAAACGGCAAGGGAAAATCCCGCTCTGGTTGGATGGCGCTGTTGCTGCTGGCCTTCATCATGGTCTTCATTTCCGGCAATTATTCCTTTATGCTGGCCAGTGTTCTGGGCCCCATGGGCGGGCTGGACGTGATGTTGATGGTGATGATTCTGGCGGGCATCTTATTCAGTTCCTTCCTCACCCTGTACCTTTCCCAGAGTTTGCTGTTCTCCGCCAAGGACATCGATTTGGTGCTCAGCCTGCCGGTTTCCAGCTTCTCGGTGCTGCTGGCCAGGCTGATGGCCCTGTATTTAGAAATATTGTTCATGGTGGAGCTGTTTTTAATTCCCTGCGGGGTAGCCTGGCTGATGAACGGCGGCGGGGGCGGCGTAGGCTTTATGGTGCTGCTGATGCTGGCGGGGGTCTTTCTCTCTTTCATCCCGGCCTTCTTCTCCCTGGTCTTTGGCAGCTTCATCGGCCTGCTCATCTCCAAAACCCGTTTTAAAAACCTGTTTACCACCCTGCTCAACATCTTGTTTCTGGTGGCCATCATGTTCTTTTCGTTTGGTAGCTCTGGCTATATGGAAACCTTGGGCACCAATATTGAGCCCATGCGCGCTTCCCTGCTCAGCAGCCTGCCACCGCTTGGCTGGCTGATACAGGCCCTCACCGGGCCGCAGCTACTGCTGTTTTTGCTGGTGGCGGCGCTGTGTGTGCTCCCCTTTTTCCTACTCTCGCTGCTCATCAGCCGCTTTTACAAGAAGATGCTCACCAGCTTGCTCAGCCAGCATGTGCGTAGCGACTACCGCCTGGGCGCCGCCAAAACCCGGAGCAGCTTTTCTGCCCTAATGGGCAAGGAGGCCCGCCGCTTTTTTGGCACCCCAGCCTACCTGATGAACAGTGGCATTGGGATGATTTTGATGCTGCTGGGCGCGGGTGCCCTGCTATTTTTTAAAGCCTCCATCCAAGACGTGCTGGTTCTACTTACCAAAAGTTCGGAAATGGCCACCCTGGATATCACAGGCTATGTGGCCCCGGTTCTACTGGCCATCGTTCTGTTCTTCCTCATCACCTTCGAGCCCTCGGCCGTCTCCATCAGCCTGGAGGGAAAGAACCTGTGGATTCTAAAAGAAGCCCCCCTCAACGCAAACACCATCTTCTTTGCCAAAGCCGGTTTTCACTTTGTGGCCGGGGCGGTGTGCACCATCCCTTCACTGCTGGTGGCCGGTTATGCGCTGCTGCTGCCCTGGGCCGATACCCTGCTGATTCTGCTGCTGGCGCTGTCCTTTTTGGCACTCAATGCGCTCACCGGGGTGGTTATCAACCTAAAACATCCCCGCCTAGATGCAGACAACGACACCATTGTGGTGAAACAAAGCGCCAGCACCCTGCTGGGAATGCTTACCACCCTTCTACAGGGTTTGGTTCTGGGGGGGCTGTACTTTCTGCTGGTGATGACGCTGGGCCTATCCTTCTCCGTATTTGCCCTGCTTAGCGTGGTGGTACTGCTGGCTGGCAGCGCCGCACTGGCCCTTTGGCTACGCGGCCGGGGCGCCAAGCTGTTCCTCCAGCTCTCTTAGCCCGAAACCCATTGCGAGAAAGGAACTCTCATGTCACAGCTCAGTTTCTACCGCATTCTGGCCTTGCTGGCCTTTTTATCTGCCGCTGGCTTTGTGGCCGTCTACTTTTTCACAGGGCGGTATCTGCTGGCAGCAGCAGCCTGTTTCATCGGCTTCTTGCGTTTTTTCTTTGGGTCCCTGCGCATTGCGAAGGAGCCAAAGACCTAAGTTCTTGGCCTGCATCCCTTTTATGTCCCCACCGCCCAGGGCTGGCCCTGCACGCACAGTGCACCAGTTTTTCTACTTGACAGAGTGGTGTTTTTTTCTTACACTGGTGGCATCAACCACAAGGAGGCCCCCATGCAGGAGCAGCAGCAGCCCGGGGGGGGGGGCGGGCGGGGGGGGGGGGGGGGGGGGGGGGGGGGGGGGGGGGGG
>CAYYLW010000150.1:0-6243 GCA_964472465.1 uncultured Oscillospiraceae bacterium | reverse complement strand
TGGCATACAGGCGGCCATCTTTGCCAATGTGCATCCAGGCGATGTCGTCGCCCACTGTCCACACTTTGTAGCCCTTGTTCTTGTAAACATCGGGGGGGATGAGCATGGCCAGGTTGGTTTTGCCGCAGGCGGAGGGGAAAGCGCCGGTGACATACTGCACGTTGCCGGAGGGGTCTTCGATGCCCAGAATGAGCATATGCTCGGCCATCCAGCCCTCTTTCCAGCCCTGGTAAGAGGCGATGCGCAGGGCAAAACATTTCTTGCCCAGCAGCACGTTGCCGCCGTAACCGCTGTTCACGCTCCAAATGGCGTTGTCTTCGGGGAACTGCACAATGTAGCGGTTCTCCTCGTCGATGTTGGCCTTGGCGTGCATGCCGCGCACGAAATCGTTCGAGTCGCCCAGTTGCTCAAAGGCGCGCTTGCCAATGCGGGTCATGATGTCCATGTTCAGCACAACGTAGATGGAGTCTGTGGTTTCCACGCCCACCTTGCTGTAAGGGCTGCCAATGGGGCCCATGGAATAGGGGATGACGTACATGGTGCGGCCTTTCATGGCGCCATCATACAGCGGGCGCAGTTTGGCCTTCATCTCTTCGGGGGCCATCCAGTTGTTGGTGGGGCCGGCATCCTCTTTGTTGCTGGTGCAGATAAAGGTGCGGTTTTCCACACGGGCTACGTCGTTTTTGGCGGTGTGATGCCAGTAGCAGCCGGGCAATTTTTCCCCGTTCAGCTCGGTCAGTTCGCCGTTGGCCACAGCCTCTTTGCGCAGGGCATTTAGTTGTTCGTCGCTACCGTCAATCCAAACCACCTTGTCGGGTTTGCAAAGGGCGGTCACTTCCTCCACCCAAGCTAAAACTTGTTTGTTTGTCGTCAAATCTGTCATACCTTTACCACCTCTCTCTAAATATTCGTCCGCGGGGCATGTACCATGCAATTCGATAAGCTATTTCCCACAAAACGGTATCAAACTCATTTTACATGAACCCGCAGGATTACGCAAGTATCCCCGCAGCGGATAGGCGGTGTTCAGCACATTCGCCCATAATTCCTGTTTCCGGTAGGGGTTTTCTGTGCTATAATAAAGCGCGATACAAAAAGCACGCAGCCCCGCTTTGTGTGGGGGCGCTTGTGTTGGGAACTCTGCGCCAGATAGGCGCTTTGCCTGGCACGGCATACCACCGGCCCCCGGGGCGTGTGGATGGCAGAGATGGAAAAGGGATATAAATTTGAATACAGTTTGGGGGGATTGCCATGAGTGATGAAAAAGGCCACTGGCACCGGCTGGATAACACAGCCAATCTTTTTCCGGTTATCACCTCGCGCAAATATACCAATGTGTTCCGTGTTTCCGTCTCTTTGGGTGAAGGGGTGGACGCAGAGCTGCTGCAAAAAGCGCTGGTGGCTGTTTTGCCGCGTTTTTCCGCTTTCCGGGTGCGGCTACGCCGCGGGATGTTTTGGTACTATTTTGAGGAAAACACGGCCATGCCCACCGTGTACCATGAAGCGGACTACCCCTGCCGCTTCATTGACCCTTTGCAGAACGACCATTTCTTATTCCAAGTAAGTTACTATGAAAATCGCATCAATTTAGAGGTATTTCATGTGCTTACAGACGGCAACGCGGGCAAGGATTTTCTGCTGGCCATACTGTGCCAGTACCTGATGCTGGCGCATCCGGCCAGTTTTAGCCAGGAGGACAAAAGCCGCAAGTGGTTCACAGGCCACGCGGCCGATGTGGAGGATAGCTACCTGCAAAACTATGCCCCCACCAAAAAGAACAGCTACCGCACCGGGCGGGCTTACAAAATACGCGGGGAGCGCAGCCTGCTTGGGAATATCAGCGTGTTCCACCTGCATTTGGATGTGGCGCAGTTCCGCCGTTTTTGCAAGGAAAAACAGGTTACTATGACGCAGTATCTTTCGGCGGTGATTGGCTGGGCGGTGTGCAACCAACGCCCCCGTAGCCTTGCGCGCCTGCCGGTGAACATCTTCCTGCCGGTGGATTTGCGCAAGATGTTTGATTCTGAAACGGCGCTGAACTTTTTTTCCAATGTATACATCCGTTTTGCGGGCGGGGCCTCTAACCAGGTTTTTGAGGAGGTGCTGGCGGATGTGAAACAGCAATTTGAAGAGAAAATCAACCGCGAAAGCATGCTGGGCCACATTAGCTACACCACGGCCAACCGCAAAAACCCCTTCATCCGGGCTATTCCGCTTCCTGTGAAAAGTGCGGTGCTGCGCACGGTGTATGAGCTAAATGCCCGCAGCAACACACTCAGCTTTTCAAACCTGGGTGCCATTGGCCTGCCGCCGCAGTTTGCCCCGTTTGTAACCGGCGCCACCCTTTTGATGAGCTGTACCCCCAAGGAACCTTTTAAATGTGCCGCCATTTCCTACCAGAATGATTTTGCCTTCACCATGACCAGCACCCTGCGAAGCGTCAGTTTGCAGCGGGCCATTGCGCGCAAACTGGCCGCCGATGGGCTGGATGTGGTGGTGGAGACCAACGGGGTGGATTATGGAAGTATGTAATGTATGCCATGTGCAGGTGCGCACCCAGGAGGACTATTGCCCCCTGTGCGGTGCAGATTTGGAAAAACCGGAGATACCCAGCCTTTTAACCGCTGTGAACCAATATCCAGACCTGCGCCGCCGCTTGGCAAAGTTTAGTTTGGTGCGGCGTGTTTTGCAAGCCACTACCATTTTTGTATGCCTGTTTTCCCTGCTGGTGAACCTGTTGGTGACGCCGTATTTCTGGTGGAGTTTGTTTGTGCTGGCGGGCGCGGCTTATCTGTGGGCGCTGGTGCCAGCTTTGCTGCGCCGGGGGGTGAACCTGGCCAGGCAAATTGTTTACCAGGTGCTGCTTACCTGCCTTGCCACGGTATTGATAGACTGGATTACCGGGTACCGGGGGTGGAGCGTAAGCTATGTTATCCCTGCTGTGTTAAGCG
Organism: uncultured Oscillospiraceae bacterium; assembly: GCA_964472465.1. Taxonomy (GTDB): domain Bacteria; phylum Bacillota; class Clostridia; order Oscillospirales; family Ruminococcaceae; genus JAAYCI01. The sequence continues at coordinate 3,292 of CAYYLW010000150.1, read as the reverse complement.
CTGGGATACTGGCCACCGGCATGATGGGGTTGCTGCGCCCCGCCGTGTGGAGCCGGTATGTATATTACCAAATGCTGGTTTCGGCCTTTGGGTTTGCGCCACTTATCCTATATTTTTTGGGCCTGGCCCAAAACCTGGTGATGGTGTTGCTCTCGGCCGGGCTGGGCATGGCCAGCATCATCCTCACCCTGCTGTTTGCAGACCGCAGTATTAAAAACGAGTTTATCAAGCGGTTTCACCTCTAAACCGGACCAAGGTTTTGTGGTGCAAACAGCTTATCGGGGGCGCTTTAGCGCCTGTGTGAAACAGGCCCACCCCAGGGGAAAGCCTCGTAGACGTATGGCTGCCCCAGGGGTTGTTGTACGCCCGGGGTTCCGGGGGTGGCTGGGGCCGCAGAAAGGAACAAATAAAATCCGCCCTCCATGCTGAACTATCTCCCTTCTGCTTTTCCGTGCTGCACGGTTCTGCTTTTTGGGGGAGAGGGTTCGCGGACAGAGGGCGGTTTTTCGCTAAAAAACCGTGAAAATGCGCTGTTTACTGGCGAAGTAGCTGCAACACCTGCTGGGGTTGCTGGCTGGCTTGGGCCAGCATGGCCTGAGCTGCCTGGGCGATGAGGTTGGTGGCCGTGAAACGGGTGTATTCTTTCGCCATGTCCAAATCCCGTATGCGGCTTTCCGCCTCCTGCATATTCTGGCCACTCACCTCCAGGTTGTTGGTGGTGCAGGCAAGGCGGTTGTAATCGGCGCCCAGGTTGGCGCGCGCCGTGGTGATTATTTGGTCGGCTTTTTGTATTTTATCCAAATAGGAAAAGGCTTCTTCCGCCGTATTGATGGACACGCCGCCGCTTAGGGAGAGCTTTTCTGCGCTGAGATGGGGCAGACGCAGTGGGATAAACTCCTGGTATGGCAGTGAGGCCACAAAGATGTCGATGCTGGACTCCACCTCCGAATTGGCTGGTTTATCCACCCACTCCTTTTTGGTCCAGTTCAGGGTTTGGGTACTGGATTTTGCGAAAGCCGGGATGTAGGAATCCAGGTCGTTTCGTAGGGTGACTAGCTTTTTGGGGTCGGCAGGGTCTATGACAAAGCCCGTATAATGGGGGTTGTTCCAGCGCCGGGCGATGTCGGCCACCAGTTCTTCGGGCTGGGTCATGGCAGAAATATCCACCACCAGGTTGTGGGTGGTAATGCTACCGGTAACGGTGGTATTGGCGATGGGGGGGCCGGTATACTTGGTGCTATCGAGGAAGATAACACGGCTGATGATGTTGGTGCAGGTGCCGCAGTCTACGGTGAAGCTGGTTTGGTGCAGGGCGGCCACGTCGGCGGGGGTGGCAAGAGAACTGAAATCGAGAACAGTGTTCAAGGGTACGCCGTCTGTACCAGTGAGGGTGCCGCTGAACATACCACTTATCTGCGCGCCGTTTCCGCTTTGCATGCCAAGCACCGATTTGCCCAGATAGTTGCCGGGTCTTGGGGCATGCAAAAAGGTCACTTCGGTGTTGCCCGAGGCATTGGTGGAATAGGTGATGTTCTGCATTTCGGGAACCAGCTTGGTGAGCATGGAGGCGAGTGCAGTTTGAAAAAGCCGGGGGCTAACGGGGTCGCTGGCGTAGGGAATCAACACCTCATTGGCGGCGGGCGGCGTATTGGTGGTGAAGGTGAAGGTTTTGTTTACGCCGCCGCTTTGGAAGCTGAACACCTGGCCGTCTAGCACATCTGCCAGGGTGCCGGTGGTGGGCAGGGTGTAGGGTACCGTCAGCTTAGCTGGCACGGTTTTCACAGGTGGGGTGAGTGCCTGCGAACCCCCAATGATGGTGTTTGGTAGGGGGTTCATGGTGGTGGAGTAATTCACATCCTCCAGCACTTTTGTGATGTTGGTGAGGGTTTTGGTGTATTGAAAGATGGGGATTTCGTTGAATTTTGTGCCTTGGGAGATACGGTCTACCTCGGCGAAAATTTCCTCTAATTCGGCCGAGATGGCGTCCCGTTCGGTTTTGCCAATGGTGCCGTTGGCGGCGGCCAGGCAGAGTTCATCCGCCCGCTTAAACATGTCGTTCAGGGTGCCCAGAGCGCCGTCTGCGGTGTTCAGCAGCGACATGCCGTCGGCCACATTCAGGCCAGAGCGGTTCAGCCCGCTAATCTGTGCGCGCATCTTTTCCGAGATGCCCAGCCCGGCGGCGTCGTCGGCGGCGCGCCCAATGCGGTAGCCGGAGGAAAGTTTTTCCAGTGATTTGGACACCTGGCTGTTGGCTATTCTGCCCTTGCCCCAGGCATTTAAAGCGGGCATATTGGTGGTGATTATCATGGCCTTTCCTCCTCTCTGGTTACAGAACCAAAAACTACTGCACAGGGGCGGCATGTCCCTTCACATTTGGTATCGGCAGGCCATGGGAGCGGTTGAGAAGGACTGTAACAATTGGCGGGTAGAATGTTCCCAAATGCTGTATCTGGCAAAAAAACTGGTACAGCCCCGCGGGGCTGTACCAGCATCTGGTCTATCATGGGGCGGGGAGCAGGCCTAGCCTTTGTTTACCAGCTCCAGGGTGTCGCGCGCAATCATCAGCTCTTCGTTGGTGGGCACCACCAGAACCCGCACGCGGGAGAATTCGGTGGAAATATCAAAGATGCCTGCGCCACCGGCTTCGTTTTTCGCATCATCGTAGTGCAGGCCCAGGAATTCCAGCCCACGGCAGGTGTATTTGCGCACGCGGCGGCTATTTTCGCCAATGCCACCGGTGAACACCACACAGTCCAGCCCATTCATGGCGGCGGCGTAGGCGCCAATGTGTTTCTTGATTTCATAGAACAGCATGGAGTGAACCAGCGCGGCGCGCACATCGCCTTCCAGCGCGGCCTTTTCAATATCGCGGTTGTCGCTAGAAAGGCCGGAAACACCCAACATGCCGGATTTTTTGTTCAGCATATCGTTCACTTCGGCGTAGCTCATGCCGGTTTTTTCCTGGATAAAGGTGACCACGCTGGGGTCTATATCGCCCGAACGTGTGCCCATCAGGATGCCCGCCAGCGGGGTGAGGCCCATGCTGGTATCAATGCACTTGCCACGGTCCACCGCGGCGATGGAAGAACCGTTGCCCAAATGGCAGGTGACGGTTTTGAGATTTTCGATGGGTACCCCCAGGAACTGGGCGGCCTGCTGGCTAACATAGCGGTGGCTGGTGCCATGGAACCCATAGCGGCGCACGCCGTATTTCTCATAGTATTCGTAGGGCACGGCATAGATGTAGGCCGTGGGGGGCATGGTTTGGTGGAAGGCGGTGTCGAACACGGCC
>CAYYLW010000149.1:0-6277 GCA_964472465.1 uncultured Oscillospiraceae bacterium | reverse complement strand
AAACCCTTTGCGCGAACTAAAGCAGTATTCTAACTTGATGCAGGATGTGGGCTATTGTGGCTTTAACCACATGTTGGATTTGACGGTAACCGAGGGTGATGACCTTTGTGCGGAATGCTGGTGCCTTACGCAGATTCGGCCTTATGGGAAGCTGTACATACCCATGTATCAAGCGGAAAACGGCACAAACCACTATGAGCCCTGTGGAAAAAATGAACAGCTAAAAGAGCGTGGTGTGGAGCTGGATATCACAGGGCAATCCAAGTATAAAATAGCGTACAAGGCAGCCAGCATAACAGGGCGCATGGGATATCTGTCTTCACCGGAAGACGGAAACAGCGTTTTGATTATCAAGAATTTCCCGAACGACCCCGCCTGTCTTTATACAGAAGAGCCACCGATGATGGAAGGAGACAAGGGATATACCATCCATGTGTACAATGATGACGGCAAGCTGGGCGGCTTTGCCGAGATGGAGTGCAACATGCCCCCGGTGGGGAAACCCATGGGCAATATGCGTGGCATAGACCGTTTGAGCACCTGGGTATTCACCGGCCCTAAAGAAAACCTGGGCCGCATTGCTTTGCAGCTTTTGGGCGAGACCATGGTTTTGTAACGGGGTGCTTATCGTTGGCAAATATTCCCTCTTGGCCCTGGGCGAAGAGGGTTTTTTGTAACCCTTTCGCGGGCCTTTTGAGACCCGCCCAAAAGCCTGTATAATAGAGGCAAAACCACAGGGAGCGGAGAAGTGATGAGACAACGAATCCAAGGGGTGGTGTTCGACGCCTATGGCACCCTGTTTGACACGGGCACAGGCTCGGTAGAGGCCACGCGGCGCATCTTGCAGGCCTGCCAAAGCCAGCTAGACCCCGGGCTGTTTTATCGGGAGTGGAAGGCGCTGCACAAAACCATCATCCAAAACCGCACAGCCTTCGTGTGCCAAAAAGATGTGTTTGCCATGGGCCTTGCCGAGATGTACAGGCGTTATGGCATTCTGCGAAATGCCGGCAGCGATGTGCAATCGATGCTGGCATCCATGTACAATCGCCCGGTATTCCCCGAAGTGAAGGAAGTGCTGGAGGAACTGAAAACGACCCACCGGATTTTCATTGGCTCCAACGGAGATACAGAGGCCTTGCGGCAGAACCTGCGGTACAACCGGTTGGAGGTGGACGGGTACTTTAGCTCGGAAATGCTGGCTTGCTATAAGCCGGAGGAGGCTTTTTACAAGCGGATTGTGGAGGCCTTGAACCTAGAGGCGGGCCAGCTAGCCTGGGTGGGCAATGACCCCGCCGAGGACGTTGCAGGCCCCAAACGCTGCGGCTTTTTCACGGTACTGCTTGGCCGGGCTTCGTCCTCTTTTGCCATTGGCACTGCGCCAAACGCAGATGCCTGTATCTCTTCTCTAAAAGAACTTTCTACTGTTTTCCGGTAAGCCCTGCCCAGCACTTCGGCACGAAGAGAAGGGTAGTATACCAGCAAGGCTTTCTTTGCTGGCGCCAAAGCGGTGGTTTTTATAGGCAGAGATGGGGGTTTTCTGGCTGTTGGGTCATGATTTGCAGGATGGTGCGGTCGGTTTCCTGCATCCCCTCCCTTGCCAGCAGGCCCACATTGTGAATGGTGTTATCTACCCCTTTGGTTACAATACCATCGCCACTTTTAAACTCTTGGTTGTGCCGGTACATACTGTACCCCAGTAGCCCGGCGTCTACGGCGGCGGCAATTTTTGCGGCGCAGGAAGGCTTTGCACCATCACAAATAGTACCGGAGAGAATGGCAACCGCGTTCACAATGGTATGCGAAATGGCCTCACAATCCCCCCCAAGCAGATAGGCCACCCCGGCGCCTGCGCCCACGCCGGCGCTCACGGCGCCACAGTAGGCAGAAAGCCGTCCAATGCCGGTTTTTTGGTGAATGGTGACAAGGTCGGACACCAAGAGTGCGCGATACAATTGTTCTTGGCTGGCGCCGAGATGGCGGGCAAAGCATATCACAGGCAGAGAGGCCGTCATGCCCTGATTGCCGGAACCAGAGAGGATAACCACAGGCATTTCACACCCGCTCATCCGTGCGTCGGAACCAGCCGCCGCATAGGCTCTGGCCTTATTATGCACATCTTCCCCATATTCCTGCAACAGCACAGAGCCGATGTTGGCGCCCCAGTTCCCTGCTAGGCCCTCCTCGGCGATGGCCTGGTTGTATTGAATTTGCCTATCCAGTAATTCTGCCACTAGGGTGGTATCCACACAGTTGGCAAACTCTACAATATCCTGCACATTGAGAAGGCTCTTATCTTGCCGGCCATCCTCGGAGGAAACCACCAAAGGTTTTTCCCGTAAAACCGTATTGTCCTTTTCCATCAACACAACATTGCTGTGGTGGTTGGCAATGCGTATTTTGGCGCTGTGCTCCCCCCGTACGCCACGCAGCACTATATCTAACAGATAAGGTGTTTCAGCGCAAACAATATCCAAAGGTGTGTTGTTTGCATACGTCTCAATGGCGGCTTGCTGTTCTGGTTGGATATGGGCAATTACCTGTAGTTCCATGCGGGGTTTACCGGCCACCACACCGGCGGCAATGGCCGCGCCAATTCCTTTCAGCCCGCCTGTACCCGGCACCACCACACTTTTTACATTTTTTAGGATATTCCCAGAAACAGAGGCCTCAATTCTTTCTGGTGGGCCGCCCAGCAGTTCTGCCAATAAGGCTGCCGCGTAGGCAATTGAAATCGGTTCTGTGCAGCCGGTGGCAAGCACCAGCTCCTCTTTTAATATAGCGATATATGATTCTATTTTGCCATTTTCGAGCACCTAATCTCCCTCTTCCTTTACCTGAAATTGTTGCCCCCAGTATAGCGGCGGTGGGGGCAAAAAGCAAGAAAAATCGTGGATTCCTGGGCAGAATATAAGCGCGCCCATTGGCCAGGCACAGAAACATGGCTTGACAAACAATTTCAAAACAGTATAATAAAACCCATTGAATTCACATAATTTTGTGGATTGTGCTGGCGGGTGTGTAAACTTCCCCAGCCAGCTTATGCGTTTTCATTTGGTGGTTTGGAAGGAATGTTTGCGGCAGATGGATAGGGTTTACGAAGTTAATCAATTAACCAGCTTGTAAACAGAGAGGATAACTGCACATGAGTAATATCAGGGAGATTGCTGAGCTCGCCAATGTTAGCACATGCACCATCTCCCGCTATCTCAATAATAAAATCACACTCAGCCACGAGACAGAGGCCCGTGTGCAGGCCGCTATTCAAGAGTTAGGCTATGTGCCCAGCAGTGTGGCGCGCTCTCTCAAAACCAATCAAACACGCAATATTGCTGTTATTCTCCCTACCATCAACAATCTTTACTACCCGGAAATTTTGTCTGGCATCAACAGCGTTTTGGAACAAGAATCCTACTCCATGGTCATCCACCAAACCGACGAGTACCGTGGCGTAGACGAAACATGCTTTCGCAGGGTATATGCCAGCCGCGCCGACGGCGCCATGGTGGTGGGCTACCAGAGAAGGGAAGACCAGCACCCCTATCTTCATGGCTTTGTAGACGCCAAAATTCCCATGGTGATGGTAAACCAAAGCCGTATGTACCCGGGCATACCCATTGTATATCCAGACTATCAAGAAGCTGGCCGAATGGCGGCGCAGCACCTATTCGGCAAGGGGCGCCAGAAATTGGGAATTGTGTCCTACACCTCTCAGCACAACCTGCCCATCTTGCACATGGAGTCCTATTTAGAGCAAGCCAACGTTCTGTTTGGCGAGGAAATAGACCGGGAAAATGTGTTTTTTAGAGAAGGGCGTCTGGATTTTTCCGGCCGGGAAGCGTCACCTGAGGGGGGTCCCGCCTTTATTGGCAACATTGTGCGCCGTGTGAAAGAAAAAAAGTTGGACGCACTCTTTATCATAGACGAGATGCTGGCTGTGTATGTGATGCGAGAGCTGCTCAAGCAGGGGTTGCGGATTCCGGATGATTTGGCCATTGTGGGCTTTGGTAACACCTTTTTTGCCACGGTGGCCACGCCCTCTCTCAGCAGTTTGGATTTATGCAATGTGGAAATTGGAAAACAAAGTGCGGAAACACTGTTGCGCTTATTAAAGAGAAAGAAAACGCAGGAGAGCATCACCATTCGCCCGCGTTTGATAGAGAGAGAATCCAGCTAATTGTCATTATATCGTGTAGTTAATCGGTTTATCATGCAGGAAGTGAAATGAGGGTGCAGGGATGAATTCAATGAGTGTACAGCAGATGCAAGAACTTTTGGCCGTATCTCAAGGACGAAAAGAGGGAGACCTGCTGGTACGCAATCTGCGGATATTGGATGTATTTACCGAGACGGTGTTTGAAGGTGACATACTTGTCTATAAAGGCCGCATCGCATCTATACAAAAAAATGCGTGCCATAAGGCCAAAGAGGTGATGGACGGAAAAGGCTTAATCGCGATACCAGGGTTTATCGATGCACACTTTCATTTGGATTTTCCCCTTGTTACACCGGCGGAACTGGCCAAGGCGATTGTTCCCAGGGGCACCACCTCCATGGTGTGCGAAATATTGGATTTCGCCGCGCTAAATGGCCTTGAGAGCACTAAAGTGCTGGTGAAGGACGCAGAACGACTGCCCTACCGATGTTACTGGGCCGCGCCCGGTAAAGTGGCGCCCAAATTTATCACCGAGGAGATTCTGGGCTGGGACAACACGGTGGCACTGGGGGAGATGTCACAGGCGCTGGTGGAAGGAGCAAAACCGGATGAACTGGATAAAATTTACCAGGCGCGCCAGAAAGGCAAGGTGATTTCAGGGCATGTGATTCGGCGCAACGTGGAGGAACTGGACACCTTTGCTATTTTGGGCTATGCCGATGAGCACAACACGGATACCTTTGAGGAAACCTTGGATAGAATGCGGTATGGGATGTCTAAGATTGTGCGTATGAATGGCGTATACCATGCGGCGGATTCCATCATTACGGGCTGCTTACAAAACCATATCCCCACAGATAAGCTGATGTTTTCTGCCGATGACGTCTATGTGCATGAGGTATTTCAAAACGGCCATATAGATAGCATGGTACAGCGTAGCATAGAGCTGGGCTTGCCCGCCGCAAAGGCCATTAAAATTGCCACGCTAAACGCGGCCTGCCATTTTGGCCTAGAGCAAGAAGTGGGCTCTATCACCCCGGGGCGTTTTGCCGACATTGTATTCTTACAAAATCTGGAAACAGTTCGGGTGGAAAAGGTCATGCAAAATGGCCGCATGGTGTGTGAAGATAACCGGTTAACTTACGCGTTTTCCATCGACTATGCGGCCCTAGAGAAAAAGGCTGTGCCTGGTCTTGATGGTTTTTCGGCCGAGGAGTTTCTTTTCCAGGGGAAAGAGTGCAAGGCAAGCTTCTATACCTTGCGTGACCATACACCGGTGCAAATCAGTACGAAGCAATTGGCAACCGAAGAGGCCCAGTTTCCAGCGTGCATACAAGAGGATGTATTGCCATTTTACCGCATAGAGCGTTACCCTACTTTTGGAAAACGCAAGGTGGATAAAAAACTGGTGAAGGGTACCGGCATTCAGAGAGGGGCCGTGGCTCTTTCGTTTGAACAAGGGGGGTCTGCCATTAGTGTCATCGGGGCCAGCCAATCGGATCTTCTTGTGGCGGCTAAGGAAGCAGATCAACATGCCGGCTCTATGCTTGTGGTGATAGAGGGAGTGGTGGAGGCTTTGCTCTCTCTTCCGCTGGGGGGATGTTTATCTGATTTAGATGCCTATGCCGCCAGTGCTGAACTGGAAAAGTTAGAGTCTGCCCTTGTGAAAACGGGGTGCACATTACAAGGTGCCCTGATGCGGCTGTACTTTTTGCCGTTCTATTTTGGAATGGAGCACTGAGAGAAACAGAAAAACCGTAAAACATGTACCTGGGGGGATGAAATGGAATAGGTGTACATCCTGTAAAAGCCGTATATCCATATTATTTTGAAAAGAGAAGGAAGGGAATTTCATGCAAAAAAAGCGGATAAAACATTTGTGCTTGCTCCTGGCCGGCATACTGCTCTGTACCAGTTTTGCGGCCTGTGGCGGTGGCGCTGCCACCCCATCGTCCGGCGCTTCAAAAGCGGGAAGCGCTGCCACTGCCTCTGGCACCGAAGCCGGCGGCGGCTCCGGTAGAACGGATTTGATTATTGCGGCAGGAGGGGAGCCGGCAACCCTGCATCCAATCGACCAAAACTTTATGATGACGGCCGTGATGTGCTACCAGATGTACAACACCT
>CAYYLW010000148.1:0-6662 GCA_964472465.1 uncultured Oscillospiraceae bacterium | reverse complement strand
GCCAGCAAACGGAACACAGGGTCGAAATCCAAGTCGCCGTCCCCAGGCACTGTAAATGCGCCTTTTCTCACCGCTTGCAGGAACGACCAGTTCTCCCTGCGCGCCTCTTCCACCACTGCAAGGCGCATATCTTTAAGGTGTACATGGCCTACCCTATCCACATATTTACGCAGCATCACTAGGGGGTCCTCCCCCGTAAATGTGAAGTGCCCGGTGTCGTAACACAGGAACACATGCTCCGGCGAGGTGCTGCTCATCATGCGGTCGGTCTCTTCGCTGGTTTGCACAACCGTGCCCATATGGTGGTGAAAGCACAGCTTAAAGCCACGGTCTTTGGCCACCTTCCCAAGTTTATTCAACCCTTCGCAAAAACTCGCCCATTCGCTGTCGTTCATAATATGCCGGTTGTTTCCTGTTAAAATGGGGGTATCCAACTTGCCTTGAATGGAATAGCTCTGCTCGCTTACATTGATGCGGTCTGCCCCCAGGGCCGCCAAAAAGTCCAGGTTGGCAATAAAGTCCTTCTCTTCTTCCTCATACGGGCGGGTAAGCAAAAAGGAGGAATACCACCGGCTGGCAATGCGCATCTTACGCAAATCCAGCGCGCTTTTCAGTTCTGCCGGGTCACTTGGAAATTTGTTGCCTATCTCACAGCCCGTAAAACCCGCCAGGGCCATCTCACTCACAATCTGCTGGAAGGTATTTTCCCCTCCCAGTTCCGGCATGTCATCATTGCACCAGCCAATGGGCGCAATCCCCAGAAACACGCGGTTTTTGTCAAACATACAGTCAGCCTCCCCTTTTTACTTTATATATCATATCGAAAACATTACACGCGGGCATAGAAGAACGGAACTTTAGGTTTCCAACACACCCCCCACGCTCAGCTTTCCCGTTATTAAAAAAGTAACACCATTTTACCAAAAAATCAACATTGTTTTTGATATGTTTTTTGTTATTTTGCTCTTCAGCTTTCTAACCCCGGTAAAACGCGGTTTTCGCCGCAAAAGTCTCTGCGTAATTTATTTATGTTTTATTATCGTTATTTTATTCTATTGAATCAATGCTTTTTCAATGGCAGAATATGAAAACCCCGCTAGACATCTATCAAATTAAAATTATAACTCAACAACTTATACCACATAGTGCACAAATATATACAAATTTTTTCTTACATTTATCCATAAATTATGGATTTCATTGACCTAAAACTTCCTTTCGTGCTAGAATGTGACCATATTCACCGAAGGCGTCTGCATTTTACTAGTGGTAATTCCGGTCTTCGGGCAGGTATTTGGCTAAGCGTTTTTTGAAAACGCTAAAAAAGAAAAGGAGAAAAGGTTATGAAAAAAATTCTTGCACTGGCTCTTTCGGCCACCCTCGCAATCTCTCTGGCGGCCTGTGGTCAAACCGCTTCTTCATCCAGTTCTACACCCTCAGAGGCGGCGCCGCCCGCCAGTAGTGCCACGCCAGCTGCCTCCACAGGTGGCGGGGAATACCACATCTCGGTTATTCTGAAAACCACCGCTTCTGAGTATTGGGGTTACGTGGTGGCCGGTGCCGAAGCCTATGGCAAAGACAACCCGAACGTAACGGTTACTGTAAAGGGCGCAACCTCTGAAACCGCCTACGACGAGCAGCAAAACATGATTGAAACCGACATGAACAACGCCGATATCGACGGCTATGTGATTGCTCCCTTGCAAGCCGATATGGTTGTTTCCATGATTGCTGGGCAGAGCAAACCCATTGTTGCGGTAGACACCAACATTGAAGCGCCCGAAATTCTTTCGTTTGTGGGCACCGGCAACGAAGCCGCTGGCGCTTTGGGCGGCAAAGCCGCTGTGGAAGCTGCCAAGGCTGCTGGCTGGGATGAGATTAAGGCCATTGAGATTGCCGGTGTGCAGGGCGACAGCACCAACGAAGCCCGTATGAACGGCTACAAAAAAGGCATTGAAGAAGCCGGCGGCACCTTCCTGATGGATGAAATTCAATACGCCAACGCCGTTGCCGACCAAGCCGTTACCTGCATGGAAGCCATCATGCAGAACCACCCCGAAGGCATTGCCATCATCTGCGCCAACAACGACGACATGGCTATGGCCGCCGCCCGCGCCGCCAAAGATAACCCCGCCTATGAAAACACCATCTTCCTTGGCTTTGACGGCATTCAGTCTGCCTGCAAATCCATTCTGGACGGCGAGTTGTCCATGTCTGTTTGCCAGCAGGGCTACAACATGGGTTACGAATCTGTGGCCGCCGTGGTTCGCGCTTTGGAAGGCGAAAAACCGGATGAATTCATTGATGCCGGCGCCACCGTGGTGGACAGTTCCACCGCACAGGCCCGCCTCGACGAACTGCAGGGTTACCTAGCTTAGTTTGAATATATGTATGGATAATATGCCCGCCTGCTAACGGTGCATCGTGGGCTCCGTTCCTGCACAACTGGGATGGAGCCCACTTCCTTTTAGGATTGGCACAACCGCGGGGGGCAGCAAACATCCAGCCGCATTTTCTGCACAAACGCCAGGACCGGCTGCTACATTCCGAAGCCCTGTACCAGGATAAATGAGAAATGGAGGTGGTATCCAGGTGGGCGATTATTTACTAGAAGTAAAAGACATCACCAAGCGTTTTCCCGGTGTTGTTGCGCTAAACAAGATGCGTTTGGCTGTGAAACCGGGTGAAATACACGGCCTTATCGGGGAAAACGGCGCAGGCAAATCCACGCTGATTAAAATTCTCACTGGTGTGTACACACCCGATGAAGGTGAAATTTGGGTAGATGAAGAAAAGAAGAGTTTCCGCAACCCAAATGAATCCATGTCGGCCGGTATCTCCTGTGTTTATCAGGAACTGAACATTGAACGGCTTCTCAGCGTAACAGACAATGTTTTCATCAACAAATGGCTTAAAAAAGGCTTCCTGCTGGACTATAACGCCATGCACCAGAAAGTGAAGGAAGTGATGGCCTCGCTGGGGCAGGACATAGACCCCCGCAAACCCGCCGGCACCCTGGGCATGGGTGTGCAGCAGATGATAGAAATTGCGAAGTCTATTTTAATAGATTCCAAACTGATTATTATGGACGAACCCTCCTCTTCCCTTGGGGAAAAAGAAGTGGAACAGTTGATGCAAACCTGCCGGGAACTGAAAGAACGCGGCATGTCTATTTTGTTCGTCTCTCACAAGCTGGAAGAACTGTTTGAGCTGTGCGACCGAGTAACCGTAATTCGGGATGGTGAATATATAGACACACGCGATATTGCAGACTGGAATAACGACTCGCTGATTACCGCCATGGTAGGGCGCGCCTTGGAAAACCAGTTCCCAAAAGATTTGGGCGAAAAAGGCAACTGCAAACTGCATGTGAAAAACCTGACGGTGAACGGCGTTTTACACGATGTTAGCTTTGAAGCCTTTGGCGGGCAAATCTTGGGTTTTGCTGGGCTGGTGGGCGCCGGACGCACCGAAACCATGCGCGCCATTTTTGGCGCCGACCCCATAGACAAAGGGGAAATTTGGATTAACGGCCAAAAGAAAAACATCCACACCCCGGCCCAGGCCATTCACGCGGGGCTTGCGCTTTTAACCGAGGATCGCAAAGGGCAGGGGCTAGTGCTGGGTCAAACGGTGCGCAACAACCTGATTCTGTCCAGCTTCAAAAAGTTCAGCAAAGGGGCTTTTTTAAACGAAAAACTCATTAAAATTTCCGGTGAACTAACCGTTGAGACGCTTCGCATCAAAACCCCTTCTTTAGATGAGGTAACGGGGCAGTTGTCCGGCGGCAACCAACAAAAAGTTGTTATTGGAAAGTGGATTAACACCGACGCCGACATCTTCATCTTCGATGAACCCACCCGCGGCATAGACGTTGGGGCAAAAGTGGAAGTATATAACGTGATGAACCGCTTGGTTATGGCCGGAAAATGCGTGATTATGGTATCCTCTGAAATGCCCGAAATTCTGCGAATGTCTGACCGTGTTGTGGTTATGCGGAGCGGCAGGGTAATGGCAACCATTGAACGCGACAGTGAGCATTTCAACCAGGAAGACATCATGAAGGCTGCTTGGGGAGGGACAATAGATGAGTAACGCAACAGCTACCGCCAAAAAAAGGCTGCATTTTTCCGGTATGCAGCTTGGCACCATATTGGCCTTGGTCATTATGTGCATCATTCTATCCATAGCAAACAAGAACTTCTACAACTACGAAAACGTGATGGGCATTCTAAAGCAAACGGCTTTTAACGCCTTTGTGTCTGTGGGTATGCTCCTCTGCCTCATCACCGCCGGCATCGACCTTTCTGTGGGTGCCAACGCGGTGTTTTGCGCCTGTTTGATGGGTGCCCTTTCTAAAGCGGGTATGACCAACGGCCTGCTGATTATGGTTATCGGTGTGCTGGCCGGTGGCGCCATTGGCTGCATCAACGGCCTGATGCTGACACGGCTACACCTGCCTCACCCCTTTGTTTCCACACTGGGCATGAAAAACGTTCTGTGGGGCCTGGCTTTGGTGGTAACCGGCAATCAGATGATCAACAACTTCCCGCCTTCGGTGCAGTGGCTGGGCAAAACCACCATCAAAGGCTTTCCCATTAGCTTCATTGTTGTCATTGTGCTGTACATTGTCATGCACATCTTTCTAAGCCACACCGGGCTGGGCCGCTCCATCTACTGCGTCGGCGGCAATATTGAAGCCACGCGACTGTCCGGCATCAACACAGCCAACGTTCTCACTTTCTGTTACACCCTTTCGGGCATCATGGCCGCTTTGGCCGGTATCGTCTCTGTGGGCCGCTCGGGCATTTCCAACGGGGCCAACGCCACCCAGCCTTACGACACCGATGCCATTGCCGCCTGTATCATCGGGGGCGCTTCCTTCACCGGAGGCAAGGGCACCATGATCGGCACCATGATCGGCTGCCTGATTATCTCGGTGCTGCGCAACGGCTTCAGCCTGCTTTCCATCGACTCCGCCGTGCAAAACATCGTGCTCGGCCTTGTGATTATTTTAGCCGTACTGATGGACGTTGTGCGTGCGCGAATGGATGCGAAACGTCGCAGCCTTGCCACTGTCAAATAGGCCTGCAAACACAAACCAGTACCTGATGAGAAGGGAGAGCACCTCTTGAGAAAACTTCGAGTGAGCATAGCAGGGCTGGGCCGCCTGGGAATGGTGCACGCCAGTCACCTCGCCAACAACATCTCCGGCGCGGAATTGGTGGCCGCCTGTTCTGTGGTGCCGGAAGAACTGGAACAGGCCCGCCGCGCATTTGACGTGCAGCGCCTGTATGCCGATTTTGATGAGATGTTGAAAGACCCTGAAATTGACGCAGTATCCATTGTCACCACCTCCTCCCAGCATTGCCGGCAAATTGCCGCCGCACTGGATGCCGGAAAACATGTTTTTTGTGAAAAGCCGCTGGGCGTGACGGTGGAGGAGTGCCTTGAGGCTGAAAAAGCCGTGGAACGCCACCCGGAACTGGTATTTTTTCTGGGCTTCATGCGCCGGTTCGACCCCTCCTACGCCTATGCCAAAGCCAAGATAGACGAAGGGGCCATCGGCACACCCTATCTTGTAAAAGCTACCGGCATTGACCCTGAATCCACCGTGGAAGGCAGCATCCGCTTTGCCAAAACATCGGGCGGCATCTTCCTGGACATGGCCGTGCACGACATTGACCTTATGCGATGGTTTTTGGGAGCAAATGCCACAGAGGTTTACGCACTGGGTGCCACCTTTAAACACCCAGAATTCGCACAGGTGGGCGATGACGAAACCGCCGTGGCCACCTACCGTTTTGACAACGGCGGCATTGGGACAATTCATGTGGGGCGCACCGCCGCACACGGCTACCACATTGAAACCGAGATTGTGGGCACAGAGGGGTCTTTGCGGGTAAGCCCCATTCCCGCCAAGAACATGGCGCTTCTGTACAACAAAAACGGTGTGGTTACCGAGTGTGTGGAGAATTTTCAGCTGCGTTTCACCGAAGCCTACCGCCTGGAGATGGAAGAATTTGTAAACTGTGTGCTGGAAGGGCGCAAACCCAATGTTTCGGTATATGATGGCACAGCAGCCACCAAGGTGGCTTTCGCCACCACCGAGGCTTGGAAAAGTGGGAAACCTGTAGCCCTATAGAACGCCTTCTTACCGGAATAGTCCTGCACCACAGGACCACACAAACAACCACTTCCGGCGCGGGGCAAGCCCCAAAGCAGAACCATTCCATAAAAAGCCCCCTATCGTGAAAGAACAAAACGACAGGGGGCTTTTTGTATTTTCTATTGCGGAACCATTTTTCTCTAAGCATCAAAACCGATGAAAGCGGCCCCTTGCCGTATCTTTTGGGCCCGCGTGCGGATGTTCTCGGTCGTTTCGGTGGACATGACATTCATGTCCAGCCCACCCAGCACTGCAATGCAGCCTTTCAGGCTCTCATAGGCTTCCTTCACCGGGATGATGTTGTCCTTCAGGTATTTTTGGGGGCTAATACGCTTGTAGCACACGCCTGCCAGGCTGTGGTACAGCCGCTCGTTAGGGAAAAACCCAAACAGGGTGGGCAGGTCTGGGATTCTTTCAACACGGCAACTGCCAATGGTATTTCATTGAAAGAAATTCAGGAATGGCTGGGGCACAGCGATATCTCCACCACATC
>CAYYLW010000147.1:0-6706 GCA_964472465.1 uncultured Oscillospiraceae bacterium | reverse complement strand
GGAAATACGGTAAATACAGTGTTTTGCAACGCCGGTGGTGGCGGTACACCGCAAGGCCCGGTAGTGGGATTTACAGTAGCAACCGAATTGTCGTAAGAGAAGGGAGAAAACCATGCCGCAATACGCCATTCTTCGCTTTGCCAAGCACAAGGGCGGTGGCGCCGCCCGGCTGGAAGCCCACCACGAGCGCCAAAAGGAACAATATGCCAGCAACCCGGACATTGACACCAAGCGCAGCCGTGAGAATATCCACATCATCCAGCCGCAAGCTCGATACCGGCAGGAGATAGAAAGCCGGATACAGGCGGCGGGCTGCCGCACCCGCAAGGACAGCACCCGCTTCGTGGACACCCTCGTTACGGCCAGCCACGAGTTCTTTGCAGGCCAGCCGCCCGAAAAAGTACAGGCTTACTTCACCCATGCGGCAGATTTTCTGGCTAAACGGGTGGGCAGGCAGAACATCATCTCGGCGGTGGTGCACATGGACGAAAAAACGCCCCACCTGCACCTCACCTTTGTACCCCTCACAAAAGATGGCCGCCTTTCAGCCAAAGACATTCTGGGTAACCGGGCCGCTCTCTCCAAGTGGCAGGATGATTTCCACGCCCACATGGTGCAAGCCTACCCGGAACTGGGACGGGGCGAACTCTCCCGCGAAACTGGCCGCCGCCACATCCCCATGCGGGTGTTCAAGCAGGCGGCCTGCCTTACCAAGGAGGCCCAGCAGATTGAGAGCCTGCTGGAAGAGATGACCCGGCTGAATGCCCTCAAAGAGAGGGATGAGGTGATACAGCTTCTGGCGCACTGGTTCCCGCAGATGGAGGATTTTGAGGGGCAGCTTAAAAAGTACCGGGGTACTATTGAATACCTGCAAAGGGAGAAACGGGAACTGGCCGGGCAGGTGGATGCCGCCCTCGGCCAGCAGCAGGACACCGCCTTGCAGATAGCGGTTTTAAAAGGCCGGGTGCAGGCGCTGGAACATTTCAAGGCGCGGGTGCCCGATGAGGTGAAAAAGGAGATGGAGGCACGGCGCAAGCAGCGGCAGCAGGAGCGTTGAACGGCGGGGGTATCTGGCTCATCCCCTTCACACAAACCCGCCGTTTTTCCAATACGAAAGGAGCCCCTATGCAGCTATGCGAACTGCCTGATGTCCTGACTGTTCAACAGCTCATCGACTTCCTGCCCCTGGGCCGCAATAGCGTGTATGAACTGCTGAATAGCGGCAAGCTGGCCGCCATCAAAGTAGGCAGAAAATACATGATTCCGAAGGAGTGTCTGGTGGACTACCTCCGCAGAGCGGCTTATAATGGCACTATGCACATGGCAAGGAAGCCTGCCAAAACGATGTCATTGAACGAAGGAGGTAACCAATGACCGGCAGTCTTCATGTAAAAAGAGGCGTATGGTGGACGGCCATCCACACCGGCAGCGGCCAGTACCAGTGGAAAAGCACCGGCCTGCCCGAAAGAGGCAACAAGACAGAAGCAAAGCGTGTTCTTCGCCAGCGAATTGAGGAATGTGAGCGCCAGGACGGCGTGGTGTGGCAGGACATCTATTTCCACGATTTTATGCTGGATTGGCTGGATATTGTGGCCACGCAGGTAAAAGCCAACACCCTGCACCAGTATGAACTCATCATCAAAAACAGCATCATTCCGTTTTTTGAAAAGCCCAAAATTCGGCTGCGAGAGCTACAACCGCTGCACATCCAGAAGTATTATGCGAAGAAAATGAAGGATGGGTGCAGTGGCAACACGGTGAAACACCATCACAACAACATCCGCAAAGCACTGAACTATGCACTGAGGCAAAACTGGATACCCTACAACCCTGCCGACCGGGTGGAATTGCCCCGGGTTGGAGCCCTATGTGGGAAACTTCTACACGGCCCCACAGTTACAGCGCATACTGGCACTGGTGAAGGGTACGGTGATTGAAACCCCGGTGTTGCTCTCGGTTACTTATGGTTTGCGCCGCAGCGAGGCCATGGGCCTGAAATGGGACGCTGTGGACTTTGAACACCAGACCTTGACCATCCGCCACACGGTGACGGGAACGGGCAAAAACCGGGTGTGTGAGGACAGAACCAAAACCAAGTCCAGCCGCCGCAGCCTCTACCTGCTGCCAGAGGTGGCGGCTCACCTACAAGAGGTGCGCCAGAAACAAACCGAAATGCAGGCGCTGCTGAAAAACCAGTATCATGCGGATGGCTACATCTGCACCTGGGAGGACGGGCGCTTAATCAGCCCGGAATATCTCAGTCGGAAATTCCGTGAAATTCTGCTAGAGGAACACGAGAAATCGGGCCTGCCGGTGTACCGCTACCACGATTTGCGTCACAGCAGCGCATCTTTGCTGGTGGGTGAGGGGGAGTCCTTAAAACAGGTGGGCGAATGGCTGGGGCACTCCAGCCCTGCCACCACAAACCGTTATGCGCACCTGCAATTTCAGAGCACGGTGGAGATGGCCACCTCGGTTTCTCAGCGTTTGTTTGTCGGGTGAGCACCGCCGCCCAAAGACCGCCAAAAAAATCTATTGAACATCTATTGAACACGGCCCCTTTTTAGGCCAAAAAAGAGCAGGAGCGCTGTCTTCTGCAATGCCAGAAAACAGCGCTCCTGCGTTATTGGTGGGAGAAGATGGATTCGAACCATCGAAGCGAAACGCAACAGATTTACAGCTCGCCTTTGGCAAGTTCATTTGAGTATATCGGAGTTCAAATTGTATGATTTGGGCTCCTTTTTATATAGATTTATCGAAGTTTTTATTGGGTTTTGCTCTTGGGGCAAAAAATGTGGTTTTTGCCTTCTTTTTTGAATTGATTGAGTTTTTGATGAGAATTGGTAGAGGAAGTGTCGCCAAAAATGGGAGCTATACAGGGGCGTTTGCGGAGGATAATTTCTTTGCGTCGCTTTGCTTCCTCTTGGCACTCATTTCTTCCCGTTTTTTGCCCCAAAAAGCGCAATCAGTGAATATATTATAAATACTTGTTTGAAAAAGTGTATCTATTTACACAAAACTCATTTGCTTTTCTGTAAAGTTGTGCTATATTGGTTACAATAGCCGCAAAAGAGGAGGTGTACTCTATGATTCGTTTTGCAATGGAAGCGCTTTTACAATGGAAAGACAAAAAACGGCGCAAGCCGCTCATCATACGTGGTGCTCGTCAGGTGGGCAAAACGTGGCTGATGAAGGAGTTTGGCCGCACAGCTTACGCCAAAACGGTCTATATCAATTTTGATAACAACGAGAGGATGAAAAATCTTTTTTCCGGTAGTTTTTCGGTAGAGCGTATCGTCACCGGCCTAGAGTTATACGCCGGGCATAAGATCGATGCGGACAGCACTCTGCTCGTTTTTGACGAGGTGCAGGAGGTTCCGCAGGCACTTTCGTCCCTCAAATACTTTAACGAAGATGCCACGAACTATCAAATCATCTGTGCAGGAAGTCTCCTGGGTGTGGCTCTCCACCCCGGCACGTCCTTCCCTGTGGGACAGGTAGAATTTTTGGAGCTATACCCCTTGTCCTTCTTCGAGTTCATGGCGGCGATGAGTAAGGAGCCGTTTGTAGAACTTTTGCAAAAAGGTGATTTTGAAATGGCAAATACCTTTGAGCAGGACTATGGGGATTTATTAAAGCACTACTACTATGTGGGTGGAATGCCGGAGGTGGTGCAGGCATTTGCTGAAAACCGTGATTTTGGTGAGGCACGTGAAATTCAGCAAAGAATCTTAGCGGCGTATGAACAAGATTTTTCCAAGCACGCCCCCAACGAGGCGGTGCCGCGTATTCGGATGCTGTGGAACAGCATCCCGGCTCAGCTTGCCAAAGAAAACAAGAAGTTTATTTATGGGCTTATCAAAGAGGGCGCACGCGCCAAAGAATACGAGCTTGCCATGCTGTGGCTAACCGATTGCGGCTTAGTCCATAAGGTGCATCGCGTGAACACCCCCAGGCTTCCGCTAAAAGCCTATGAGGATTTGAAGGCATTCAAGCTGTTTTTGGTGGATCTAGGCTTACTCTCCTGCATGGTTGGTTTGCGGCAAGATGTGCTTTTGGATGGCAACGAGTTATTCAAGGAATTCAAAGGTGCACTTGCTGAGCAATATGTGCTCCAGCAGCTTAAGACCTTGCATGGAATTTCCATCTACTACTGGACAGCTGAACGTGGAACCGCCGAGGTTGATTTTGTCATCGACACCGGCAGCGATGTAATTCCCGTGGAGGTAAAGGCAGAAAAAAACCTCCAAGCCAAAAGCCTGAAGGTGTATCGCGAGAAATTTATGCCGAAGGTGTCAGTGCGCACATCTATGGAAAAGTATAAGCGGGAGGATTGGCTGATAAACTTACCTCTTTGGGCCATAGAGCGTATCGTATAAAACTCTCCAGCATGACTTTTTACAAATGTTTAAAATAACCTTTTGCCATTTAAAATGCTAATGTCCAATTCTTTTGCCCTCTTGCCCTGTTGGATAGGATTTATTCGTAGATGCATGATTTTCTCGGACATATTGGGGCCTCCTTTGGTGAATGCGTTCTCAGCACACCCATTTTACCATGGCCTCAATATGTCTTTCTCATTTTGTGCAATTTATTGTGCGTTATCTTCCTCAATCCCCCCTAGCCCCCCTATCACCAGCAGGCAACAAAAAATTAACCAGCATGGAAGAGGGTTTACATATACGTAGCCATCCCACAAACAAGGAGGCATAAATTTGGAAGTAATATCAATAGCCAACCAGAAGGGCGGTGTGGAAAAACCACAACCGCCCTCAATTTAGGTGTGGGCCTGGTACGGCAGGGGCAAACGTGTGCTGGAACTGGATACAGACACACTGGAAAAACCTCGTATGGGCTGCCTATAAAATGGCCAGAGTAGAACGAATACAGTATCGGTTAAGCATCTAAACAGTTTAGCGAATGCGGTTCGACTTTTTCAAAAGGAGAAAACAGCCAACAATTACTAAGCCAATGCCCAAAATAATCACAAGCGGCGTGATAACTGAATCATTCGTTTTGGAAACGATTACCTCAATGGAAGTCTCTTCTTGCCCTGCCGAAGCATATAATATGGTTGTTCCTTCTCCCACTGCTACCAACTGCCCGTCTTTTATCTGTGCCACAGTTTCGTCTTCGGTGTGGAGTACAGCTGCCGGATAGGATGTGTTTTCTGGCAGAACTTCTATTTCAAGAGGAATATTTTCGCCAGGCGATAGGCGATAAACTTTTGTAATATAACCACTCGAATTGGCAAAACGGATGGTTTGAACAGGCACATCAAATACTTCTACGATAACACTTGCAGAAAGGTCTTGGCAACGTGCGGTCAGTTCAGTTGTCCCAAGGCTCAGTGCTGTTAATATTCCGTCATCCAGCTTTGCTATAGAAGGATCTGCCACTTCCCAGAGAATTTCCATGTTTGTAATAGCGGCTGGCTCCATAAGCACCTGTACTGCTTCCGTTTTTCCAACCTCTATTCGAATGTCATTTGGTGCCAATGTTAGGGTTTCAGGCTTTACCTCGTAAACCGAAACCGCTAGTTCTTTGGTAACCGTTTGGCAAGAAATATGTATGGTAGCCGTTCCAACATTGGCACCATACAAAACACCGTTTTTTACTGTGACAATGTTCTCATTATCGCTGGTCCAAACCAGGTCTCCCTTTGTTACGTTGGCAGGAACAAGCGTTGCCTGTATTTCTTTTTCCGTAAAAAGAGGTAATTGCACCATAGTTTCGCTTAGCAGAATGTCCTCTGGCAAGATTTCAAAGATTGTGAAGGTATGTGTAGCTGTAACCCCATTGGAGGTAGATGCGGAAATAGTAACTGTGCCGGGAGAGATGGCTTGAACATTTCCCGCAGGACTCACTGTGGCAATGGCAGGGTTACTGGAAGACCACGCAATGTCTTTGTCAGTGGCGTTTACGGGAAGGACCGAACCCTCTAATTGTTGGTTTTTACCAACCTCCAGCTCTTCCACTGCGCCCATCAGTGAGATCTCTTCAGCATAGATGGGCTGCACAGTAACAGAGAAGGATTGGCTTCCGTTCGCCAAAGTGGCTGTAATAGTAGCGCTACCTATACCTACAGCATACAATACCCCTGAACTATTGACCGTAACTACTTGAGGGTTACTGGAACTCCAAGATACAGCACCATTTCCCGCATAAAAGACCACTTCCCAGTCCAATGCGTTAGAAGTGCCAATTTGCATAACATTTGGAAAGTTTTTAACGGTAATGGAATCCTTAGGACTATATGGGCAAATTCCTCCATCATGTAGATGTGGGCCGTAGCCGTGATGATAGTGATATGGGCCTAATCCACTTTTGTTTTTGTTGTCGTTGTGCCCACCACTACTATCTGTACGGCCAGAATGGGCGTATACAGGAATGCTACCGAACAAAAGAACAATGACCACCAGTGTACAAAGCAAAGACAAAAACTTTTTCATAGTAGCCTCCCAGCATGTCATACATTGTAGATATACGATTGCCAAAGAGAATTTGATGCTCTAGATTCGAATCATTGTATGGAGGAGTTAAGGTTGCGTGCAGGCGGATTATATTTAGTTGTATAGAAGCCATTCCCCAAAATGATTAAGACACATAACAAGTTGTACTAACAAAGGAGGAAACCATTTGGATGTAATCGCAATAGCCAACCAGAAGGGCGGTGTGGGGAAAACCACAACCGCCCTCAATTTGG
>CAYYLW010000146.1:0-6710 GCA_964472465.1 uncultured Oscillospiraceae bacterium | reverse complement strand
CTGTGAGGTGGGCCTTTGCAAGCCCGACCCTGCCATCTACCGCCTTTTGCTGGAACAATACCAGCTCAACCCACAGGAAACCATTTTCGCCGATGACCGCAAAGAAAATGCCCTGGCCGCGTTCGAGGCGGGTATCACGGGTGTGCAGTTCTACAACGTGAAAAATTTTTGTAAGATGCTCATCAGCCACGGCATCAATTTTGACGAAAACTAAATACCACAGACAAATGCTTAAGATACATCCCGAGCTTTTTTTACCCAAAAATCAAACATCACATAGCGAACCCTGGGCCTTTTTCGTAACAAGGCCCAGGGTTTTTTTGCCCAATTTGTTTTATAATATACACCCTTTTAATACAGGTTATTTCAGTTCCGCCACCGTTACGCCATCCTCCCCCTCGCCATAACGGCCCAGGCGGAAGGTGGCCACGTTTTTGTGGGTTTTCAGGTGCCGGGTGATGGCCGTACGCAGCGCCCCGGTGCCCCGCCCGTGGATGATGTAGATGGGGCTTAGCCCTCGCATCACGGCGCTATCTATGAAAAGGTCGGTCTCCATCAAGGCCTCTTCCACAGTTTTTCCAATCAAGTTCAGTTCGGTTTGGCTGCCGCGCAGTGTGCCTGCCGCCTGCCGGGTGACGCTGCTGTGCCCACGGGGCTTCTGCTTTCCGGCGTTCTGCCCGCCACCCACGGCGGCCATTTCTTGCAGCGGCAACTTGGTACGCAGTGCGCCCATGCGCACCTCCACCAGCCCATTTTTATCCGGCATGGCGGTAACGGTGGCCGTTTTTTCCATCTCGGGCAAAAAAACCTCCTGCCCCAGCGTAACGTTTTGCAGGGGTACAAAGGTCTTGGTTTTGCTGGCCTCCCCTTGGCGGGCCAATTTGGCAAGGCCCCCCGCCTCCTGCCGGGCAATCTCCCGCGCGCGCTGGGCCCGCTGGGCCTCGCTGCTGCGTTTTTCCTTTTCCAGCCGCTTCATTTCGTCTATCAACTGGAAGGCCTTGTCCTCCACCTCGTCGGCCAAGTTTTTGGCCCTGGCGCGGGCGGCTTCCAGTTCGTTCTCGCCCTGGCGTATCAGCGCGTCGCGCTTTTGTTTGGCCTCCTCAAGGGCATGGTCGGCCGCGTAGCGAAGGCGCGCAATCTCCTCTTCCTGCGCCTTTACCTCCCGTTTCATGTCCTCCAGTTGCCCCAGCACCGATTCAAAACGCCGCTGTTCGCTGGAAAGATGCCGCCGGGCACTCTCAATGACCGCCTGGGGGATGCCCAGCTTTTCCCCAATGAAAAACGCGTTGCTGCGCCCCGGCACCCCCACCACCAGCTTGTAGGTGGGGCGCAGGGTGTTCACGTCAAACTCACAGCCCGCGTTTTGCACGCCGGGGGTTTCCAGCGCAAATAGTTTTAGTTCTGCATAGTGGGTGGTGGCCAAGGTGAGGGCCCCGCTTTCGCGCAGACACTCTATAATGGATACGGCCAGTGCTGCGCCCTCGGCGGGGTCTGTGCCAGCGCCCAGTTCATCCAGCAGAACCAAGCTGCCTGCCCCAGCCTGCTGCAAAATGCCGGTGATGTTGCGGATATGCCCCGAAAAGGTAGAAAGGCTTTGCTCAATGCTCTGCTCGTCCCCAATATCGGCCAGAATGTTTTGAAACGCGCAAATGGACGAGGAATCCGCCGCAGGAATGAGGTAGCCCATCTGCCCCAAAGCCGAAAGCAATCCCGCCGTTTTGATGCTGACCGTTTTACCACCGGTGTTTGGCCCGGTAATCACCATCGTGTCGCAAGGCCCACCCAGTTCAATATCCACCGGCACCACCTTGCTTTTATCCAGCAGCGGGTGGCGGGCACGGTGCAGGGAAAAAGAATACCCCTCGTTCACCATGGGGCAAACACCGTTCATGGAAAGGCCCAGTTCCGCTTTCGCCAGGCGTTTGTCTATCTCCAGCATGGCGTCGTAGCTGGCCTCAAAGAAGGGGGCGGTGTCGGCCACACGCTGGGAAAATTCCCCCAATATGCGCTCCATCTCGGCCTGTTCTTGGTTTTTTAGTTGCAAAATTTTGGCGTTGGCCTCCACCACGGCGGCCGGCTCCACAAACAGGGTGCCCCCACTGGAAGAAACATCGTGGATGACACCCGCCACCTCGCCGCGGTGCTCGGCCTTCACAGGTACCACATAGCGCCCGTTACGAATGGAGACAATGCTCTCTTGCAGATATTTCCCCGTGGTCGGGTGTTTCACCACGGCGTCGAGTTTATCGCGGATGGAGGCCTCCGCCTGGCGTATTTTCCGGCGCAGGTCATACAGTTCGCTGCTGGCGGTATCGGCCATTTCGCTTTCAGACAAAATGGCCCCCCGGATATCCTCATCCAGCGCGGGCTGCGGGGTGATGGTATAAAAAAGGTCGTCCACCGCCGTGGCCGTTTCTTCTCCGGGTTTAAACCAGCTTACCAGGCGTGAAAAATTCCGCAGCGCCCCCGCCACCAGCAACAATTCCGCCATGCTCAGCACCCCACCTTTTGCGGCGCGGTGCACGGCGCTATCGGCCCCGGTGCAGGAGGAGATGCGGGGATTGCCGTTTTTTAGCAACCGGGCGGCCAGCACATCGGTTTGATGCAGCAGCATCCGTACGGCCTCTGCCGTGGTTTGCGGGCGTTCTTCCCGCAAGCGTTGGCGGCTTTCTTCGCAGGCGGCGCGGCCCACGGCCATCTCCACCACCTTATCCAGCTCTAGGCTTTTATAGTCTCGTTCATTCATTTACACAGTCTCCAAAAAATATCAGGGGTCCCCCCGCCTGCGGCGGGAAGTACCGGGTTTTGTCTCGTTCATTCCTCTATAATGTCTCAAAGAGTGATTGGAAGAACTTCCCTTTTGCGGCGGTAAGCAGTAGGCTTTATTCTTTAAAATATCTCTTTTGCTCCAAAAACCAATAGACTCACTCTAAAGCGGTGGATAACTGTTTGGGCCATTGCCCTTCACCTTCCACTTACCATTTTCAACTTTCAACTTTCCGTTACAGCTTCTCATGTTCACGCAGCAAAATGCCTTCCAGCGGCGGCAGGCTGCGCGGCACCGCGTGCAAATGGGTAAGGATGTATTGCTGTGCCACCCCGCCAAGCTGCGCTAAGGCCTCCTCGGAAACAGTAAAGCCATATACCTTGTCATTCTCGGAATACACGATATGACGCAGTGCCGCCAAGGCCCCGGGGCCAATATTGCAGAGAAGCTCCCGGTTTTGTGCGCAATTTGCGCACAAAAGAGAACCATCCACCGCCAGGAAGGCAAAGTTTCCGCCCTCGTAGGTGCCGCAGTCTTGGCAGGCCAGTAGGTCAGGCCAAAAGCCGCCCTCGCTCATGGCGCGCATCTCAAACACGGCCTTCACCAGTTCTGGCGGTTTTTTCTGGCGGCTGAGCAAATACAGGCTGTTCAGCAGTAGCTTTAAAAAATGTTGGGCCTCCTCGCCGGTGGGGCTGAATATCTGTGCCAGTTCGGCCAGATAGGCGGCCAGATACAAACTTTCCACCTGTTGGCGCAGGCCAAAAAACACCTCGATGGGGGCGGCCTCGTCCACAAACCAGGTCTTGCGCCCCTCACGCAATACCCATTCGGAATAGCTGTACAGCCCCGAGGCGCTGAACAGCTTGCTCTTGGGGTTTAGGCTCCCCTTGGCCGTGGCCGATATCACCCCGTGATGTTGGGTGAGTACGGTTAGGATGCGGCTGGCTTCGCCAAACTTCGTCTCGCGTAGCACCAGCCCTTTATCTGTCACAGTCATCCGCTTGCGCCGCCTGCCTTTGTGTCGGTGTGGTTCGTGTTCAATCGGTAAAACCAGCCCGGTTCAAGAAACGGGGGTCGTCGCGCCAATCGTCGCGCACCTTCACCCAGCATTGCAGGTTCACCTTGGCCCCCAGCATCTCCTCGGCTTCGCTACGCGCTTCACTGGCTATCTTTTTCAGCATCTGCCCGCTTTTTCCAATCACCATGCCCTTGTGGCTTTTTTTCTCGCAATAGATGATGGCCTCAATATCAATGAGGGCGGTGCCGGGCCGTTCATGGAATTTGTCTATCTCCACAAAGGTGCCGTGGGGTATCTCCTGCCGCAGGTTCAGCAGCAGCTTTTCCCGTATAATCTCCCCCACCAGGGCCCGTTCGGGCTGGTCGGTGTAGGCGTCGTCCGGGAAGAAATGTGGCCCCGGCCGGGCATAACCGGCTAGGGCTTGCAGCAATACCTCGCAGCCTTCCCCAGTGGTGGCGCTGATGCCCAGCACCCGTGCAAAGGCCCCGGTGGCTTCCACTTTTTCCAACCGGGCAGCCAGGGCGGGCAAATTATCCAGCGTATCCGCCTTGTTCACACAGGCAAGTGCCGCCGTACCGCCGTTTTTTAGGGAGGCAATCAATTCCTCTTCCTCAGCCCGAAAAGGCCCGTCCGGCTCAAACAGCATCAGTACAACGTCTGCGTCGGTCAAGCTGGCGCGCACCGTGCCCACCATCTTTTCCCCCAGCTTGGTGTGGGGGGTGTGGAAGCCCGGTGTATCCAAAAACACATATTGCAGTGCGCCCTCTGTTAAAATACCGGTAACACGGGTGCGGGTGGTTTGGGGTTTGGGGGTGACAATGGCCGTTTTTACCCCGGTAAGGCGGTTGAGCAAAGAGGATTTCCCCACATTGGGTTTGCCTACAATGGCCACGAAAACAGAGCTATTTTCTTCTAGTTTTTTCAATAGAGTTTCCTTTATTTTATGGGTCTACTTTTTCGGTTTTTTCACCAAAGCACCGCGCACAGGAAAACCAAATACAAACCATGCTGCCCCCGTAAGCGAGAGGGCCAGCAACACTAGCAACAAAGGGCGGGCGATAAAAAATGCAAACACATCCTGCCATACCGCCCATTTCCCAAACAACAAAAAACCGCAAACGGCGGCGCTAATGCAAAACACCAGCACCGCCCCAGCCGCCATATCCTTCACCATACCGGCCAACTGGTACCGCTGGGGTTCGGGGTTTGCCACGGCCCGTTCCAGCGCCGAGTTCAGCATTTCCAAAGCCAGTACGCCGCCCACCAAAACCACCAAAAGGGCATATTCCAGGGGGCTAAAAGAAAAGAAAAAAGAAAACAAAAACACATAAAACCCGGCGCAGAGGTGGAAACGGAAATTCCGTTCCTCCAAAACCGCCAGGCGCACACCCTTTGCCGCATAGACAAAGCCGCGCAAAAAGGCCCCCATGCCTATCGCCTATCTTCCTCGGGGCTGGTGTAAGACACCGTGCGGGGCAGCCCCAGCTTAATCAGCGCATTTTCTTCTTTTTCACGCATGTGCACCGCTTCTATGCCGCCGGTTTCATGGTCATAGCCCAGCAGGTGGTACATGGAGTGTACGGTGAGATAGGCCACCTCACGCTGCAAGCTATGGCCATAAAGCTGGGCCTGTTCCACCGCTTTTTCCATAGAGATGACAATGTCCCCCAAAATGGCGGCACCCGTCTCCTGGTTTTTTTCGTATTTTCCGTCCTCATTCAAAGGGAAACTCAACACATCGGTGGGGTTTGGGTTTTCCCGGTACTGTTTGTTCAGTTTTGCAATCTCCTCGTTGTCCACAAAGGTAACGCTCACCTCGGCAGGCTGGCCAAAATTTTCCAGTTCCAGCACTGCATTGCAGGAGCGGCGGATGAGGATGCGCAGCCCGGAAGGAATTTTCACTGCCTTCTGCCTGTTGGATATATATACTTTATGTGCCATAATACCACTCCTTACCGTTTATATTTCGCCGTGGCTTTTTCGTATGCCCGGATGATTTCTTGCACTAGGCGGTGCCGCACCACGTCCTTATCGCTAAACCGGATACGCGCGATGTCCTCGATGTTCTTGAGGGTGGTGAGCGCGTCAATCAACCCGCTGCGGTTCTTGTCCGGCAAATCAATCTGGGTCACGTCCCCAGTCACCACCATCCGGCTGCCCACCCCCATGCGGGTGAGGAACATTTTCATCTGCTCACGGCTGGTGTTCTGCGCTTCGTCCAAAATGATGAAAGCATCGTCTAAGGTGCGCCCGCGCATGTAAGCCAGCGGGGCCACCTCAATCATCTGCTTTTCCAAAAGCCGCCCGGTGGCCTCCGTGCCCAACATATCAAACAAAGCGTCGTACAAAGGGCGCAGGTAGGGGTCCACCTTATTCTGCAAATCCCCCGGCAGGAAACCCAGCTTTTCCCCCGCCTCTACCGCGGGGCGGGTGAGGATGATACGGGTGATTTCATGCGCTTTGTAGGCTTTCACGGCCATGGCCACGGCCAGGTAGGTTTTGCCCGTGCCCGCCGGGCCCACCCCAAAAGTGATGGGGTGTTTTTGAATGGCGCTGATATAGGCTTTTTGGCCCAGGGTTTTGGGGCGGATGGGACGGCCCTTATCATTAATGAGGATGAACTCCCCCGTCAGTTCGGCAACCTTATCCTCCTCCCCTTCTTTTGCCAGGGAGATGCAGTATCGCACCGCTTGCTCGTCCAGCGGCAGGCCACTTTCCTGCAATTTCACCATAGCGCCCAGGGTTTTGGCGGCGGCTTCCACCGGCCCCGGCTCCCCCACGGCTTTAATTTCAGTACCGCGGTACACCAGCGATACACCAAATTCTTGTTCAATCAGGCGGGCATTGTTGTCGGCGTTGCCAAAAATGGCAAGCGCCACCTCCATGTCCTTCACATCCACCTGCTTTTCTATGCGGCTCACCTCA
>CAYYLW010000145.1:0-6809 GCA_964472465.1 uncultured Oscillospiraceae bacterium | reverse complement strand
TCCTTTTCTCTTTTTATTTTTCTTTCTGTCCAATATGTATTGTAGTTCTACACGCCTTCCTGGGCGGAGAATGAAAAAAGTCTTGCAATCCGGCCAAGATGATGGTATTATATATGTTGCTGCCGCGTACTCTTGCGCCGCCGCAACTTGAGGAAACAAGTTAACCTTGAGATAGATGATTAGAGGAGGTGCAAAGATGCCGAATATTAAAAGCCAAAAAGACCGCGTACGCCTTTCTGAAAAGCAGACTGCGCGCAACAAATCCGCGAGGAGCGCCCTCAGAACCACCCTGAAAAAGGCCAACACCTCCATCGTGGCCGGTGAAGGCGCTGCCGAGGCCGTGAAAAACGCCAGTATCGCTTTGGAAAAAGCGGGCGGCAAGGGTCTGATTCATAAGAAAACCGCGTCCCGTTCTGTTTCCCGGCTGGCCAAACGTGCCAACAAAGCCGCGAACGCCTAATGGCTAAACTGCTAAGCGCCCCCTTGTAGGGGGCGCTTTTTTTGCGTGCTCAGGCCCGTTTCGTACAGGGCCCTTCTCCGGAGGAAACCCACTCTACTGCCGGCCCCTCACAGCCCCGCCTTGCGGCGGCAATGGTCGGCCATGGTGTAGCCCGGTTCCTCGGTCACCTCGCGGCCCAAAAAAGCGGGCGGCACAAAGTTTTGGGCCTGTGCAACACTGGGGAACTCCACCTCGGCATAGTAAAATTCCCCCGGCTGGCCCTCGTCCACACAGCTACACTCCAGCACCAGCCCCCCTTCCAGCGGGTAGCGCCGCAAGCGCTTGTGGGCAGGCGGGGCGGCCAACAGCCCACACAACGCCCCGTATTGTGCTTCGCTCAAAGGCAGCTCCACCTCGGTGCGCTGCAAGGTGCCGCCCCCCTTGATGGTAAGCCAGAACGCCGTCTGGCCGCCGCACACCGTCTTGCGGATGCGCACGGCCGGGCCAAAGCTCAAATAGCCCTGTTCCATCTCACTTTCGCTCTCTGCTATAAGGACGGGAAAGCCCTCCATCAACCACTTGCGCTCAATTTCGGTAAACGCCATCTGCCTGCCCCCTTCCCTAGCCCGCCTGCACGGCCAAACGGCGCTGCAAGGCCTTGGCCAGCGCCATGGCAAGGGCTATTTTAAGCACATCCGGCAGGGCAAAGGGCACCACGCACAGCAGTAGCCCGTTTAAAAAGGTGGAGCCGGTGACCCCCATGAACCACAGGGTGCCCAGCAGATAGCAGCCCACCAGCCCCGCCAGGGCGCAAAACGCCTGGAGTGGGAGTGGCCACTTCGCTTTTACCGCCAGCGATATGGCCAGCGCCAGCACAAAATACCCCGCCAGATACCCCCCGGTGGGCCCCAGCAAAACACCAGGCCCCGCGCCAAACCCCGCAAACACCGGTACACCGCATAGCCCCAGGGCCAAATAGCAGCCAATGCAGGCCGCCGTCCACAGCGGCGAAAGCAGGCCACCAATTAACGCCACGGCAAACACCGCCATGCTAAAGGGCACCGGCCCAATGGGTAGCACTACTTGCGCCAGCACACACAGCAGCGCACACAGTATGGCCGCCCGCATCAATTTTCTCAGGCTCTCACGTTTTTCCATTCTCTTTCCCTTCCGCCGCGGCATACCCGGCCACGGCGGCCTTTCTTCTATTTTTCTACCAGAACACTCACTTCCCCCGCCGAAAGCGCCACTTCCTCGCCACTTGCCTTGCGCACCACCAGCCGCGCTTGGTCGTCAATCGCCAGTGCCAGCGCTTCGTAAGGGGGGGTGGACATCACCTGCACCCGTTTGCCCGGCACAAAATTGCGCCTGCGGTACTCGGCCAAAAAATCGTCGCTGGGCAGGGCCTCAAACAGGCCCATCAGGTTTTGGTATATCCGCCCTGCCAGCCGCGCCCGCGAAACCGGGGCCTGGCTGGCAGGGTACAAAGAGGTGACCAATGCTTGTATGGGCGGCGGAAACTCCGCCGCGGGGGTGCTAAAGTTGATGCCAATCCCACACACCAGATACTCAAAGCCACCGCTTTCCAGCCCCGCCACCCCCTCGGTGAGAATACCGCAGCATTTTCTCCCCTCATAAAACAGGTCGTTCACCCATTTGATATCCAGTTCTTTGCCGCACAACTGGGCCACGGCCCGGCAGGCCGCCACGGCCGCCGCCGCCGTTAGCAGCGAAAGCCCCGCCTGCGCATTTTGTGGGCGCAGCAAAACGCTCATGTACAGCCCGCCCGCCGGGCTTTCAAAGCTGCGGCCCATCCGCCCCCGCCCGGCCTGCTGTTTTTCCGCCACCACCAGGCCGCCATGCGGCCCGCCCTCCAAGGCCCAGCGCTTGGCCTCCAGGTTGGTGGAATCCACCACCGGCAGCACCCGCACCGGCAGCTCTGGCAATTCGGCCTGCAAAGCCGCTTCGCACAAAGCGTCGCTACCCGGCGCCAGGCGGTAGCCCACGCCATGCACCGCCTCCACGGCCAAGCCCTCGGCGCGCAGGGCCTCCACGGCTTTCCACACCGCCGCACGCGATACCGCCAGGCTTTTGGCAGCCTCTTCGCCAGATACTGCCTCCCGCTCAAACAATAGGGCCCTCACCCTGTCTTTCACCCGGTTCAGCGTATCTCCCTCCTTTTTTTCTATTTGTTTTCCTGTTCCGCCTTCACAGTCTACGCAGTTTTCGGAAAGTTGTCAACCGTTTTGTATATTATGGTTTACTACCCGGTTTGACGAAATGCCAAAATCATGTATAATGAAAAAGATTAAGCGGAATTGAAACGGCCCCGCCCGATGGTTTTGCGGGCCACATCCAGGTATTCTAGAGGAGATTATGGAAACATGAGCCAAAAAGAATTCATCCAAACCGATAATGCCCCGGCGGCCATAGGCCCCTATTCCCAGGCCATCGCCTGGGACAAGTTGGTCTTTACCTCCGGTTCCATCCCGGTACACCCCGCCAGCGGCGAAATTCCCGCCGCGTTTGGGGCCCAGGCTGAACTGGCCCTGGAAAACCTGGGCGCGGTACTAAACGCGGCGGGCGCCAGCTATGCCAGCGTGCTAAAAACCACCGTGTTTTTGGCCGATATGGGTGATTTTGCGGCTTTTAATGAAATATATGCCCGGTTCTTTACAGAAAAACCGGCCCGCAGTTGCGTGGCCGTGAAAACCCTGCCCAAAAATGTTTTGGTGGAAGTGGAGGCCATAGCGCTGCGTGGCTAAATAAGGCAGCGCACGGGGCTTTTACGCGGCGCGGCTTCGCGCCTGGGGGGCACACAAACAATCTGCGGCCCGTTTCATCTGGCAGGGTGGTTTTCGCCCGGCACAGCAAACGAGGTTGGCAGCATGGGGTAAGGTAGCGTGGAGAAATTCTTTAATACTTTGGGCGGCAAAAAAGTCGCCTTCATCGGCGGCGGTGTGGCGCACAGAGACTTGCTGGTTCTGTTTGCCAAATCCGGCGCCAAGGTTACGTTGTGCGACAAACGCTCTCTGGCAGATTTCGGCGCCTTTGGCGACGAACTGCTGGGGCTGGGGGTACGGCTCTCTCTGGGGGAAAATTATCTGAACGGCCTGGCGGGGCAGGAGATGATTCTGCGCACGCCAGGCTTTGAGTATTATACCACCGAATTGCAGGCGGCCGGGCGCGCAGGCGCACAGCTTACCAGCGAGATGGAACTCTTTTTCGAGCATTGCCCCTGCCCCATCATCGGCGTTACGGGCAGCGATGGCAAAACCACCACCACCAGTCTCATCGCAGCCATCTGCCAGCAGGCCGGGCGCAAGGTGTACCTGGGGGGGAACATCGGGCGGGCCATGCTGCCCTTGGTGGACGAAATCTCCCCCAAGGATACCGCCGTGGTGGAACTATCCAGCTTTCAACTGATTTCCATGTACCATTCCCCCGGCACCGCCGTGGTGACCAACGTGGCCCCCAACCACCTGGACCACCACAAGGACATGGAGGAATATGTGAACGCCAAACGGAACATTTTGCTGCATCAGGCGCTGGGCAGCGTGGCCGTACTGAACCTAGAGAACGAACTGACCCGTGGCATGGAAAAAGATACCCCCGGCGAAGTACGCTGGTTTTCGCGCCTGCGCAAGGTGCAAAACGGCGCCTATCTGGCCAGTGACGGCCAGCTTTGCCTGGCGCAGAACGGCCAGGCCGTGCCGGTGCTGCACCGCAGCGAGGTAAAGCTGCGTGGGGAGCACAACATTGAAAACCTGCTCGCCGCCTTCGCGGCGCTGTGCTGTGAGGTACCGCCCGAAGCCATGGCGGCCGTGGCCCGTAGCTTCACCGGGGTGGAGCACCGCATCGAACCTGTGCGGGAGCTGAACGGGGTGCAGTGGTTTAACGATTCCATTGCCACCAGCCCCACCCGCGTAATTGCGGGGCTGAAGGCCTTTTCCCAAAAGCTGATTGTAATTGCGGGCGGGCAGGACAAGGGCGTCCCCTTCGACCCCCTGGCCGAAGAGGCCCCCAGCCACATCAAAACCCTCATTCTCATCGGCCCCGCCGCCGACAAAATTGAGGAAGCGGTGCGCATGGCCCCCGGTTACACCGAAGGCGAGCCGGAAATTGTGCGCATGGGCAACCTGGCCGAAGCCGTGCAGGAGGCCCACCGCCTGGCCCAGCCGGGGGATATCGTCACCCTTTCGCCCGCCTGCACCTCGTTTGACGCCTACCCAAACTTTGAAGCGCGGGGCGCCCATTTTAAAAGTTTGGTACAGCAGTTGTGATACGCAAAGCCCTTCCCGAGGATGGCCAAGAGGTGTTGCGCCGCGCCAGCGGGCCCGCACTGGGACCGCTGTGCAGCATGCACTGGCAGATGCAATGCAAAAACCCCCGCCTGCCCCACCACTTCTTTTTGGTGGGCAGCGCCGGGCTTCTGCAATTGAGCGGTGGCCGCGCCTTTCTGTGCGGCCGGGCAGAAGACGCCGAGGAACTCGGCGCTTTTTTGCGTTTTTCCTGTATTTCACAGCTCACCGCCTTGGATTTCATGCCGCCTGGCTGGGCCCTGGCCGAAGAGGACGAGGTGCTGTTGCGCCCGCCGGCTGCCCTGCCCGCGCACTTTGCCCCGCCCCCCGGCCTTGTGGAGACACCGCCGGCCGAGGACTTGCTGGCCGTGCTGGAAAGCGCCGACGGGCCCATCCGCCCACTGGCCGCGCGGGACTATTTCTATGCCGACCTATGCGCCCGGCGCAACCACGGCTATGCCGTATTGTATGGCCTGCACCAGGGCGGGCGGCTGGTATCCACCGCGGGGCTTTGGGCGCTCACACCACAGGGGGGCTACCTGGCTAACGTGGAAACCCGGCCAGAGCACCAGCGGCAGGGCCACGCCGGGGCGCTGATTCGCCTGCTGTGCGCCCGCTATGGAGACAGGCCCCTCAGCCTGCTGTGCCGTAAAGAACTGCTGGCCTTTTACGCCCGCTTTGGCTTTTTGCCCACCGGCCAAAAGGGGCTGGTTTCAGTGCTACATTCTACCGGGAGGACACAAGATGTTTAACTGGGATACCCCCATTTTAGAACTGGATAGGACCGTACGCGAACGCGTGGCGGGCCCCTTTTCCGAAATAGACGCAACGCGGGACCAAAACCAGTTGCAGATGCTCTGTGCCTTCACCGAAAACCGCGTGGCCGCCACCCATCTGGTGGGCACCACCGGCTATGGCTATGGAGATGCCGGGCGGGAAAAACTGGAGGCGGTGTTTGCCAGCCTTACCGGCAGCGAGGCCGCTTTGTACCGCCACCATTTCATGAGCGGCACCCACACCCTGGCCGTGGCCCTGTTTGGGGTGCTACGCCCGGGCGATACCCTGCTGTGCGCCACCGGCCGCCCCTACGATACCCTGCATGGCGTATTGGGCCTAAGCGGCGAAAAGGGCGAGGGCAGCCTGCGGGAATTTGGGGTGCAGTACCGGGAACTGGCCCTGGCCGGGGACGGCGCCCCGGATTTGGCCGCCATTCGCCAGCAAGCGCCCGGCTGCCGGATGCTGTATTTGCAGCGCAGCCGAGGCTATGCGCCCCGCCGCGCTTTGCGCCTGGCCGATATCCAGGCCGCTGCCGCCGCCGCCAAACAGGCCAACCCCGATATCATTGTGATGGTGGACAACTGCTATGGGGAGTTTGTGGAAACACAGGAACCCACCGCCTGCGGCGCAGATTTGATGGCGGGCTCCCTCATCAAAAACCCCGGCGGGGGCATCGCGCCCACCGGAGGCTATATTGCGGGCAGGGCCCATTTGGTGGAGCAGTGCGCCCACCGCCTTAGCGCACCGGGTGTGGGCAGCGAGATTGGCTGCACCGGAGACCTGCTGCGCCAGATGTTCCTAGGGCTGTATTTTGCCCCCGGCGTGGTGGCCGAGGCCTTGAAAACCGCTGTGTATGCCGCGGCGCTGTTCGAGGCGCTGGGCTACCCCACCACCCCCCACTGGAACACCCCGCGTGGCGATATCATCACGGCCATCACCTTGGACGGGGAAGAAAAACTCTGTGCGCTCTGCCGCGCCATCCAGGCAAACAGCCCGGTGGATAGCTTCCTCACCCCAGAACCTTGGGCCATGCCCGGGTATGATAGCCCGGTGATCATGGCGGCAGGGGCCTTCACCGGGGGCAGCAGCATTGAGCTTTCCTGCGACGCGCCCCTGCGCCCGCCCTACACGGCCTATCTGCAAGGCGGGCTGAACTTTTCCGCCTCACGCGCGGCCCTGCTGTGCGCCGCCAGCGCCATTGGCACGGCCAACGCGGGCTGTGCAAATCACCCCCGCCAAATGTAGGTTTGTCAAACATATTGGACAGTTTGGAAAGAAAAAGAGACTAAAAG
>CAYYLW010000144.1:0-6812 GCA_964472465.1 uncultured Oscillospiraceae bacterium | reverse complement strand
CACTATGCGGCATTTTGTGCCAGTAAATGCTGGTAATCCGGTACCTTCTGGAATCTGTTCAAGGGTCTTTTCCGGCATCATGGTTACCAGAGAAAGAGAGTTGGCTTTGTTTTTCAAGCCCTATCTCAGGTCAACGTAACCGGTATGAACATAGCCCTGCACGCCACCACAATCCACAAACAGCCATTCATCGTTTTCCTTGTCTTCGCCAAACACAAGGAGGCTGGTGCCATCGGGCAGAGAACGCAGCATCTCATGCTGCTGCCCGGGGCCCGCACGCAGGTTTAAGTTGCCATCTGCGTTCACCCGGCCCTTCACACCGCTCAACCACATCTCCACATTCTCTGGTGGAGTTCCAAAAAACTCGATGTCCGGTTTGACAAAAGCATCCAGGATGTATATTTCCTGCAACTCCGATTCGGGCGCTTCAAACGATGGTGTGGCTCCATCCTCTGGCAAAGCTTGCAGTTCAGGCCTATTGGCAGGAAGCATCACCCCCTCCAGCACCTGTGTGGGAGAAAGTACACTTGTCTCTGCCTCCCCCATTGTTCCCGTGCCAACGGCACCAAGGCCATTGTTCCCCCAGCATTAGGCCAAACCTTGAACATTCAGCGCAACCACATGAGATGCCCCCACCGAAAAATCCACCACATCAGTGAGAATAATGTGCGGGCTGGCTGGGGAAACATCCTCTGTGGAGCCATTTCCCAGAGTGCCGTCCATGTTCTTGCCCCAGCCAAGCAGGTGGCCATTGGTTTCCAATAAAAAGTTCGACAAGTAGATTGTTTGAAAGGAAAGCACACCACTTCGTATGGTGACGGGAAGGAGAGGCGATGTTGGTTTGCCCGAGACGCTTTCCGCTTGCTGCAGCCCGGGCACCATTTCGCCATACCCCCACGAGACCAAGCTTCCGTCATTTAAGACGGCATAGGGTCTATTCTCCACAAAGAACATTTCCCTAACATTGTCTATGATTTTTTGGGCTGTGGCGCTGGCTTCCTGTGTGCCGTTGCCCAGTTGCCCGTTTTCATTTTCACCAAAAGCCCAAAGGCTGTTGTCGTTTTTCAGCACGTAGATGGCATTGGCTCCATCATACATTCTATCCACTTCTGTAAGGCCGGGTATCATGGCTGGCAGATTTTTGTTTTGTTCCTCCGTGTGGGCATTGGCATTAAAAATTCCAGATGTACCCCAGGTCCATACGCTTCATCCTGTTTTACAGCATATCTACCGTTCTTGTTCACACTTTTTACATCCCGCAGCACTTCCACAAAAACATTTCGTTCTCGCTGTAAATCGTCCTCAAAATCGATGTGTCCAGCGCCATAGAGCACGCCATCATTTTTAATGACAAAAAAATTGTTGTCTGTTCCGGCAAAAGATGCTACATCTGCCATCACTTGCACCGGGGTTGCGCTGGGTAGCTCAGGCTTAAAAAAGCCGGTTCCCGGCCTGCCCCAGGCCCACAAGCTGCCATCTTGTTTCAGCGCTACCGTATAGTCCCCACAAGCCATGATGGTGGAGAATGCGGCGGCCTGCTTTTGGTTTTGTCCTGGCAGGGGCGGCGCCCTTTCCACTGGCGCCTCTGCTGTTTCGTTTGGGCCGCACCCGGTTGTCATCAAGAGCGCCAGCCCAAAAATAAGGCCCCTCCAGTGTTTTGCTTTTTGCATCATGTTTTCCTCCCTCTGTTATTTTGTGCCCCTATCATACCAAGCGGGATGTACCTTATTTGGTGCATCCCGCTTGGTATACTGCAAATGCAATCGAAGTGCATTTGCCTATGTGCAAGAGGAAGCAGGGAAAGACAATATAGCCATCCCCTTGGTGATGGAGGGCGATACACTGCGGGCAGAGGTGGCGGCCGCCGAGCAGGTGTTGTTTTTAACGGCCACCCAGCCGGAGGCCACCGTGGAGCTGGGCGGTAGCCTGGCAGACGGCACGGCAGTACAGGGCGGTTACGACCCTGCCGCAGGCTTCCCGCTGGTGCTGGCAGAGGGGGCCAATACAAAACACCTTGGATATGCAAAAAAGTGATAGATGACCAGCGAAACATCTCCACCCCCTACAAACGGCCAATGACAGGCGAGGGTTTTTTTAGAAGCTACGACTATGTGTATGATGAGCATTACGACTGTGTTCTTTGCCCGGCAAACCAAGTATTGCACTATTCAATAACAAACAGAGAAGGCTACCGAGAGTACAAGAGCAAGCCCGCCATCTGCAAAATATGCCCGCATCTTTCGGTGTGCACAAACAGCAAAAACCATCAGAAAATTGTACAAAAGCACATTTGGGAGAACTACATCGAGCAAGCGGAGGATTTCCGACATTCGCCAGAGGGCCATGCAAGCTACACAAAGCGTAGCCAAACCATTGAGCGGGTGTTTGCTGACGCAAAAGAAAAGCATGGCATGCGGTATACGCTGCACAAGGGCCTAGCCAGAGTTACCAACTGGCTACGGCTCAAATTTGCTGCCATGAACCTCAAAAAGATGGCAATCTGGGCTTGATATAGCCCTCTTTTCTTCCCCAAAATGCCATTCTACAAGCAAGAACCCCAGTTTCACACTAAGAAAACTGGGGTTCTTCGACAGTCTGAACAGCCGGCTACGCCGGCTGTTATACGATTTTGCACCTATTTCTTCACAAGGCCTTCGTTGTCCGCTGTTATGGCAATGTAATCCAGCCATACATGCCTGTCGCCCACCGGACGGCCAACGGCTTCCGTGCTGATCTCCTGTCCATCGTCCAGAAGCTCCAAGGTTTTGTACACCGTTTGGGCGCAGGCAACCGGGTCGTTGAAGGAGGTGCCTAGGGGGAATGGTATCCAGCCGGGGCCGGTAGATTAGCTTTAGGAAATCACTGTGTCAATCACCTTAAAATTCAGCACATCCACTAGGCCGCGGTCTGTAATGCCATACATGGGGATATAGATGAGGGTGAGGAAGGCAAGCGTCATGTAGGGGGAGGCCATGTGGCATCCGCGCGCCGCCAGCTCCTTTTGCATTTTGGCCAATATTGTGGCCGATTCCTCTATACTCAACTGGCATAGAAGGCCGCAGATGGGCAGTGCAAGTTCGCACACAATCACACCATTGTCGGCAATCACGAGCCCGCCAGACAGTTCGGCAACGCGGTTTACGGCAAGGGCCATATCGGCCGCATTGGTGCCTACCGTGGTGATATTGTGGTGGTCGTGCCCCATAGAGGTGGCGATGGCCCCACGGGAAAGCTGGAAGCCCTTGATAAAAGAATGCCCGATGTTTCCATTTTTACCATAGCGCTCTACGCAGGCAATGTGCAAGATGTCCTGCGTGAGGTCGGGCTGAATCCATCCATCTGCCACGGCCAGGTCGGCTTCCAGTGCCTCGGTGAGAAGGGTGGTGCCATTTGCGCCAATCACACGTACTCGGGCCGTGCTAGTCGCAGGGTCTACGCGAAGCATCAAATCCTCGGCGCAAACGGGCTTTTGCAGGCGGGCTGTGTTCAGCATACAGGCCGCGTGTTGGAAGGCCGGTGCTGTGAAGGCAACCCGTCTTTCCTCCACCACTACGGCCCCGCCGACAATAACACCGCTGACGCTGCATGTCGCAAGGTCATCCAACAGCACGATATCCGCACATTTTCCCGGTGTGATACTGCCGTAGCGGTCATCCACCTTTAGGCTTTCCGCCGGGTTCAGGGTAACCATCTGAATGGCCACCACCGGGTCTACCCCGGCCTTGACGGCCATGCGTACCTTGTGGTCCAAATGCCCCTTTTCCCAGATGTGCAGCATGTCGATGTCATCGCTTACCATGCTGCACATTCGGGAATCCACCTTGTCCTGTGTGATGATTTGCAGGCAGGCCTCCAGGTCCTGGGCAGCGCAACCCTCCCGCATTAAAATGCGCAGGCCTTTTCGTGCCTTGTCCAAGGCCTCCTCCCGGCTGGTGCTTTCGTGGTCAGAGCGGATGCCGGCAGAGGCATAGGCGTCCAGTTTTGTGCCAAGCAGTGCTGGGGCATGTCCCTCGGCCGTTTTGCCCAAAGCCTGGGCAGCGGCCAGCATCTGGGCCGAAACCGGGCTTTTCTCCAAAATGGGGGGGTATAACACCTCGGCCAGGCCCACGGCTGTGGGCAATTTTAGCAGCTCTTCAACCAGTTCCGGGTACAGTGCCGCGCCAATGGTTTGCAGAGAGCCCTCTTCACTCATGAAGGCAGGCACCGGGTATAGGAGGTGCAGCGGCAGGCCCTCCGCCTCCCGGAAAATATCCAAAATCCCCTCCTTGCCCGCCACAATGGCAATCTCCATCAGGTCGCTGGCAACAGCCGTGGTGCCATGCAGCAAAACGGCTTTAGTGAATTCTGTGAAGCTGAGCATGCTGCTTTCAAAATGGATGTGGGCATCGATGAAGCCGGGGCACAGGTATTGCGCGCTGGCATCCATCACCCGTGTGCCGGGGCCGATGGCGCCCTCGGCCAAAACGCCCACCGAGGCAATGAGACCGTCCACCACCGAGATATCAGCCTGATACAGCTCCCGCGTGTTCACATTCACCAGGGTGCCGTTTTGTATTACAATATCTGCCGGGGCGTTTCCAAGAGCTACGTCAATTACGCGTGGGTTCATCATGGTGAGAATCATCCTTCCTGTTATTCCGCATGGCTCAGTTCAGGTGTATCAGAGGGACGTATGCCACCCAGGTGCGCGGCCAGCCCCATCACGCCCACAATGCACCAGGCCAAGGTGAGCATGGGGTTTGGCATAAACGCCAGGGTAGAGGAATGAATCAGCCCTATAGCCGAAAGTACGGCAGCGCCAAAGGCTGTGAGAGAAAGTTTCAGCATCCGGCGTTCTATCACAAAAACAACCAGTGCGGCCAAAATCATGGATATGATGATGGTGCCATAGCCAAGCACGGCATAGCCGTTATAGTTTACCCCCGCCCCCAGCAAAGCCACCATGGTTGCGGGGTCTTGGGCGGTGGCATTTACAGCCCCCAAGGCAGAATCAATCTGCTCCATGGCGAACTCGCCCACAAAAGGAAGCAGCGCAATGGCGGCAGCGGCCACATGGTGTTTGGGAACGGCGGTAAAGGCAACCTCGATGTTCACAAGCCCAATGAAGATGAGAATGGGTGCCACGGCAGCCACGGGAATGACGGAACTGATTAAGCCAAAGAGGCCGAACAGGGCCAAAACAGTCATCAATATGCCGTTCATCAGAGAGTAACTCATCCGGGCGCCCATCCGTTTGTAGCCGGGGTGGCCGATGAACACACAGTTGGGGTAGCAGCAGCCAAACAGGGCGCTGGCGGCACTGGCAATGGCATCCACAATCATAGCCTCGCGGACGTTGTAGTTATCGCCTGCCGTGGCGGCCGATTCCACATTGTTTAAGGTGCTGATAAAGTTGATGACGGCCAGGGGGATAATCACCGCCAGGAAGGGGCCACATTCAGTAAACGCCTGCAGGCCCACCTTCAAAATCCAGGGAAAGGGTGCGTAGAAGCCCACATTATCCATGTTTACAGCGGTTTGCCCCATGCAAACCGCCAGAATGGCACCCAGGAGAAGGGCCAAAATGCCGGCTGGGATTCGGAAGGGGATTTTCCCGCGGGCCACATAGCCCCATACAATGATGGCAAGGCAGGAGAGACCCACCACAGGGTTGGCAAACACATCTTTTAAGCCGGAACCCGCAATAAAGACGACGGCAAGCCCCGCCAGAGCGCCCAGCATGGAGACCGGCGGCAGGAATTTACGCAGCCAGGGGCCTATGAAGGCGCCCACCAGGCAGATGAGTGCGCCGATGATATTGGCGGCTAAGCCAATGCGCCAGGCCATCTCCGGGTCGCCGGTTATTTTGGCCACAGGCAACAAAATGCCCATGGTGTAAATGATGACAAAAACGATGCTGACCCCACTGGGCAGAG
Organism: uncultured Oscillospiraceae bacterium; assembly: GCA_964472465.1. Taxonomy (GTDB): domain Bacteria; phylum Bacillota; class Clostridia; order Oscillospirales; family Ruminococcaceae; genus JAAYCI01. The sequence continues at coordinate 897 of CAYYLW010000144.1, read as the reverse complement.
CGGTTACATCGGTGCGGTTTTCTTTCTTTTGCAGTTTTTTGGCCATATACACATAATAGAGATTCCCTAGCAATAAGCCAATAGCCGCCCCGGGAATAATACGGCCAAACACAATTTCGGCAGGCATGCCCACCACAAAGAGGTTCAAGGTAATCAAAAGCAAAAACACGGAAAGATTGTCCACCAAAATACCGAGTAAGCCGTCAAAATCACCTTTGTGAATCTCAATTCCCAGCACTTTCATAAACTGTTTTCCTCCTCTCGGGTGTGTACCAAAGCACACTTCACCCTACATCAAGTAAACCATAAACCCAGCCGACACCTGCCGTGCCATTTGCCGCATTATCCAGAGGATGGGTAAAACCCGCTAGCAGTAGTATAAAACCTATGATTATAATAGGTTCAAGCTTTCTGTTCCCGCAGAGGCCAATTCTGTATCAATCAACAAAAAACCAGACAAATACTTGTCTGGTTTGCCCGGTGGCAGACGCCTATTCAACGATGCGTATTTGCAGTTCTGTAAGGTAATTGGCGGGGTGGCTTTCCAAAAACTGGTCTATGATATTGAGGGTGACCACGCTATCATCCAGCTTTTTCCCGCTGCCCGCCTTCCATAGCCGGCCAATGCTCTCCTGAATGGTGCTGTATGGCCCCACATGGTAGTTGCAAAGATAATGCCCCGCAGGAATGCGAAAAAACTTATCAGCCGGGGTGTCTTGGGGAACGGGAACATTGTAGGTGTCGTCGAACAAATAGGCGCCGAACCGTTTTTTCCCCTCTTTATAAAACCCAACTGTGGGGTAGAAATAAAACAAATCATTGGTGAAAAGAGAGGTCTCCTCTCCTATCAACACATAGTCCCGCACGGGAAAGGTCTTCACCACCGCCACACTGCTG
>CAYYLW010000143.1:0-6815 GCA_964472465.1 uncultured Oscillospiraceae bacterium | reverse complement strand
TGCGGGTTTTGAGGCTACCCACATCGCGGTAAGGCTCGCTCTCGCTTTTTTCAAAATCTCCTCTATGGCGCGGCGGGTCTCTTCCAGCAATTCCTCACTGTCGCGCACATACACAAAGCCACGGCTAAACAGTTCGGGCTGGCTTACCAGTTTCCCGGTTTTCTTTTCGATGGTTGCGGCCAAAATCACCACGCCATCCTGGCTGAGCAGGCGGCGGTCTCGCAGTACCACGCTACCCACATCGCCCACGCCCAGGCCGTCCACCATCACGGCGCCCGCTTGGATGGGTTCACCCTCACGAATTCCGTCTTTTGAAATGATGATGGTGTCTCCGGTATCCGCCACCAGGATATTTTTCTTAGGCACCCCGGTGGCCTCGGCGGTTTGCGCGTGGCGCATCAGGTGCTTGTACTCGCCATGAATGGGTATAAAATACTTGGGCTTCACCAGGCTCAGTATCAGCTTTTGCTCCTCCTGGCAGGCATGGCCCGAAGCATGCACGTCATACATCCGCTCATAGATTACATCGGCCCCCAGGTGCAATAGGCCGTTCACGGTTTTGGTTACCATTTTTTCGTTGCCCGGAATGGGGGTGGCCGAGATGATGATGAAATCCCCCGGGCCCACATGCACGTTGCGGTGGCTGCCCGCCGCCATGCGCGACAGGGCCGAAAGCGGCTCCCCCTGGCTGCCGGTGGTGATAAGCACCACCGATTCCGGCGGGTATTTGTTGATTTTATCCACGTCAATCAGCACGTCGTCCGGTGCTTTGATGTAGCCCAGTTCCCGCGCCATCTCGGTGTTTTTCACCATGCTGCGCCCCGAGATGGACACTTTGCGCCCAAAGCTTACCGCCAAATCGATAATATGCTGGATACGGTAGATATTGGAAGCGAAGGTTGCGATGATGATGCGCTGCTTGCTGGCGCGGGCAAACAGCGCCTGCAAGCCCTCGTTCACCTTGCTTTCCGACATGGTCATCCCGGGGCGTTCGGAATTGGTAGAATCGCTAAACAGGGCCATGACCCCTTTTTTGCCGTAGGCCGCCAGGGTGGAAAGGTCAATCACCTCGCCCGAAAGCGGGGTATAGTCAATTTTAAAGTCCCCCGTATGAATCACGGTGCCCGCCGGGGTTTCAATAGCATAGGCCACCGCGTCCGGGATGCTGTGGTTCACATTGATGGGGTCGAAGGTGAAGCAACCCAGGCTAAATTTTTCCCCGGGGGTGAAAACATGAATTTTGGTGCTGGCGCGTAGGCCATGCTCTTCCAGCTTGTTCTCTATCAGCCCCGCGGTTAGGCGGGTGGCGTAAATGGGCAAGTTTACCTCACGCAGCAGGTACGGCAGCGAACCAATATGGTCCTCGTGCCCGTGGGTAATCACCACACCCCGAATCTTGTCCTTATTTTTTTCCACGAAGGTAAAATCGGGAATCACCAAGTCCACCCCGAACATATCACTGTCCGGGAACAGGGCCCCACAGTCCAGGATGAACATCTCATCGTCACACTCAAAGACGTTCATGTTCTTGCCCACTTCGCCCAGCCCCCCCAGGGGGTACACACGCAGCGCCTTGGCGGGCTTGCGCTGCTGGCGGGCATTGAGGCCGCCGGGACGGCGGGGTTGCCGCCCTGCTTTGGGTGCGTTTTTGGCTTGCTCGCCGGGCTTTGGCTGGCCCTGCACTGGCGGTTGTTGCCCGGCCGCCTTCGGCTGGCCCTGTGCTTGCGGCTGTTGCCCCGCCACCTTTGGCTGCCGGGGCCCCCGGCCCTGTGTGGCCGTGCGGGGGCGTTCCGGTTTGCGTTTGCCGCCTTCTGCGGCCGTATTCTGTTTTTGGTTCAACTATTCCACTCCATTTCACAACAAACCATAGCCCACCCCGTTTTCTGGGGGAGCTTTGTCTGTATTTTTTTCGTTGCACGCAAAGCGCCCTGTGTTTCGGCCTTTGCCGTGCGGTTTTTTTACCCATTTCTCTTGGGTATATATAACATCTTAAAAAAAGCAACCCTCCTGCTGCGAGGGCTTGCTTGATTTCACAAAACAAACAATGCTTCTCTGTGGCCTTCTGCCACGGGCCGCCCGTTTTTCTAAAAGCAAAAAGAAGGCCCAAATTGCACCTATATTATAATTAGTTTACTGCCAAACACACCGTTTGTCAAGCAAAGCGGCGCTGAAAACCCAGCGCCGCCTTTTCTCACTTTATGCTTTTTCTGCTGAGACAATCAGCATCATGGGCCGGCGCATTTCATCCTCCATGCCCGGCACCGTCGCACGCATTTCCTGCGAGGGCTGCGGTTCCACCACGGCCCGCAGCAAAAAACCTGCGCGGAGCAAGGTGTTGAGATACGAGGTAAGGCTGCGGTGGTATTTTACCACCTCTTCCCCCAAAAAGCCCGCAATGCGCTTTCCCGGCCTAAAATAATTGTCTACCGGGAAATGCAGTATCTTTCCGTTCTCGTCATATACCCAGTCCTGTCGGCCTTCGGCGGTGAATATCGGGTGTTCGCAAGAGAACACGAACCAGCCGCCCGGGGCCAACATTTGGTAAATGTTTTTCACACAAGCATCAAAATCTTCAATATAATGAAAGGCCAGCGAGCTGAGCACAACATCGAAGCTGGCGGGCGGAAAATCCACGTCCTCTATGGCAGCGCAGAGATATTCCACCTGTGGGAAACTGGTTTTTTCCCTGGCCACTTCCAGCATCTTGGCGGAGATATCCGCCCCCACAACCCGCGCTGCGCCCTGTTGCGCCGCGTAGATGCAGTGCCAGCCGTAGCCACAGCCCAAATCCAGCACACGTTTGCCGGAAAAACTGGGCAAGAGCGCTTGCAGTGTCTCCCATTCTCCCGCGGCATCCAGCCCGTTTTGCGAGCGGCTCATCTGGCTATATTTTTCAAAAAAAGTCTTGTCGTCGTATTTATTTTCTTTCATTGTTATCTCCCATACAAATTTATTTTATTTCGAATTTGTATGGGCCACTGCAATTCTAAGCTCCGGCATGGCCGTTCACCCCCTCTCTGTATGGTTTTATTATACCACACAGCGTAAAACAACACCAGTGGGTGATGCCAAGGGCCGGAAAATATGGTATGATAGTGCACAAACCAATTTTTAAAAAGAGGAAGGGAACGAGCCATCAAACAGGTGTATATTTTTACCGACGGTGCCTGCAAAGGCAACCCCGGCCCAGGTGGCTGGGGCGCCATCTTGCGGTATAAAGATACGGAAAAAGAAATCTCCGGCGGGGAGACGGATACCACCAACAACCGCATGGAGATGACGGCGCTGATACGGGCGCTGGAACTGCTGAAAGAGCCCTGCCATGTGTGCCTTACCAGCGATTCCAAATATGTGCTGGACGGGCTGCAAAAAGGCTGGGCCAAAGGCTGGAAGGCCCGCGGCTGGAAAAAAAGCGACAAAAGCCCGGCCTTAAACCCCGATTTGTGGGACAGGCTTTTGGAACTGACTGCCCCGCACAACATGGAGTACCACTGGATACGCGGGCACGCGGGCCATGCCGAAAACGAACGCTGTGACGCTTTGGCCGTGGCGGCCGCCGCCGAATACGCCCAAAAAAACCACGGGTAAACCAACAAAAAAGGAGAACACTAGAATGCCAAACCCCGACCGCATCCTGGTCGCCCTTTCGGGCGGGGTGGATTCCGCCGTGACGGTACGCATCCTGCAACAGCAGGGTTTTGCGGTGCAAGCGGCGGTCATCCGCTTTTCCCCCGCGCATGATAAGGCCGTACTGGCCGCCCAAACCGCCGCCGGAGAACTGGGGGTGCCACTTTCGGTGCTACATGGCGAAGAACTTTTTGAAGAGGCTGTCATCCAGCCTTTTTGCCAGATGTACGCCGCCGGGCGCACCCCCTCGCCCTGCATTTTGTGCAACCCTTGCGTAAAATTCCACCTGCTGGCCCAGGAGGCCGACCGCCTGGGCATCCCCTTCATCGCCAGCGGCCACTACGCACGCTGTGAGGAGAGAGAGGGCATCCACCATATTGCCAAAGCCCAAAGCGCCGCGCGGGACCAAAGCTATATGCTGTACCGGCTGCCGCAGAAGATTCTCTCGCGGCTCTGCCTGCCGCTGGGGGAGTTTGAAAAAACCGAGATACGCGAAATGGCGGCGGCTTTTGGGCTTTCCAGCGCCGATACGCCAGACAGCCAGGAGATTTGCTTTATCCCCGATGGCAACTACCCCGCCTACATCGCCCAAAAAGGGGTGGCGGATAAACCCGGGCGGTTCATTGGCCCCGAGGGGCAGGATTTGGGCCCCCACCGCGGGGTGATGCACTATACCGTGGGCCAGCGTAAGGGCCTGGGCCTAGCCTTGGGCAAGCCCGTTTTTGTAAAGGAAATCAACCCAGCGGGCGATGTGGTTTTGGCCCTGGCCGGGGGGGAATATGCCGCCGCGGTGGTAATTGGGCGGCTGCACACTACCAGCGGCCAGCCCTTGCAGGCCGGGCAGCGCTACGACGTGAAAATACGCAGCGCGGCAAAACCGGTGCCCTGCCGGGTGGAAAGCACTGCGGAAAACAGTGCTCGCCTTGTGTTCGAAACCCCCCAGCGGGCCATTGCCCCTGGCCAGCATGCCGTTTTGTACGAAGGGCCCTTCGTGATGGGCGGCGGGGAAATGCAAGCCAGTTTTTAGCGCATTGCGCCAAATAAAGACAGGTGATTGAACATGGAAGAACTGGAAAACAAATTACAGGTAGACCAAAACTTCTGGGTGCTGCTGGGCATCGCGCTGGGGCTTCTGCTGTTGTTTTGGGCGCTGGGGCTACTGCTGGGCAAAAAGATTGCCCCTTATCTCGAAAAACGAATCAACGAGGAAAAACACCCCATCCCTGTTTTGCTCATCCACGGTTTCCGCTGGCCGGTGATGGCGCTGTGCATGGTGTGCGGGCTATGTTTTGCCGCCCTCACCCTCAGCGCCTGGAGCATGCAAGATGCCCCCCGCTTTTTGGATACCCTGCTGCGTGCCGCACCCGCTTTTCTCTACAAGACTTTGCGGGTTTCTGCCATCGTATGCATCAGCTGGGGGTTACTTGCCTCTAGCAATATCGCCGGGCTTCTGGTGCGCGGGGCGCGCCAGCGGATGGATTTGCAGATGGACACCAGCGTCACCCGCTTTTTATCCGGGCTGTTCAAGGTGATTATCGTGGCCATCACGGTGGTGATTTTACTCAGCGAGTTCCACTACAACATCAACGGTCTCATCACCGGGCTGGGCCTGGGGGGCCTCACGGTGGCCCTGGCCGCCAAGGATTCTGCCTCTAACTTTTTTGGGGGAATGGTTCTGGTTATCGACAAACCCTTCGAGATTGGAGACTGGGTAAGCTGCGGCACGGTGGAGGGCACCGTGGAGGACATCAACATGCGCAACACCATCATCCGCAACGATTCCGGCTCCCTCACCACCATGCCCAACGCGCTGCTTAGCGCCGCGCCCATCACCAATTACAGCAGCGCCATGAACCAGCGCCGCGCCGACGTTACCCTAAACCTTGTGTATGGCACCACCCACCAGCAGATCAAAGAATTTGCCGCTGCTATACGCGGCATTTTGGAAACCGATACCGAGGTTGTGTCCGACAGTGTGCTGGTGCGTTTTTCGAATTTCAGCCCCTCCAGCCTGGATCTTCGCATCATCTATTACACCGCCCTGCCCGGCTTTGGCGAGCATCTGCGCATCCGGGAACGCATCAATTATGCCATCATGGATTTGGCCGAAAAACAGGGCCTGCATTTTGCCTACCCCACCCAAACCATCCAGCTATCCAAAGCAGAACAGCAGCCCCCTGCCCCACCCCCGGCCTAAAGGGCGCTATCCCGCGGCATGGGGATGTTTTTCGTGCATTCTACCTCTTGACAAATTCCCTTCATCGCGCTATATTTAACTTAGATACAAATGCTTTTTTGGGGTTCTTTTTTCACCCTATGGTAAAGGAGGCTTTTCCCATGCCCATCATCAGTGGTCTTGGCGCACAAAACGCTTTAGGCAGTGCCCCCGCCGGCATGCAGAATGTGGTCCAAGCCCAAAAACAGGCGGCCACCACCAAAACACAGGCATCCACCAAAACCGACAAAGTGAGCATCAACACAGAGGCTATGGGGGCCGTGCAGCAGGGGCAGCAGGCCCAATCGCCCCGTATGGCCCAAATATTTAGTCCCGAGATTGAATCTGGCATTGGCCGCATTCAAAACCTGATTTCCAGCGGCAAAAACAGCCCCCCCGCCGGCAGCATGCTGGCCACACAAAAACCCGAAACCACCGCCAAAGGCCAGTTGGCCCAGGCCAAAGAAGCCCAAATGCAGTCCGAGGCCAAAGTGGTGGCAGCCAAAGAGCAGGAATTTGCCAAGAAGAGTATCACCAGCCCGGCCAACGCCAGCCTAAACGCCGTGGTGCAAAACCTAAGCAATGAGCAACTGCGCCGCGCCGCACCCACCCAGCAGCAAACCCAGGCCGCCGGGCAGATGGTGATGTAGGTCTCCCCTATTCTCTGTTTGAAGTCAAGCAATCTATACACAAAGGCCGCCCATGAGAGTGGGCGGCCTTTTCTATACCTTAAAGCCATTGAATTGAACCATGCAAACGCTATGCCACACTTGGCGGGTGCGGCAAAGGGCAACGCGGGCAATCCACTCGTATGCAAATCCGCTCTGGCTACGCCCCCGCTTCCTCTTCCCGCTCTGTTTTTGGCGGCGGGGGAAATTGCCGGGTGGTGTCCACCACCACGTCACAGCTTTCGCGTACGGAATAGGCCGCAAAATAGCGGTTTTCCATGGGAATCCATTCCCCCATAAACCTG
>CAYYLW010000142.1:0-6819 GCA_964472465.1 uncultured Oscillospiraceae bacterium | reverse complement strand
CATGATAAGGGACTCGATAAAATTGAAGATACCCCGGATGAAGGGCCAGGAGGTCCAGGGGCGTTTGGGTGTGTCGTGTAGTTCGGTGGTAATTTCGCCGGTTGGCATGCGTACAGCCAGGCACCATTTGGCGGGCCCGCGCATCATAATGCCCTCCATTACGGCCTGGCCGCCCACACTGGTTTTAAACTTGCTTTTTTCTGCCATGTTGTTCCTTTCTGGGTGCAGGATACTATCTAAAATGGTCTAAATGGTTTCATGATTCTGTGAATGTTCGGCAATGCCCTCCTGTGGGGGTGGGGCTTTTGTGGGGCCCAGTGGCAGGCGCAGGGTAACGGTGGTACCCTTGCCCAGGGTACTTTCAATCTCCAGTTCTCCGCCATGCCCACGCATGATTTGGTCGGCCACGGCCAGGCCTATGCCGCTGCCACGCACCGCGCCCTTTCCCTTAAAGAATTTGATTTTTACGTTTTTCAAATCCTCTTCCGAGATTCCCTTTCCCTCATCGGCCACCACGATGAGGGCGTGATCCTCCTCCTGCCGCAAACTGAGCTGGAGGGTATCGTCGTATTTGGAGTATTTGATGGCGTTGTCCAGCACGTTGATGAGCACCTGGCGGATTCGGTGCGCGTCTGCCATCACCGGCACAGGTTCCTCGGGAATTTGCGTTTCCAGCACAATGCCCAGGCTTTGGGCGCGCTGGGCTGTTAAAATGGCGGTTTCTTCCACCTCGGCGGCCAGGTCAATCCACTCAATTTTCAATTCCAACCCATTCTGCATCTTGGAAAAATCCAGCAGTTCTTCCACCATGGTGTACAGCCGGTCGGTCTCACCCGATATGATACCGATGCTGCGGCGGAAGCCGGGGTCCTCCGGGCCGGAAAATTTCCCCACGGTTTCCGTCCAGCCTTTTATGGAGGTGAGGGGGGTGCGCAGCTCGTGGCTGACCGAGGTGATGAACTCGTTTTTCATCCGTTCGGTGTTGCCCAGTTCCTCGGCCATATGGTTGATGGTGCGGCATAGGCTGCCTATCTCGTCGGTGCGCTTATAATCAATGCGGGTATCAAAATCACCCTCGGCAATGCGGGTGGCCGTGGCCTCTACATTATGCAAAGGAATAACAATAGAACGTATAAAATACATGCCAGAGATGATGCTGGCCAGCAGGATGATTATGAGAAACACGCAGGAGGCAAGCACCAGGTTCAGGATGGTAGAATCCACCTGCCCCAGGCTGGTAACAATGCGAATGGCCACAATTCCCCCGGAATCATAGGGGGCCGTCTCGGTAATGGCCATCACCTTTTCACCGTTTTCATTGTCTCCCACATAGCTGCCATAGCCGGTGGCCCCGGTGCGCAAGGCCTCTTTTACATCTTTGGGAATTTCGGCCAGTTGTGGCAGAACCCCGGAAGAACTAAGCACCACCTGCCCGGCAGAATCCACCAGCATCAGTTCAAAACGCGCCTTTTCCTCAAACTGTTCCACCGCGCGAATCAGCCGTAGGTTTTTGTCCTCGGAGGAGGCCGAGGAAAACAGCGTAAGCTGGCTGCGGATGGTATTGAACTGGTCTTGGATGGCGGCGGCGGTGTAGTTGTAGTAGCCGGTGATCATATAGTACAGGAAAATACCCTCGGCCACCAGCAGGATGGCCAAGGTGAACAGAAGGCTGCCCCGCACCCAGCGCTTGGTGATGGAATCCAGCCGTTTTGCCTTGGTTTTGATGGGAAATCTCATGGGTTCCAGCGGTATCCATACCCCCATACGGTGAGGATATGCTCGGGGCTGCTGGGCTCATCTTCAATTTTCATGCGCAGCCGGCGTATATTCACATCCACAATTTTTACGTCTCCAAAGTAGTTTTCGCCCCATACGCCCTCCAAAATCTTTTCGCGTACCAAGGCGGTGCCGCTGTTTTTAAAAAATAGCTCCATAATTTGGAATTCCACCTGGGTAAGGTCGATGGGTTGGCCATTTTTCAGCAGCACACGGCTTTTTTCGTCCAGCACAAACTGCCCGCTTGCCAATTTGCCATCCTCGGTGCCCTGCGGCTGGCTGCGGCCCACCCGGCGGCAAAGGGCCTCTATGCGGGCCTTTAACTCGGTGATGGAAAAAGGTTTTGTCATGTAATCGTCGGCCCCAATGGAGAGGGCCTTCACCTTGTCGGCCTCCAGGGTTTTGGCGCTTAGCATCACAATGCCCACCACGCCAGAGGCCTTGCGGATGCTCTCGCAAAGCGAAAAACCGTTCATGCCCGGCAGCATGATGTCCAAAATTGCGCAATCAAAACTATCCGGTGCAGCGCCAAAAATTTCCAGCGCTTCCTCGGCCGAACCAGCCTCCAGAACTTCAAAATCTGCCATTTGCAGGTTGAGCACAATCAACTCACGGATGGAACTTTCGTCTTCCACCACCAGAATCTTCTTCATAGCCCTTCCTCTCTTCCCGGGAAATCCCGCTTAGATGCTTTGTTGGCTGCCAGTACTGTAATTTTTAGGTCAGCGTGGTGACCGTAATGGCCTTTCGTTCTGCCGCGGTGAGGGTGTTGCTGGGCAGCAGGTAGGCCCTGGATACCCGGCTGACCAAGATGGCGTCTAGAGGGGGTGTTTCGCCGCCCTCAAACACCCGTAAAGATAGGAGTCTCCTGCGGGAAGCCTCGTCCTGAATCACCCATTCCTCGGCGGCTGTTCCATCCTGAATCCGTATTTTGTCCATCCAGGCATCCGGCAAATGAATGTAGGCCCCTTTACCGGAATCCACCAGGCCGAACTGTTTCACCTGGGGCTGGGCGGCCGTAAAATCCATCCATTGCACATATTCCAAATGTTTATCCCCCGCCAGGGTAACAATTTCCGTCATGCCCACCCGCTGGGGTATTTCCACAATGCCGTCTCCGTCAATGTCTCGCGCACCCAGCAAGGGGTTGGCACGGGCCGTTTCGCCCACCAGCGCGCCGCTATCGTCCACCTTATAAAAATGTTCACCGGAAAAATAGAGAATATCGCTGGTTAAGATTTTGGTGTCTGTCACCCCATCCACCACCAATAGGCGGGAACCATCGGCGCTACTGCTGGGGTAAATACCGCTACAAGAAAAGAAATTGGCGTCTAGCTTCACAGGGGGAAGCCCTAGGTTCAGGCTGCCGGAGGAGGTGGGGATGTATTGCAGCTTTAGCCCCCCCAGTTGGTCATCGGGCGTTACAATCACCAAATCGGTGTTGCCGCCGCCGGTAAAATCGGCCAGTTCGTACCGCGAATAGGGGGTGGGGTACAGCAAATCTCCCAACTGGTGGTCTTTGTATTCATAGAGGGAGAGGGATTTGTTGCTGAGGTTGGCCGAAGCGGCGAACCCCACAATCAGTTGTTTTGTGTTCCCACCCAGCAGGCTGGCCACTTCGAATGAAGCCACCTCGGTGCCCGCGCCCTCCAGGTCTTGGGTCACCGTCCAGGTGCCGTCCTGCTGCTCTAAAACGGCCACATACACATTGTTGCCCCGGCGGGCGGTGGTGCTGCCAGCCAAGCTATACAGCAAAATGCCCTCTGCGATGCCGTCGCCGTCCAGGTCCTCAACAATCAGCGGGCTACGCCAGTCGCCTTCTTTGGGGTATTTATATTCCGGCTGCTCGCCCAAGTAGGCCGCCAGCGCTTTTTGTATTTCACCCTGGCCCTGGCCCAATTCTGGGGCCCGCAGCAGGTCGTTCACATTTTGTAAAGCCAGGGGGGCACAGCCCACCATCACGGCGGCTAGGCACAGGGCGATGCCACACACAAACCAACGTTTTAGCAGTATCACCACCTCCAAGGCAAAAACCGGGGGGAAACTCCTCCACCCGTACTCTTTATATTACCACGAACCGGCATACGGCGCAACATGGCCGGTTTTGGCGCTGTTTACTATTTTTTATAGAAGGAAATGGCCGGGGCTGGCCCCCACTTTTGCACACCGCTATGGTTGTTTCTGCCAAAAGTTAGAACTCGCCCTATTTTGCTGTTTTTTCCTTTTTGCTGTATACTATACTAATAGAAAGATACGTTTGGAATGTGAAAAGACGGGAAACAGGGCACACAGGGCCCAGAAAGCCGAAGGGCGGGGCTCTTTGAGAAAGGATGTAAAAAATGCTGGATATAGTGATTATTGGTGCAGGCCCGGCGGGCCTTACGGCCGCGGTGTATGCCGGGCGCGCGGGGCTAAAAACCCTGGTGCTGGATAAAAGTGTGTACGGCGGGCAGATTGCCTACACCAGTGAGGTGGATAATTTCCCTGGTATCGAGGGCCTTTCCGGGGTGGAACTGGCCACCAACTTGTACAACCATGCCCTACATCAGGGGGCCGAGGTACGGTTTGAAGAGGTGATTAAGCTAGAACTGGAGGGCCAGCCCAAGCAGGTGATTACCGCCAAAGAGAGTTATGAGTGCAAAGCCGTGATTATGGCGGGCGGTGCACGCCGCCGTACCTTGGGGGTTCCGGGTGAAGAGCGCTTCACCGGGCACGGGGTTTCCTATTGTGCCACCTGCGACGGGGCCTTCTTTCGGGGTAAAACAGTGGCCGTGGTGGGCGGGGGAGACACCGCCTTCAGCGATGCTTTGTACCTGGCCAACCTCTGCGAAAAAGTGTATCTTATCCACCGCCGCGAGAGTTTCCGCGCCGCCTTGGCCGAACAAAATGCCGTGCATGCGCGGGATAATATTGAGGTGCTGCGCTCTACCACCGTGGAACGTATAGAGGGGCTAGACAAGGTGGAAAGCCTGCTGGTGAATGGGCCAAGTGGAAGCCAGACCTTGGCGGTAAACGGCCTGTTTGTGGCCATAGGGCAGGAGCCGGAAAACAGCCTGCTGCATGGCTGGATGCCCCTGAATGAACGTGGCTATGTGAACATTGGGGAAAGTTGCGCCGCCCACCTAAAGGGCGTGTGGGTGGCCGGGGATATTCGGGAAAAACCTTTGCGCCAGGTGGTAACCGCCGCGGCCGACGGCGCGGTGGCGGCCATGGCAGCCAGCGAGTATTGCAATAAGTTGGAGGGCTGAGAACGGTTGTTTTTTTGCACCCACCCGTCATAGCCAAAAGGTATAGAGGAAAAGAGGAACAGGAAAGCCGCATGGCATTTCTGTTCCTCTTTTTTTTGTGTTTGAAAGGGGGTTATGGATGCCCAGAGGGGCTTTGGAGCATTTTCGCGGCCACAGGGGTGACAAGGGACGCAGGCAACACATGGGAAAACGCTACAAATAGCCGGTTATGGAGACCCACTGTGACAGTGCGCCGCCCCAGCATCATACCTTTGTAGCCAATTTGCGCCACCTGCAAGGAGGACATCACCATGTGCGTAAACAAGGCCGATTGTTCAATGTGAGATTTCACGGCAAACAGCGTTTCCGTGGCGCCGGGGCATAGGCAGGTTACGGTGACACCCGTGCCTTTCAGCTCCTGGTGCAAAGCGCTGGAAAACGAGAGGACGTAGGCTTTCGTGGCGGCGTACACCGCGTCGCTGGGGCAGGGGATGTAGGAGGCGATGGAGCCGAGGTTGAGAATTCGCCCAAAACCGCGCCGCACCATGGCCGGTAGAAAGCGTTTGGTGAGCTCAGTTAGCACCTGGATATGCACCCGCACCATTTCCAGTTCTTTTTCCAGCTTGGTGGTGGTGAAATTGCCCGCCACATTGAACCCGGCGTTGTTTACCAAAATATCCACTTGCAAGCCGGCTTCTTCCACCTGGTTGAACACATTTTGTGCAGCGTTTGGCAGGGCTAAGTCTTGGCAGATGGTGTGTACCGGGATTCCCTTGGTACGTAGGGCAGCGGCCTGGGCCTGCAACCGATCTTCGTTGCGGGCCACCAAGATAAGCGGGTGGCCTTTGGCTGCCAGCACCTGGCAAAAAGCCTCGCCTATACCGCTGGTGGTGCCGGTGATGAGCACGGTTTTATTCATGGTGTCTCCTTGTGTGCGGGGCTTGTTTGGCCGGTGTTTATTCCTTACCCTGGATGCGTTTGTCGGCCTCATCCCGCGCGACGGCCCGCTGCGCCAGTAGATATTCCAGCCCCTTTTTGGCCATGTTCTGGGGGGCGTTCGTGAAGTATTCGTCCATCAGCTTTTGCATATTGGCCTGTTCTTCACCTTCGGCATAGCTTACGGCATTGTGCAGGTAATAGTGTGCTTTACGCCCAGGCTGTAAGATACTGTCGCAGAGTACGGGGCGCATTTTGCCGAATTCATCCAGGCTTACCTGGTAAAAAAAGCCCTCCACTTGGAAGAAATTCTGGTACACGCTGGTGCCGGGTTTCAGCCAATAATCGGTACCGGGTATCTTCTCATATTTTAAAAAGGTTTTGCGGCACTGGTGCAGCAGGCAGCCAAACAGGCCCGACCATGCCAGGTACCGGGTTTTGTCCTCCTTCACCATGCCGGAAAACATGCCCATGGCCTCCATGATGTTTTGGTCATACAGGGGGTTCGTGAGTTCGGTTTCCAGCAGAAGAAAAGCCTCGTTGATGCGGGCAGTATCCACCGCTTCACGCAGCGCTTGGTCCGATTCTCCCGTGGCCTCTTTCATCAGTTTAAGGGGCAGGGGAAACTCCTTGCCACAGTGGATGCACATGGTCACGCCGGAACCGGGTAGGGTTTGGAAAGTGCGTCCGCAGCCGGGGCACCGGATAGATAGTATGCTCAAAGTATCCCCTCCTTTCAATTTCTTACCGGGTCATCAAGTACATGAAATTATCCTTCATTTTGGCTATTCTGTCAATGTGGGTACTGTAAAAATGTGGAATAGAGGTGTAGAACTACAATACATATTGGACAGAAAGAAAAATAAAAAGAGAAAAGGAA
>CAYYLW010000141.1:0-6872 GCA_964472465.1 uncultured Oscillospiraceae bacterium | reverse complement strand
CGTCGGCCACAATATGCTCCAGCAACACCGGGGCTTTGGCGTTTTTGTAGGCCGCCACGGCGCAGGCGCCCCCGGCATGTAGGGCCGGCACCGCCGACACCACCGGGAAGCCATATTTTTCCGCCAGCTCCCGCTCGGCCACCAAGGCACGGTTCAAATGCTCGCAGCATTGCACGGCCAAAAAGGCATTTCTCTCCCTCACCAGGGCCAGCAATGCTTCCACCACGGCGCGCCCGGTTTCGGCGCTACTGCCCTTGCCTATATACGCGCCGCCTATCTCGCTGCTGCTGCACCCCAAAACCAAAATCTTGCCCGTCATATCAAAAGCGTCCATCAGCTCGGCGCCCACCTGGCGCACCTGCGTTTGCACCTGCTGTAAATCCATGGTTTTTCCCCTTTCGCAAACGGTGGCGGCATGCCCGCCTATTGGGCAGTATAACAAGTTTCCTACAAAAGCTCAATGCGTCTATTCTGCCGCTTGGGTTTCTATCAGGCCGCTTTCATCACTGTACACCGCACACACCATAAAACCGTTCCTGGCGTCGGTCTCGCTGCGCACATAAGAGACGCTAAACTCATAGCAGGCTTTTTCTTCCTGTATGGTAAGCGTGGTGGAGCGGCCTTGTCTGCCCGAGGCAATAAATTCTTGTAAAGCGGCCCGCACCTCCTCTTTGTGGCGGCTGAGCAACAACAGCGCCGAAGGGCGCAGCACCCACCTGCTCTCCCCATTCACCAGGGTTTTTTGGTGCTGCTGGGCCGGCTGGTTTTTGTATAGCAGGCTCCCCTTGTCATCAAAGAACATCACCACACTGGGCACCATATCCAAAATGCGGCAGTTGTTTTCCAGCATATAGTTGGCACTTTCCAAAAGCCGCGCATAGCTGCCGTGGCAATTGGCCGTGTTCTCGGCCCGGGCCGAAAGCTTGCCCTGCTGCACCTCGCTGGCCATCTGCTGCATGCTTTCCACCAGGTTCTGCACGGTGCAGGACACCGTTTCAAAGGTGCGGTATATCTCGCCCAGTTCATCACGGCGGTTCAGCAACTTGCGGGAGTATTGAATGTCCAGGTCCCCCTCTGCCAGGCCCGCCACATCGCTAGAAAGCCGCCGCAAAGGCGCCGTGAAAGCCCATTTTCCATACAGCAGCAAAAAGCCAAATACCGCCAAAAAGGCCCCCACGCCCAGCGCCAGCATCACACGGTCAAACTTCGCCAGGGAGGCAAACATTGGGCTGGCATCCATATCGGTGCCCAAAAAACCCACCACATCACTTTTGTAGTTGAAAATGGGCGCATAGGAGTAATATAAATCCTGGTAGTCCTCCGCGGTATAAAACCGGGCCTGGTAGAAGGGCCGCCCCGTTTGCAACACCTCTTCGCCCCCAGGAAAGGCCCCTTTGGTCTCATTCTTTCCAAAGTTTGTGTCGGAATAGCTGCGGGTCATTTTGTCATACACCGCGTCAAAGATATAGGTGTACATCCCCTCTTCGCCCCGGTCCACCATGATATACACATATTCCAGGCCAAAAATTTCCCGCATTTTTTGCAGTGTCTGGGTCAGCTCGTAGTAATAGTCGTCCTTTTGTAAGCTACCGGCATATTCTTCCACCTTGTCTCCATCCACCTGGGTCAGGATGTACTCATTGATATCGGAGATACGGGTGGTATAGTCGTTTTCATAGATACTGCGCAACTGGCTACGCGCGATGAAAACCAGCACCAAAATGAGCACCAGCACCACCCCCACTGTCATGAGGGCGACGCTGACGAAAAAGGAGCGGGTGCGGCGTGGGCGTTTGTTCTCTTCCACCAAGCTTCCCTGCCTTTCCATCGGCTAACCTTTAATACGGCCCGGCCATCATTTTACCCATTCCAGGCGGAACACCACCGGGCGCTCGGCGTCTGGGCAACAGGAGTAGCTTACCCCTTCCTCTTCGTCCCAGGGGTGGCGGCCGCCCAGTTCCAGCACGCGCAGGGTGGGCCACAGGCTGTGAAAGGCAGAGGCACAAAAATCGGCCGGGCAACGCTCAAAGTCGAACAAAAACTCCTGCCCCTCTTTCAGGCAGCCACAGGGCACCCCATCGTGCTTGCCCGCCGGGGTAGATTCCACCACAATCTTAATTTTCCTTGGGTTCTTATGGTCATACATATATTGGTCTCTCCTTTCGTGCCCCATGGGGCGCCTGGCGCGCAGCCAGTTCTTTTATTTCTATTTATTATAACGATACCACAAAATTTACCTAATGGGCAATGCTTTCACCTGTTTTTTCCATACTTTTTTCCGTTTGCGTTTTCCCCTGGCTTGGGCGCGGCAAAGCCCCCTCCAAAATAGATATTTTTTCATTTACCCAAGATGTTTTTATAAAAAAAGTTTAAACTTCACAAAAATAGTATAATTTATTCTTGACTTCGGAATTGCCAGGTGATACAATAGGCCTAGAAAGCAAGGTTAGCGAACACTAACCAATGTGCTACCCCCGTTTTAATTTACATTTAAAGGAGGATTTTATCATGTCGTTGATCAACAAAGAAATTGCCGATTTTAAGGTGGAAGCCTATGTGAATGGTGAGTTTAAAACCGTGACCAAGAAAGACGTACTGGGCAAGTGGAATGTGTTTTTCTTCTACCCGGCCGATTTTACTTTCGTGTGCCCCACCGAGCTGGAGGACCTGGCAAACAAATACGAGGATTTTAAAAAGGTAGGCTGCGAGATTTACAGCGTCTCCTGCGACACCCACTTCGTGCACAAAGCCTGGCACGATACTTCCAAGGCCGTGAAGAAGATTCAGTACCCCATGCTGGCCGACCCCACCGCCGCTTTGGCCCGTGATTTTGAAGTGATGATTGAGGAAGCAGGCCTGGCCGAGCGCGGCAGCTTTATTGTGAACCCCGAGGGCAAGATTGTGGCCTATGAAGTGTTGGCGGGCAACGTGGGCCGCAACGCCGATGAACTGTTCCGCCGGGTGCAGGCCAGCCAGTTTGTGGCCGAGCATGGCGACCAGGTGTGCCCCGCCAAGTGGCAGCCCGGTGCCGAAACCCTGAAACCCAGCCTGGATTTGGTGGGCATGCTGTAAGCCTATGGCAAACTGTCCCCGCTTCCCATAAAGAAGCGGGGTTTTCTAATACGCCCCCTGCGGTGGCAAAAAACGCCACAGCGCATCTCATTTAAAACTTTCCTCAAAAATAGAGCATTATTTTGAATTTTGGTATACACCGCCCGGCGGGCGGCCTTAGCCCCTTTACGTACAGCGCTGCGGAATAACCGCCCCGGGCAACTCTTGTGGAGGAGCATAATATGGACAACACCCAGAATCTATATGACCTCATCGTGGTTGGCGGGGGCCCCGCGGGGCTCTCGGCCGCCATCTATATGGCCCGCGCGCGCTACCGCGTGCTGGTGGTGGAAAAAGAAAAAATCGGCGGGCAAATCACCATCACCTCGGAGATTGTGAACTACCCCGGCGTTGCCATGGCCAGCGGAAAAAGCCTAACCGAGGAGATGCGCCTGCAGGCCGAGGCCTTTGGCGCGGAATTTGCCATGGCCGAAGTGATGGACATGGCGCTGGAGGGCGATATCAAAACCCTGCACACCACAGCGGGCGAATACAAGGCCCTGGGGGTGGTGCTGGCCCTGGGCGCAAACCCCCGCAAGCTGGGCTTTGCCGGTGAAAAGGAGTTTCAGGGCCGGGGGGTGGCCTACTGCGCCACCTGCGACGGCGAGTTCTTCACCGGCATGGATTTGTTTGTGATTGGCGGGGGCTTTGCCGCCGTGGAGGAGGGCATCTTCCTCACCAAATATGCCCGCAAGGTAACCATGATTGTGCGCGGGGAGGAATTTACCTGCGCCAAAACCGTGGCCGACGAAGTACAAAACCACCCGCAGATTGACGTGTATTTTAACACCGAGATTTTGGAAGTGCAGGGTGAGGGGGTGCTACAGCGCGCCCGTTTTAAAAACAATAAAACCGGGGAGGAATGGGCCTATTCCCCCGAAGATGGAAAAGGCTTTGGGGTGTTTGTGTTTGCGGGCTATGTGCCAAACACCGCCTGGTTGCCCCCGGTGCTGGAAAAAAATGGGCAGGGCTACCTCCTCACAGACCAAAACCAGAAAACCAACCTGGACGGCGTGTATGCCGCGGGTGATGTGTGTGTGAAGAACCTGCGCCAGGTGGTTACCGCCGTGGCCGACGGCGCCGTGGCGGCCACCTCGCTGGAAAAACACGTGGCCGAGTTGCACCAGCGCCTTTCCCTGCCGGAACTGGCCACCGCGGGGGCGGATTTGAGCCGCCTGCGCAAAGCCCCCACCCCCGCCGAAACCGCCGACAGCGGCTTTTTAAGCGCCGAGGTACGCGCCCAGTTGCAGGACGTGTTCTCCCGTTTTGAAAACCCGGTGCTGCTAAAGGCCTGGCTGGATGACAGCGCCCTCTCCGGCGAAATACGCGGCTTTTTAAGCGAGGTGGACGCCCTGAGCGACAAGCTCTCCTGGCAGGCCGCCAGCGGCGACCCCGGCGGGCGTCTGCTGCCCTCCATCGAAGTTTGCCGTGCAAACGGCGAGAGCAGCGGCATCCAGTTCCATGGGGTACCCGGCGGGCATGAGATCAACTCTTTCGTGATTGCCCTATACAACGTGGCCGGCCCCGGCCAGGCGGTGGACGAAGCCGTTAAAGCCCAAATTCTAGGCATTCAAAAGGATTTAGAGGTGCAGGTGATGGTGTCGCTTTCCTGCACCATGTGCCCCGAGGTGGTGATGGCCACCCAGCGCGCCGCCGCGCTATCCCCCCATATCCGCGCCGAGATGATTGACCTGGCCCACTACCCGGCCCTCAAGGAAAAGTACCAGGTGATGAGCGTGCCCTGCATGGTGGTGAACGGCGAAAAAGTGGTGTTTGGCAAGAAGAGCCTGCCTGAGGTGGCCGATATTCTGGCCGCGATGTAGGCTACTTTCCCGCCTTTGGTTTGCCAGCTTAGAGATTATATCTCTGTACCCAATACCTCCGCCCGGAGAGGGAAACCTCTCCGGGTGTCTTTTTGCCCCGCGCCCCTGCGGGATATGCTATAATAAAAACCTGCACCCTAAAAAACACCTCTGCCAAGGGAGGGCCCCATGGGATACTACAACTACCATGCCACCGCACGGCGCCTGCTGGCCGAAGGCAAACTGCTGGCCTGGTACTACACCCCCAAGCACGGGCGTATCAGCCCCGCGCTGGTGCTGATGTTTGATGACATAAAACACCCCCGGATGCCCCTGCGGGAATACCGCTGGGCGGAATATCTGCCCCTGCTGCCCCCCGAAAAGGAGACGCCGGCCCCCGGCTAGTGCGCTTGTCCTTTTGAAAAAATAGTGATATCATGTGCCGAGGGTGTCAGCCGCCCTCCATATACAAACCCCACCGGAAGGGAGGCCACCAATATGCAAGAGAGTAAACCTGCCCGCAAAATGGGCGTGCTGGCCTTTTTGTGGAAGCACAGCGCCGGGATGCGCCGCTGGTTTTTGCTGGCCGTTCTCTTCGCGCTGGTGGGCATCCTTTGCGGCTTTTTGATGCCCCAGGTCATCCGCTTCACCGTAGACGGCCTGCTGGGGCAGGGCAACAGCCCCCTGCCCGCCTTTTTGCAAACCCTGCTGCGCGGCGAAAACACGGCGGCAGGCCTTGGCATGTGCGCCGGGGCAGCCGTGGCCCTGGCGCTGTTTTCCGGCCTTGGCAACTTTGTGTCCCGCCTCACGGTGGCCACCGGCACCGAGCGCTTCTGCCGCTCTTTGCGCGGCAAGCTGTTCCGCCATGTGCAATACCAGCCTTTTAGCTGGCATGTGGCCACCAACACCGGGGATATCATCCAGCGCTGCACCGCCGATTTAGACGCCGTGCGCAACTTTATGGCCGCCCACCTGCTGGAGGTGGTGCGCACCGTT
The DNA here is from genome assembly GCA_964472465.1 of uncultured Oscillospiraceae bacterium. GTDB lineage: Bacteria > Bacillota > Clostridia > Oscillospirales > Ruminococcaceae > JAAYCI01. The sequence continues at coordinate 963 of CAYYLW010000141.1, read as the reverse complement.
TTGCTGGTGGGGGTGGCCCTGGGGCTGATGTTCAGCATGAACCACACCCTCACCTGGGTGGCGCTGGGTTTCATCCCGTTGATTGCGCTGTATTCCATCATTTTCTACCAGCTTGTGGGCCGCCGCTTTTTGGCCGCCGACCAAGCCGAGGGCGCGCTGACCGGGGTGGTGCAGGAAAACCTAACCGGGGTACGGGTGGTGCGCGCCTTTGGGCGCGAGCGCTTTGAGATGGACCGCTTCGACGAGTACAACGAGCATTTTGCAGGCCTATGGATACGCCTTGGGAAAATATTGGCCCCCTACTGGGGCACCAGCGATATCGCCACCGGCCTGCAGATTATGGCCGTGGTGGTGGGCGGGGCTATATTGGCGGCAGGCGGCCAGATTACCCTGGGGGAATTCCTGGTGTTTGTGGCCTACAACCAAACCTTGGCCTGGCCCATCCGCGCCTTGGGGCGCACCCTTTCAGAGATGAGCAAGACCGGGGTTTCGGCCCGGCGTTTGCAGGAAATTTTGGATGCACCCCCCGAGGCCACGGAGGAAAACACCCAAACCCCCTCCCTGGACACCGACATCCGCTTTGAAAAGGTGACCTTTGCCTACGGCGAACAGCCCGTGCTGCAAGACCTTAGCTTCACCATCCCGCGGGGCAGCACCTTTGGCATTTTGGGGGCCACGGGCAGCGGAAAATCCACCATCACCTACCTGCTCAACCGCCTGTATGACCTGCCCGACGGCCTGGGCGCCATCTATTATGGGGATGTGAACATCCGCCAGATAGACCGCCACTACCTGCGGCGGAACGTGGGGCTGGTGCTGCAAGAACCCTTCCTGTTTTCCAAAACCATTGAGGAAAATATCTCCATTGCCGCCGAGATGCCCGACCGCGACAAGGTGCACCACAGCGCAGGGGTGGCCGCCGTGGATGAGGCCATCCGCGCCTTTGCCCATGGCTACGAGACG
>CAYYLW010000140.1:0-6910 GCA_964472465.1 uncultured Oscillospiraceae bacterium | reverse complement strand
AAGGAGCCATACACCTCATCGGTGCTCACCTGCAAAAATTTCACCCCGGCGGGGTAGCTGCCGTCCTCTTGTTCCCAGGCCTCGCGGGCGCAGCTCAACAGGTTGACGGTACCCATCACATTGGTTTTGGCAAAAATGCCGGGGTCCTCAATGGAGCGGTCCACATGGCTTTCCGCGGCAAAGTTCACAATGGCCTCAATTTTGTAGGTGTCCATCAGGCGGTTCACCAGGGCGCGGTCTCCAATATCGCCATGCACAAACACGTGGCGGGTGTCGTCCTCCACGCTGCGCAGGTTTTCCAGGTTCCCGGCATAGGTCAGCTTGTCCAGGTTCACCAGGCGGATGTCCTCGTATTTGTCCAGCATATACAAAATAAAGTTGGAGCCAATAAACCCGGCGCCGCCGGTTACCAAAATATTTTTCATCGCGTTAACTTCCTCCCAATGAGATGGTTTTATACGGTTTCTTTCATTTCCGCCAGATAATCCGCCAGGGCCGCCTGCCAGGGGCGCATATGGTCGCCCACCGTGGCGCGCAGCATGGCGTGGTCCAGCGCCGAATAGGCCGGGCGCTTGGCAGGGGTGGGGTATTCCGCGGTGGTGCAGGGGTGTACAACCGCGTCTATGCCCGCCAGGCGCACAATCTCGGCGGCAAAATCATACCAGGAGCAAATGCCCTGCCCGGTGCCGTGGTACAAGCCGTATTCCTCGCCCGCCGCCAGCAGCAGCAGGTGGTGGGCCAGATCCTCGGCATTGGTGGGGTTACCAAGCTGGTCGTTCACCACCTTGATTTTCCCTTTTTCCCTCGTGATTTTCATCACGGTTTTCACAAAGTTACCGCCCACGCGGCCATACAGCCAGGCCGTGCGTACGATGAACCAGCGGCTGCAAAACTCCCGCACATAGGTTTCGCCCAGCAACTTGGTTCTGCCATAGGCAGAGCAGGGGGCGGTTGGCTGGGCCTCGGAGAAGGGGGTGTCCCCCTCACCGCTAAACACATAGTCTGTGGAGACATGCACCAGTTTGGCCCCTGTTTTCTCGCACGCCATAGCCAGGTTGCGCGGGGCCAGCACGTTGGCCCCAAAGGCGAGGTCCTGCTCGGTCTCGCAGCCATTCACGTTGGTGTAGGCCGCGCAGTTCAGCACAACATCCGGCGCAAAGCCCTCTATCAGCGCCAGGGTTTCTGGGCGCCTAGAAAGGTCGCAATCCTCTATATCCACCAGCTTGAGCGTGGCGCCCAGCAAGGCGGTGGGCAGCGGCCCCAGGGCGCTTTTTCCCGCCTGCAATTGCCTGGCCAGTTCGTTGCCAAGCTGCCCTTTGGCGCCGGTTATCAGTATTTTCATGGGCTATACCTCCCCGGCGTTCCCCGGCACCACCGTTTCAGCAATGTGGAACAGGTATTGGCCATACTCGGTTTTTTCCAGTTGCGCCGCCCGCTCTAACAGTTTCTCCTTGCTCATAAAACGCTGGCGGTAGGCAATTTCCTCCAGGCAGGCAATGTACAGGCCCTGGCGGGTCTGCACGGCCTCTACAAAATTGGAGGCGTCCTGCATGGCGCGGTGGTTGCCGGTATCCAGCCAGGCCATGCCACGGCCAAACAACTCCACCTTCAGTTCACCCATCTCTAAATAGGCGTTGTTCACCGTGGTAATCTCAATCTCGCCACGGGCCGAGGGTTTGACGTTTTGGGCGATATCCACCACCCGGTTATCGTAGAAATACAGCCCCGGCACGGCATAGTTGCTCTTCGGTTTCTCGGGTTTTTCCTCAAGGGAAAGCACATTGCCCGCGTCGTCGAACTCCACCACCCCAAATTCCCGGGGGTTGGCCACATGGTAGCCAAATACCGTGGCGCCTTTTTTGCGCCCGGCGGCGTTTTTCAGCCGCTCGGTGAAACCGTAGCCATAGAAGATGTTGTCCCCCAGCACCAGGCAGACGCTGTCCTCCCCAATGAAGTCCTTGCCCACGATGAAGGCATCGGCCAGGCCGCGGGGTTTGTCCTGCACGGCATAGCTGAAATTCACCCCCAGGTTTTCCCCGGTGCCGAACAGCCGCTCAAAACCCGGCAGGTCGGTGGGGGTGGAGATGATGAGGATATCCCGAATACCCGCCAGCATCAAGGTGGACACTGGGTAGTAGATCATCGGTTTATCATAAATGGTCAACATCTGTTTGGACACAGCAATGGTGGAGGGATACAGCCGCGTTCCCGCACCTCCGGCAAGCACAATTCCCTTCATGACGAAGCTCCTTTATCTTTCGATGTATTCTTAAGCGGCAGATGCCCGCTTGATGATACACAAGTTTTGGGCGAAGCCCACCGGCGCGAAACGGTAGCCCTGTTTTTTTCGCCGGGCACCCTATTTCCAGCGGAAACCCCATTTCCGAAAATAGCGCCCCATACTGTTCAGTTGCCAGAAAAACTGGCGGGGCTTGCGGTGGGCCGCCCGGTGCCAAGCATGGGCCACCGCCACCTGTGGCAGATACACCGCCCGCCCCTTTTGCAGGGCCTTTTGGGTGAGGTCGGCGTCCTCCACATACATGAAATAACCCTCGTCGAAGCCGCCTATCTCCCGGAACACCTCGGTGCGGATGAGCAAAAACGAACCGCTGCAAAATTCCACGTCGGTGGGTTTTGTCAGGTCCTCATCCTCCATCAGGTAATGTGTCTCATACTGTTTCAAAAAACCAAGGCCCGTCTGGCGGGCCAAGAGGGGCAAGAAAGCGGGACGGCGCTTCGCAATGGCCTGGGGGCTGCCGTCTGGAAATACCAGCCGGGGTATGGTCACCGCCACATCGGGGTGTTCTTCCATCCAGGCGGCCATTTGGGAGATGGCATCGTCCCACAGCAGAATATCGGGGTTAACCACCGCATGGTAACGGCTTTGCAGCCTTGGCAAAACGGCGTTGTGCCCCGCGCCAAACCCCCGGTTCACCGCCATGGGCAGTGTTTCCACGTTCGGGGGAAGGCCCCCCTCTTCCAGGGTTTGTAGGGCGCCGTCTGGCGAGGCATTGTCCACCAAAAACACATGCAGGCCCTCGCCTTCGTGCTGCCACAAACTTTCCAGGCAGGCGCGGGTTTCCTCGGCCCCGCCGTACTGCACCACCGCCGCGCTCAGCCAGGGTTCCATCAATTTGTCTCCCTACTGGAGGAACCGGAAGAAGAACTGGAAGAGGATCTGGAGGAAGAAGCGCTTGTGGAAGCAGCAGAACTAGAGGTGGCGGCCGATGAACCGTCTGTGGCCCCGTCTGCCGCGGCCGCAGCGGCGCTCTCCGGCGCGCTGGACGCCTGCAGCGAAGAAGCGGCCGGCGCAGCGCCCGGTTGGTCGGCGGCGGGGTCTGCCGGGGGCTGGTACACAATGGATAGCTGGTTATTGCCCACAGCCGTGCGCACCACTTCCAGCGCGCGCAGAATCTGCTGGTCGGTGCCGGGGTTGGGGGTAAACAGGTTCACCGCCTGGTTGTCGCCATCCACCAGTATCTCCACGTCGGGCACGATGCCCGTCTTGTCAAAGCTTTCATCCTTGCCCGTAAGCAACTGGGCCGTGGTGATGGAAATGGCCGAGCCATCGGTAAGCTGCTGGGGGGCGCTTTGAATCATGCCCTTGCCCGCGGTGGTCTCGCCCACCACACTGCCGCCACAAAGGTCCCGCACGCTGGCGGCGAACAACTCCGCACCCGCGGCGGTATTTTTGTCGGTAATCACGGCCATGGGCAGCCGTACGGTGTTTTCATCGTCGGAGGTGGCCAGCACCTTCACCGTGCCATTTTTGGCCACGCTTTTGGCCACCGTGCCACGGGGGGCCAGATAATCAATGGCGTTGTACACCTGCTGGTACTGCCCGCCTGTGTTGCCGCGCACATCAAACACCAGGCCTTTCGCGCCGTCGGCCAGGGCTTGCAGCACCGCGCCATCCAGTTCCGAAGCGGTATTTTTTTCAAACGAGCTGATGCGGATATAGCCAAAATCCCCGCACTTCATATACTCCAGCGTGGGGGCCGTATAGTTGATGCGCTGTACCTCGTACTGCGCTTCCTGGTTTTGGCGGTCCACACAGCCCAGGGTAAGGGTGGTGCCCTGCGCGCCGCGCAGCAAGCTTACCATGGCCTTGCTGCTGGTCAGCCCTTTCACGTCGGCGCCGTCCACGGTAAGGATGCGGCTGCCCGCCTGTACCCCGGCCTTTTCGGCGGGGGAATCCTTGTACACACGCTCAATATAGAACAGGCCGTCGGCGTTGCGGCTCACTTCCACGCCAATGCCCACCCGCGTGCCGGCCTCATACTCCTGCATCTCGGTGTAATCTTTTTCCGAATAATAGGTGGCATAAGGGTCTTCTATGCCGCGCAGATAACCCTGGGCCACCAGGTCGTTCAGCACGGTGTTGTTGATTTCACCGTAATAGTTGTTGCGCACGTAGGTATCCACTTCCAGCAATTTTGTGTAGGTGGCCTGCTTTTGTGTAACCGACTGTACGGCCCTGTTGAAATAGTCTGTGGCCACCAGCCAGGTGATGGCAAAGGTGACCGTGACCGCGATGAGGGTGATGGTGAGCGCCACGCTCACCGTAACTTTTTTTGTCATTCAGTCCTCCAGAGGGAGTGTTTGTTCCCGGCGCACTGGCTACCCGCGCCGCTGGGCAAAAACGGGCCACGCGCCCTAGCCTTGTAGGTAGCTAAGCGGGTTTTGCCGCCCACCGTTCGCGTGCACCTCAAAGTGCAGATGCGGCCCGGTGGAAAAACCGGTGGAGCCCACCAGCGCAATAGGGGTGCCCTGGGCAACCGGGGTGCCCACCCCCACCAAAAGCTGGGAGGCATGAGCATATAGGGTTTTCACGCCGTCGCCGTGGTCAATGATAACGTAATTGCCATAGCTGGAATGGCTGGTGGCGGTAATCACCGTGCCGTCGCCCGCCGCCAAAATCTGGTCTCCGCTGGGCGCGCCGATATCCATGCCCAAATGCCCCCGGCCAGCGGGGTCGGCCGCGCCAAAGTGGCAGGTGATGCGGTAGGAGGTGGGCACCGGCCAAATGAACACGCCCCCCACGTACTGGCTGCCGTCGCCCGAGGAACTGCCCCCCATGTAGCGGGTGGCGGCCAGCATGGCGTCGTAGGCCGCTTTGGCCGCAGCCACCTCGTCCTCTTTGTTGTCATAGGCCTGCTCTTGCGCGGCCACCTCGGCCTGCGCCTGGCTGATGGCGGCGTCCTGCGCGGCGATGTTCCCCGCCAGCACCTCGGCTTGGCTGGCCAGGTCCGCATAGGCGGCTTCCAGTTCGGCCAAAATGGCGTCAATCTCAGCCTGCTGGGTTTCCAGGGCGGCACGCTCCTGGGCCAGCAAGGTCAACAGGTCACTGTCATGCTTCGAGATACGCTGCAAGGCATCCACCATTTGCAGCAATTCCGAAAAGTTATCCACTGTGAGCGCCCGGCTCAACATGCTGGAATCGTTCATTTTGTAAATGGCCACCAGGCGTTGCTGAAACAGTTGGTCGTTTTCATAAATCACCTGGCGCTTTAGGGCAATCTCCGCTTCTTTGGCCTCTAAATCCGCCTGGGTTTGGGCAATGTTCTCCTGGTTTAGGCGAATCAGTTCCTCCACCGTTGCCCGCTGCTGGGCCAGGGCGGCGCGCTGCTGTTCGGCGCTCTGCTGTTTGTCTTTGGCGGTCTCAATCTGTTCGCCAATGCCCGCCAGTTCGCCCTTTAGCCGCTCATATTTCTCTTTGGCCGTCTCGGCACTCACCGTTACAGAGAGGGTCAAACTCATCAAAACGGCCAAAAACAGGCAGCCCAGGCGCAGGCGCCGTTTGCCGGCTATCTCGCTTTGTTGCAGTCGGTTCCACTTCATGGCATATCCTCTTCTGAGAAGCTTTTCCATTATGTATGGCAAAGGTGTATATTTGGTGGAAAAAAGGTTACACTTTCAAGTGCTTGCGCACACTGGTGGCGGTACCAAACCCGCCAATCAACACGCCAAACACCGCAAACCCGGCCACCACATAGGGCCAGATGCTCTCAAGGGTGAAGATGTTGTGCATGATGCTCATCACCCATGTATTGTACATATCCATGAGGTAATTATACACAAAATAATAGCCCGCACACACCAGCCCTGCGGCCAGAACACCCGCTATCAGCCCCACCGTCATGCCCTCTACAAAAAAGGGCAGGCGAATGAAGGTGTTGGTGGCGCCCACGTATTTCATGATGGAAATTTCACGCCTGCGGTTGAACACCGTGAGGCGGATGGTGTTGCTGATGACGATGATGGCCACCACGGCCAAAATAATCACCAGCCCCAGCCCCCCGTAGGTAACGGCGTTTTTGATGCTGATGATGATGCCGGTTAGGTCTGTGGGCACCTGGGTATAGTCCACCCCCGGCAGGGCCGCCAGGGCGGTGTTGGTCTGCTCAATCAGGGTTAAATCGTCCACCGTAACAAAAAAACGGGCGGGGAAAATTTGCTCATAGTTCGTAAGCAGGTTGCCGTAACTATCCAGCCATTCCTGCACCTGGGCGAAAGCGTCGGCCTTGGATTCATACTCCACCCCCAGCACATTGGGCATGGCGGCAATTTGGTCGTTCATGGCGGCGGCCTGCTCGTCCGGCACCTCTGGGGTGAGGTACACCACAATCTCGTTTTGGTCTGCCATGTAGTTCACCAGGCTGTTCACGTTGATGAACACCAGGGCCGCAATGCCGGTGATGATGAGGCAGGCCGTTAACACGCCCACCGAGGCAAAAGTCATCAGGCGGTTGGCCGCCATGTTCTTCCAGCCCTGTTTAATAAGGTACCTAAGAGAAGAGAGCCTCAAAACGCAGCGCCCCCTTTCCCGGTAAAGTCATCGGCCACCACTTCGCCATGGTCGATGGTGATGATGCGCTCTGAAAAGCGCTGGGCCAGGTCGTGCTCATGG
>CAYYLW010000139.1:0-6916 GCA_964472465.1 uncultured Oscillospiraceae bacterium | reverse complement strand
CTTCCGCCTTGCTGTCATCTGTCTCCTGGAGGCGTTGGGCGTGGGGACCCTGAGGAAGCAGACCCGTTGGAGGGCGACCCCTGGATGTTGTTTGAATAGCGCGCGCGCTTCACCCCCTACAAAGCCGCAGGAGGCGACGCTGCCGCTGCGCCCGCAACGCCTGCCGCACCATGCTGTATAATATCCACACCCTGGGCTGGGACGAGGAACTTTGCCGGATTTTTGGCATTCCCATGGCCATGTTGCCCAAGGTGTGCCCCTCCAGCGGTTTTTACGGCCTGGCGGCCATTCCCGGCGGGGAAGCGCCAGTGGCGGGCATTGCGGGCGACCAGCAGGCCGCCCTGTTCGGCCAGGCCTGCTTTGCCAAAGGCGAACTGAAGAACACCTATGGCACCGGCTGTTTTATGCTGATGCACACCGGGGCCACCGCGGCGCCCAGCAGCCACGGCCTGCTTACCACCATGGCCGCTTCCCCAAACGGGCAGCCCTGCTATGCCTTAGAAGGCAGTGTGTTTGTGGGCGGTGCTGTTATCCAGTGGCTACGCGATGAAATGGGCCTGCTGCGCGATAGCGCCGACAGTGAATACTTTGCCGCCAAAGCGGGGGGGAACGGCGGGGTGTATTTGGTGCCTGCTTTCGCCGGCCTGGGCGCCCCCTACTGGGACATGTATGCCCGCGGTACCATTTTGGGCCTCACCCGTGGTACCGGAAGAAACCACATCATCCGCGCCGCGCTGGAGAGCATTGCCTACCAAAGCCGGGACGTGCTGCTGGCCATGGAAAAAGACGCCGGGGTGGATATTATTGAGCTGCGGGTGGACGGTGGCGCCTCGGCCAACAACCTGCTGATGCAGTTTCAGGCGGACATCACCGGGGCCACGGTGCGCCGCCCCAAGGTGCGGGAGACCACCGCCCTGGGTGCCGCGCTGCTGGCGGGCCTGGCCGAAGGCGTGTGGCAAAGCCCTGGGGAGATACACAGCCAGCGGCAGGAAGATACGCTGTTTGCCCCCCAAATGCCCAAAGAGGAAGCCCGGCGTTGCTGCGCGGGTTGGGCCAAGGCCGTGCGCCATGCCCGCGGCTGGGCGGGGGAATAGCGGCGGCTGGCCAAACATATAAAAGCGAAACGAGCTGCGGGGGCGCAGCTCGTTTCGCTTTAGAGGGGTGGGAAAGTACAAACAAAGGAAATACTTATCGCACCCTTATTCTATCCGCCAGGCCTATTATTGTCAACATAAAAACCTCGAAAACACTTTATATTATAATTTACAAATCCATATTTTAGTACTATAATAACGCTTATATAGTATATTGCTTAATAGTATAAAATTCGCCAGCCTTCTTTTGCCCCGCCGCTTTATTATATAAGGAGTTTTACAATGGATGAACTGGACCGCCATATCCTCTCGCTGCTGGAGGAAAATGCCCGCCTTACGGTGAAGGAGATGGCCCGCCGCGTCTGCCTTACCTCTCCCGCCGTGTCCGAGCGCATCCGCCGCATGGAGCAGCAGGGTATCATCCAGGGCTATACGGTGCGGCTGAACAGCAAATTTAGCGCCGCGCAAATCAATGCCCTCATCTCCATATCGGTACCCATAGAGGAGCGCGCGGCCTTCAAAGCCATGCTGAACGACCAAGAGGATATTATGAAGTGCTACCACGTGACGGGGGGGCACAGCTATATGATGCGGGTGCGCTGCCAGGATATAGCGGCCCTAGAACGCCTGCTGGGGCAGCTGCAAACGGTGGGGCACACCAATACCCAAATCATCCTTTCCGATATGCCGGTGATGGGCCCGCGTTTTTAGGCCTTGTGTAGGGCGAAAAGCCCCCTTGGCATATTGTTTTCTTCGCCGCTCCATGCTATACTGTGCTTGTAAAACCTATTCGCCATACGGTTTGGTTGCCATGCGGCCACTTTTTAAAGGAGGGTGTAAGCCTTGAAAAAAGAAGTGAACATTGAAGATTTCAAGCCCTATCTCATCAAAACCAAGAACGGGAAAGCGCTGGAGGTGGGCGAGTTTAGCCGTGAAAATGGCGGTATTGTGCGCATTTGGAGCGAAGCCAACGGAGATACCCAGCAGTGGCAGATGGAAAAAGTGGCGGGGGATTTTTACAAAATTACCAACGTGTTTTCCGGCAAGGTGCTGGATGTGGCCATGCAGGGTGTGGAGAATGGCGCCTGGGTGCACCAGTGGGATTATATTGGGGCCGATAGCCAGATGTGGAGTATTGAAAACCTGGGCCGGGGCTATTACAAGATCAAATCAAAACTTTCGGGCAAATGCCTGGATTTAGTGGGCCTGGGCGCCATGGACGGCACCCCGGTGCAAATTTGGGAAGATGTGGAAGGCGCCACACAGCGCTGGAAGCTGGTAGAGGCTGAAGTGGACGGCGCCAAGAAGCCAGCGGTAAAAAAACCGGCCGCGAAGAAACCGGCCGCGAAGAAGCCTGCGGCCAAAAAAGCTGAGGCCAAGCCCGCCGCTAAGCCCGCCGCCAAAAAAGCGGCGGCCAAACCGGCGGCGAAGAAACCTGCAACCAAGAAGCCAGCGGCGAAAAAACCGGCGGTGAAAAAGGTGGCGGCAGAGGCGGCCCCGGTAGCCGAAACCAAGGAATAAAGGCTGGGTTATCGCAAAAAAATAAAAAAAGAACAAGGGAGATTGTGTGAACCCTTGTTCTTTTTTTATGTATGCAAAAGTGGTGCAAAAAAAACAGGTTTTTCCTTTGCGTGTGTGGGCGGAATGCGGTATACTATTTAGAACGCCAAAGGGGTGAAAAGATGGCAGATAAAGAAAAGAAGAATGGACCGGAGCGGGGGGGCATTAAAAGCCTGCTGTATAATCTGCTGTCCTCCTCAGAGCGAAAGGCGGCCAGGGCAGAAAAAGAGGATACCACCCATGTGCATTTGCACGAGGAGGGCCCACCGGATGCGCCCCATTTTCCGCCGGCAGGGGAGCGCAAGCCAGCCAGCGGGGCCGAGCTGCCCATCCCCTCGCGCCCTGCTGCTGTAGGGGAAGAGCCGCCGGCTACAGGGGAATTGCCCGAAGAGCCCGGCCATTTTGAAGAGGAAGAGCCCGACCCAAACTGCCTGCCTGCCGCGGGTAATTCGCTGTACGAGCTGTACGTGCGCCGCATGGGCCTGCCCCCGGTGGAGGATGCCGAGGCCACTTTTTTGCTGTCTCAGTTTATAGAGGGGGACCAGCCGCCCAGCGAGGAGCAGCGCGCTTGGCTTACCCAGGCCGAGCGAAGCGCCCGGGAACTGATGAAAAAAAACCAAAAGCCGCAAAACGAAGAGGAACTAATCCAAGAAGAAGCGGTGGATGCCCAGGTGCTGGTGTTTGTGGCCAGAGACAAAATGTCCGCCTATCTGTTTGCCTTTCCCCCGGTGATGGGGGGGAGGGGCGCCGATGAGGAGATGCTGCGCGCCGCGCTGGAAGAGCGCGGGGTGGTGTTTAATGTGGACGAGGAGAAATTGCAGCGCCAAGGCGAGCGCCCCCACTATTTCCGCCTGATGCAAATTGCTACAGGGGAACTGCCCATCGATGGGGAAAATGGGCAGGTGATTGACCATTTCAAACGGGAACTGGAAATTCGCCTCACGGTGCGGGAAGACAACACCATTGATTATAAAGACCTGGGCTGGCTGCAAACCGTGAGCGAGGGGCAGCTTATTTGTGAACTGATTCCCCCCACCAACGCCATTTCCGGCCACGATGTGACCGGGGGCGAGGTGAAAGGCAAAAACGGGCAAAAGGCCGTGGCCCCCATGGGGCAAAACACCAAGATGAACGAAGAGGGCGACCAGCTTGTCTCCACCATCGAAGGGGTGGTGTCTTTTGCAAACGGGCGCTTCCGGGTCGACCCTATCCTCATCATCAAGGGGAACATCTCCACCGAAACCGGCAACATCGATAGCGTCGGCGATATCCTCATCCATGGGGATATCCAGGAAGGGTTCACCGTGCAGGCCACGGGCAATATCACCGTGCAGGGCATGATAGAGGGCGCCAACGTCATTGCCGGGGGAGATATTCAGGTGGGCCGTGGCATGAACGGCAACTCCCACGGTATGCTGCAAGCCAAGGGAGAGGTGCGCAGCAAGTTTATCGAGAACGCCACCGTTACCGCGGGGGGGAAAATTGTCTGCGATACCATCATCAACTCCACCGTTTCCAGCGACACGGCCCTGATGGTGACCACGGGGCGGGGCGCCATCATTGGGGGGCATATCACCGCCCTGGAGCGCATTGAAGCCAAGACCATCGGCAACCAATCGAACCGCAACATCGTCATCACCATGGGCAGCACGGCCAACTACCTGCGGGATAAGCATGAGATGGAGCAAAAGCACCGCGCGCTGGAAAACGAGGTGGAGGAGACCCAGAAGAACATCCGGTTCTTGGATGCGGGGCTGAACAGCGCGCCGGAATCGGCCCAGTTGGCCGATGACCTAAAATTGAAACTTTCGGTGCTGAAGATGCAACTGGCCGGTACCGCCCGCCAACTGGAAGAACTGAACAAAAAGCAGGTGAAAAACAGCGAGTGCCGCCTGCGTGTGGAGGTGCTCTACCCGCCAGCCCAAATTACCATTGGCGACGCCACCAAAATACAGCGCCAAACGGCTTTTAACGCCACCGTGTATTATAACAAAGGCGAAATTGATATTGCCAACGTATAAGGTATAGAAAAGGCCGCAAACATCCGTTTGCGGCCACTTGAGTTTTTGGCGCCGCTTTTTTTTAAAAAGCGGCGGTCTTTTTATTTTATGCCCCGGCCCTGTGTTTTAGATGCCGGCCTTTTCCAGCGCCTGTAGCAAATCCTCCAGTTTAAAAGGCTTGCACAAAAAGCTTTTGGCGCCGCACTGGCGGGCGCGCTCCATGTCCTCTTCATAGGCCATAGAACTCACCATCACCACCCGTGCGCCGGGCCATTTGGCCAGAATACACCCGGTGGCGTCAATGCCGTCAATACCCGGTAATACAATGTCCATCAGCACAAAATCTGGCGTGGTTTCGCCATAACTTTGCATGGCTTCCTCGGCGTCTCGGCAGCAGGCGCACACCGAATACTCGGTGCCTTGTAGCAGATGCACAATCTCTTCCCGCATAAAACGGGAATCGTCCACCACCATTACGGTTTTCATGGGAAGCAGCCCCCCTGGCCAAAGTATGCCTATATTATACCACGTCCCCGGTTTTTTTAAAAGAGGGGGGCTTGTTCGTCTGTGGCTGCGCCCACCCAGCGGCCAGCGGTTTCCAGCACGGCCTGCCCGGCGGCCAGGCTGGCCTGCACATCGATGATGCGCTGGTTATCGCTGCCACGGAACCGCAAGCTGAGGTTGCGCTTGGCCAGCACAAAGGGGCCGTCCACCAGGGTGTCCAGCAAAGAAAGAAATTGTTTCTGCCCAGGGCTGCCGTGCGCGGCCAGGTGCTCGAAGGTATAGCCGGTGTAGGCGGCCAGCTCATAGCCCGCCTCACGTAAGTTTTCTGCCAAAAGCGCCAGGGCGTCCGCCTGGCAAAAAGGCTCCCCGCCCGAAAAGGTGATGCCCCGGCAGAGAGGGTGCCGCTGGATTTTTTCCAGCACCTCGTCCAGGCGCAGGGGTTTACCGCCCTCAAAGGGGTGGGTTTCGGGGTTGTGGCAGCCGGGGCAGGCGTGGGGGCAACCCTGGCAAAACAGCGCGCAGCGCAGGCCGGGGCCGTCCACAATGGAATCCCCCACAAAGCCCGTTTGGGCCAAAAAAAGGGAGGCGCCTTTTGGAAAAGCGCCCCCCGCCATATCCTGGTATTCGTCCCGCATGGCGCTTAGGACGGAAGGTTGTGCTTGACGCGTTCGCTCTCTTCGGCCTTCTTGGCATCATTCCATTTGTCCATGGTGCCCACCAGGTAGCCGGTGATGCGGCGGATACGTTCAAAGCCTATGCCCTTGCCGGGTTGTTTTTGTGTTTGCATGTCTGTCATGGTTGTTTCCTCCCTTGGAATCTTTCTGTTGGTGGTGTGCGGGCCGCCCCGGCCCATCTTTGGGAACCCTGCCGCCTGTGGGCACCAGGTGTTAGTTTCCCCCTGGGTTGCGGCCCCCTAGCCACCGGTAAAAACACGGTGTGCCGGGTGGGCGGCCCCCCTCTATATGCCCCTGCCAGGGCCACAGGTGTAAGCGGAATGCGCAAGCCCGTTGGCTGGTTTTGCGCGGCACGTTCCGCCGCCTGTTTTTACCGTTTGGGTCTATTCCAAACCGCAGAACTCGGTGATGCATGGGTAACGTTTTTGCAGTTCGGCCAGGTGTTCCATGGGAATCTCCTCGCCTTCGCGGCGGCCGCAGCGGGGGCATACATCGTGAATGATGCCCACATAGCCGCACACGGGGTCGCGGTCTACCGGGTGGTTGATGGAGCCATAGCCCACCCCGGCATCGTGCATGCAGCGCACCACAGCCATAAATGCTTCTAGGTTTTGGGCGGTGTCGCCGTCCAGTTCCACATAGGTGATGTGCCCCGCCGGGGTAAGCGCGTGGTAGGGCGCTTCCTTCTGAATTTTGTCATAGGCGGCGATATCGTAGTACACAGGCACGTGGAAACTGTTGGTGTAGAAGCTATGGTCGGTAACGCCGGGAATTTTGCCGTAGCGTTTTTTGTCCATCCGGATGAAGCGCCCGGCCAGGCCCTCGGCGGGGGTGGCTAGCAGGGTGAAATTCATCCCGGTTTCGGTACTTTTTTGCTGGCAATACGCGTGCATGTAGCGCACCAGCGCCAGGCCCTTTTGCTGCATCTCGTCACTCTCGCCATGGTGCTGGCCATACAGCGCCACCAGCGTTTCCGCCAGGCCGATGAAGCCAATGGAGAGGGTGCCGTGTTTCAGTACCTCGCGCACCTCGTCGTCCGGGCCCAGCTTGTCGCTATCCAGCCAGACACCCTGCCCCATGTGGA
>CAYYLW010000138.1:2553-6948 GCA_964472465.1 uncultured Oscillospiraceae bacterium | reverse complement strand
TGTTCCATGCGGCGGCCCACAAGCATGTGCCGCTGATGGAGGACAGCCCCGAGGAAGCCGTGAAAAACAACGTGTTTGGCACCTACAACACTGCCGTTAGCGCCGATAAATACGGCGCCGAGCGTTTTGTGCTAATCTCCACCGATAAAGCGGTGAACCCCACCAACGTGATGGGCGCCACCAAACGCCTGTGTGAGATGATTGTGCAGTGCATGGCGCAGCGCAGCAAAACCAGCTTTGTGGCGGTGCGTTTTGGCAATGTGCTGGGCTCCAACGGTTCGGTGCTGCCTTTGTTTAAAGAGCAAATTGAAAACGGGGGGCCGCTTACCGTTACCCACCCGGACATTGTGCGTTATTTCATGACCATTCCCGAGGCCGTGGGCCTGGTGCTGGAAGCGGGGGCCATGGGCCGGGGCGGGGAGATTTTTGTGCTGGACATGGGGGACCCGGTGCGTATTTTAGAACTGGCGGAAAACCTCATCAAGCTGGCTGGTTTTGTGCCGTATACCGAGATTAAAATCAAGTTTACCGGCCTGCGCCCCGGCGAAAAGCTCTATGAAGAGCTGCTGATGGACGAAGAGGGCCTGGAAAAAACCAGCAACAACAAAATCTTCATCGGCGCGCCGCTGCGGCTGAACCAAATCACCTTTTTCGACCATCTGCGTGTGCTGAAAGAAATTGCCTACTCCAACAACAGCGATAACCTTATCCAGGCTTTGCTGGACATGGTGCCCACCTTCCATCACGACCCATTTGTGCGGGGGGATTAGCCGATGTATCAGCGTATTGTAAAGCCGGTATTTGATATTCTGCTGGCCTTTTTGGCCTCTCTTTTGTTGGCGCTGGTGTTTCTGCTGCTGGCGCTTATCATCAAGCTGGATAGCCCCGGCCCGGTGTTTTTTAAACAGCGGCGGGTGGGCAAAAATAAAAAGCTATTTACCATATTGAAATTTCGTACCATGTATGCCGATACCCCCGGCGACGTGCCCACCCACCTTTTACAAAACCCCGAGAGCCGCATTACCAAGGTGGGGCGCTTTTTGCGTAAAACCAGTTTGGACGAACTACCCCAGGTGTTCAATATCCTGGCGGGGCAGATGAGCGTCATAGGCCCCCGCCCGGCGCTGTGGAACCAGGACGATCTGATTGCCGAGCGGGACAAATACGGCGCCAATGCCCTGGTGCCGGGGCTTACGGGCTATGCCCAAATCAACGGGCGGGATGAACTGCCCATTGATGTAAAGGCTGAGCTGGACGGCTACTACGCCAAACATATCAGCCTGGGGCTGGATATAAAAATATTTTTTTGGAGCATCGCGGCGGTATTCCGTGGCAGCGGCGTAGCCGAAGGCGGCGTAAAAAAATAAAAACAGGTTTTTGTGGCCCGCGCGCCGCCAAAACCTGTTTTTATTTTGAAGCCTATATCTTCTCTTTCCGGAATTGCACCAGCGCCCACACATCCTCAAGCTGGTTTAGCCTGTCCACATCCAGAATAACAGGAAGAAATCTCATCTTATCGCCCTTGATTTCAGTATTTTGAATCACAGTTTTTGCCTCCGGGCTAAGCGGCAATGCCAAAAGTTCATCCTGCACTTTCGCGGAAAAGAAAAACGATACCTTAAAAAAACCATCCCAGATGGATAACCAGAACAAGGGCTTTACCTTGTTTGTGCCCCGTTTGGTTACCCATTTGTATTCCCCTTTGGAAAGCCAAGCTTTTCCATCGTTGTAGTAGCGCCAGTCCATCAGGGAGACACCGTATTGCGTCAGTTCTTCCAGGAAACGGATATACACTTCATTCGCTGCGCCCAGCCCTTCTGCAATGTTTCCGGGCGTGGGGGCTACATCAGGGTTACGCAATAATTGCTGCGCCATCATCCTGTACCTCCATTATTGTGTGTTCCATCTAATCGGCCATGTTTACCAAAGGGGTTAGCTGGCGCCAATTTCCGCCGTGGGGGCCTTGGGGGCCAGGGAATCCAAGGCCTGCTGGGCCATAGTGGGGTTTTGGGTGAGGGCGGCCAGTAAAAGCTGGTACACCTCTTCGCCCTGTTGCACAAACCTGTCCTTCACCGCCTGGGCAGTTAAATCGTCCGGCATGTACAGTTCTAGCAAAAACAGCCGCCCGGCCTCGTCTCCAATGCGGCAACGTACCGCGCGGCCCTTTTCTTCGGGGATGATCTCGCAGCCATAGGCGGCGGCCTTGGCGGCGTACTGCTGGGCCAAAATTACCCCGCGCACAGCGGCTTCCCGCACGGTGCGCGGTAGGTCTTCGGCCAGGTTTTGGGCCACAGTACGCCCTTCTTCTGTGATGCCCAGCAGGCCCTTTTCCTCGGTAAGCAGGCCCTGCTGCACCAGTTGGCCCAGGCTTTCGGCCAGCACAAAATAATTGGCCAGTTCCGCTTCGGCCAGTACCTCTTCCAAATCTTCGCGCCGCAGTTGCCCGCCCGCTTTATCCACCATATAACACAGCAAAATGCGAATTTCCTTCCCGGTGGTTAGCCCCCCGGGGCGCACCCCTTCTGTGAATAAGCCACTTGCCATGCCTTGCCCTCCCAAAGTTCTTCTTTTCTGGTTTGCCCCTGTTCGCCTATTTATAGTATAATAGATAAGAAGAAAAATGAAAAGCCACCTGCCTGCCTAAAAAGGGCGCACTGCTTGTTGCCGGCAAGCCTGTGCATCGTTCTATGGGCACATTGTTGCCTTCGCGCGGTTTCATGCGGCCTGGCACGGCATCCTTTTTCTCCGGCTTATGCTTTTTGATGTTCTGGTTAAAAAAAGGGGCTGGTTCCTTTGCCGCAGTGGCAGGGGAACCAGGCTGCGTGGCGCTAAAACTGGGGAACCGGCAAGGCGCCAGGCAGCCTAGCATGTGGCACAACAAAACCCGGGGGAAGCCCCCCAAGAAAATGGTGATGAGATGGAAACGACACTGAGTGAGAGCACAAAAGCGCTGTTGCTACAATACCAGCGCACCGAGACAACCGACCATGTGGTGTATACGCATATGGCTAAACGCGAAAAGAATGCGGAAAACCGTGCGGTGCTAGAGCGTATTGCCGGCGAAGAGACCGAGCATGCCCGTATTTTTCAGCGGTATACCGGGCGGCCGGTACAGCCAAACCGCCTGCATATCCTGTGGTATTGCCTACTGGGTATTTTGATGGGCTACACATTTGTTATCAAGCTGATGGAAAAAGGAGAGTACCGCACCACGGGGGCCTACCACAAGCTGGTGGGGGAATTGCCGGAGATGGAGCGGATTATGCAGCAAGAGCAGGCCCACGAGGAAAAATTGGCCGCCATGCTGGACGAAGAACGGCTGCAATACGTGGGGGACATGGTGCTGGGGCTGAACGACGCGCTGGTGGAGTTAACCGGAACCATTGCGGGGCTTACCTTTGCTATGGCCAACACCCGCCTGGTGGCCCTTTCGGGTATTATCACCGGGGTTTCGGCCACCCTCTCTATGGCGGCCTCAAACTACCTGGCCAAGCGCGCCGAGGGCAACAGCAATGCGCTTAAATCCAGCGTATACACCGGTGTTGCCTATTTGATTACCGTGGTGTGCCTGGTGCTGCCCTACCTGTTGTTCCCGGCGCACCTGTACTGGGCGGCGCTTATCACCATGCTGGTGGTGGTCATTCTCATCATCCTGTTTTTCAACTACTACATTGCCGTTGCCAAAGACGAAAATTTTGGCAAACGCTTTGGGGAAATGGCTGCCATCAGCCTGGGCGTGGCCGTTATTTCGTTTGTGATTGGCCTTTTGGTGAAGCAGTTTTTGGGAATTGACCTGTAGGTAAATGAACCGCCGGGAAGCCCTGCCTACCCTTGACTTCCCACCCAAGGCCCACTATGATAAATGGTGGATTATAGTTTAATTCAAAGGAGAATGGCGCCCATGCAATGGACTGGCCTAAACGAACTGCGCGAGAAATTTCTCTCGTTTTTTGAATCGAAACAGCATCTTCGGCTGAAAAGCTTTCCCCTGGTGCCCAATGGCGACAAGAGCCTATTGCTCATCAACAGCGGCATGGCCCCCATGAAAACCTGGTTTTTGGGCACCGAAGAGCCGCCCTGCCACCGGGTGACCACCTGCCAAAAATGCATCCGTACCCCGGATATTGAGAGCGTGGGCATCACCAGCCGCCACGGCACCTATTTTGAGATGCTGGGCAATTTTAGTTTCCAGAATTACTTTAAGCGTGAGGCCATAAGCTGGGCCTGGGAGTTTTTCACGGCCCCCCAGTGGATGGACATGCCGGCGGACAAACTGCATATTTCTGTGTATGAGGACGACCAGGACGCCTACGATATCTGGACGGGCGAGATGGGCATCCCCGAGGATCATATGGTGCGCCTGGGCAAAGCCGATAACTTCTGGGAGCACGGCAG
>CAYYLW010000138.1:0-2453 GCA_964472465.1 uncultured Oscillospiraceae bacterium | reverse complement strand
CCGAGGATCATATGGTGCGCCTGGGCAAAGCCGATAACTTCTGGGAGCACGGCAGTGGCCCCTGCGGCCCCTGTAGCGAAATATATTTCGACCGTGGCCCCGCGCATGGTTGTGGCAGCGCCGACTGTAAGCCCGGATGCGAGTGTGACCGTTTCATGGAAGTGTGGAACCTGGTGTTTACGGAGTTTGATTCCGACGGCGCAGGGCACTACGAAAAACTGCAAAAGCCCAATATCGATACCGGCATGGGCCTAGAACGCCTGGCCTGCGTGGTGCAAGGGGTGGATAACCTGTTTGAGGTGGATACCATCCGCAAGATTTTGGAACATGTGGAGAGCCTTTCCGGCAAAACCTATGGGGCCGACCGTAAAACCGATATCTCCATACGCGTTATTACCGACCATATCCGTTCCACCGTTTTCATGGTGGGTGATGGGGTGCTGCCCAGCAACGACGGGCGGGGCTATGTGCTGCGCCGCCTGTTGCGCCGCGCTTCCCGCCACGGCCGTATGATTGGCATTGAGGGGCCCTTCCTCACGGCCTTGGCCGAGACGGTTATCAGCCAAAACGAGGGTGCCTACCCCGAACTACGGGAGAACGAGACCTATATCAAGAAGAATATTGGCGCGGAGGAGGAGCGTTTCTCCCGCACCATTGACCAAGGCCTGTTTAGGCTGAATGAGATGCTGGATAGCCTGGCCGTAGCCGCGGCCAAAGGCACCGAGAAGGTGCTTTCGGGCATCGAGGCTTTCCGCCTACACGATACCTTTGGTTTCCCGCTGGATTTGACCCGCGAGATTGCCGAAGAGGTGGGGGTGCGGGTGGATATTGACACCTTCAAGAGTGAACTGGAAAAGCAGCGGGAGAAGGCCCGGAAAGACCGGATGTCCCGGGAAATTTCCGGCTGGGAGGCCAGCTTGTTTGCGGAATTGACCGCCCCGGAAACCGAGTTTGTGGGCTATGATGAATTGGTGAAAGAGAGCCAGGTGCTGGCCTTGGCCGATGGGGAAACCCTACTGGACGCCGTGGCCACCGACGAAGGGGCCAAAGAGGGCGTGCTAGTGGTGCTGGACAAAACCCCCTTCTATGCCGAGAGCGGCGGCCAGGTGGCCGACACGGGTTACCTTACCGGAAACGGCGCGCGCCTGCTAGTGCAGGACGTGAAAAAGATAGACGGCGGTTATTTTGTGCACAACTGCACCCTGGAACAGGGCGTGGTGCGCACGGGGGATACCCTGCTGGCCGAAGTGGACGAAGAGCGGCGGCGGGCCATCATGCGCAACCATACCTCGGCCCACCTGTTGCAGCGGGCGCTGCGCGAGGTGTTGGGTGAGCATGTGCACCAGGCTGGCAGCTATGTGGATGAAAACCGCATGCGGTTCGATTTTAGCCACACCCAGGCCATGACGGGGGAAGAGATTCAAAAAACCGAGCGTCTGGTGAACAAAATCATCTACGACGCCCTGCCCGTGAACATCAGTACCATGCCCATTGAGGAGGCCAAAAAGCTGGGTGCCCTGGCCCTGTTTGGCGAAAAATATGGCGATGTGGTGCGCGTGGTGGACGCCAGCGGCTGGAGCACCGAGTTTTGCGGCGGCACCCATGTAAACAACACCTCGCTGCTAGGCTGCTTTAAGATTTTATCTGAATCGTCTGTGGCGGCGGGTGTGCGCCGCATCGAGAGCACCACGGCCTATGGCGTGCTACAATTCCTGCAAGACCGGGAGGATTTGCTGGCCCACACCGCCCGCACCCTAAAAGCCGGCAGTATTGCCGACTTACCCCTGCGCGCGGCGGGTGTGATGAGCGAGCTGAAAGCCACCGAGCGCGAGCTGGAGGCCCAAAAAGAGCGCAATGCGGCCTTCCAGGCCGAAAACATCTTCCAAGACGCGATGGACGTGGAGGGGGTGCAGGTGGTCACCCTGTTTATGAGCGGCACCGCCCCCGATGCGTTGCGTAAGATGAGCGACATGTGCAAGCAAAACCGCCCGGGCGCGGTGGGTGCCTTCTGCGGCGAGGCCGAGGGCAAACTGACCTTGGTGGTGTGCTGTGGGGCCGAGGCCGTGAAAAAAGGGCTGAAAGCGGGCGATATTATCAAGCAGGTGGCGGCCATTGCGGGAGGCTCCGGCGGTGGTAAGCCGGATTTTGCGATGGCGGGCCTGAAAGACAAAACCAAGGTAGACGAGGCGCTAGAAGCCCTGCCGGATATTTTGCGGCAGATGCTGAAAGCCTAAGCGTGGAGGTGCTGTATGGCGGACTGTCTGTTCTGTAAAATAGCGAACAAGGAAATTCCCAGCATTATTTTGCACGAGGATGAGAGCGTGATGGCTTTTCGGGATATCGACCCGAAGGCCCCCACCCATATTTTGATTATCCCCAAGGCGCATATTGATTCGGCGGCCCAGCTAAGCGAAGCGGATGGCCCTTTGCTGGGCAGCATCTTTGCCTGTGCG
>CAYYLW010000137.1:0-7001 GCA_964472465.1 uncultured Oscillospiraceae bacterium | reverse complement strand
GCCCTCTTCGCCTTACAGTCTTGCTACACCTAAAATATGCCGCTTTTGGCAAGTGAAGGCCCCCCGCCTAACGGCGGGGGGCCAAGAAGAAAAGCGCTGCCCTCTTCGCCTTACAGTCTTGCTACACCTAAAATATGCCGCTTTTGGCAAGTGTGGCCCCCGCCGCCATCGGCACGCTTAGGCTGAGGACGAACGTGTCCCCTTGCTGGCTACAGTGCATGGCCCCCTTGTACCGGTTCACAATTTCCCGCACACTCCAAAGACCAAACCCATGCTTTTCCCCGTTCTTCTTGGTGGTGGCGGGCAAACCATTCTGAAACACCAGCGTCCCCTGCATGCTGTTTTCCAGCCGCAGCAGCAAAAGCCCTTTTTCGGCACTGGCAACAAGACGGAGAAAACGGCTTCCCTCCTCGCATTTTTGGCAGGCCTCCAGGGCGTTGTCCAGCAGGTTTGCGAAAATGGCACAGAGGTCGGTGTCCGGCAGGGGAAGGCCGCCGGGCAAAGTGAGACGGTACTCCGCTTTGATGCCGCCACTCTCCGCCAGCGGAGCCTTGCTGGCCAGCACCACATTCACCACCTCGTTTTGGCAGTAACGCTGCCCGCCCTTCATGGCGGGGGAATCCATCAACTGGTCCAGGTAATGGCGCATCCCGGTGTCGTCCAGCCCTGCCATGGCGGTGAGATGGTTTGCCATATCGTGGCGAAGGCGGCGCACCTGGGTTTGGGTCTGCTCCATGTTTTGGTAGGCTTGCAGCCTGGCTTGCCACAAAAGCTGCTGGCGCTCTAACTGCTCGTTTTTGGCCAGCACCACCACCGCCGCCAGCACCACCACCGCGGCCACCGCCGCCAGCGAAAGCACCACCAGCAGCACCGGTTCGTTGTAAATAACCAGCACATCCTCAAACCAGCTATCCACGGTATAGGTGCGGCTGTGCTCCGTGAGGGAGATGACGGCCAAGGTGGCGCCAAACGGCATGGCGGCCAGTGCGTCCGCCAGCAGCCACAGCCTGGCTGAGAGGATATACCCCCCCTCCATGGGCACCAGTCGCCAGCGCACAAACAGGTAGATGCCCAGCCACAGCGCCATGGAATAGAAGACAATGAACACATCGAAGGGGGGCCGAATGGAGCAGAAAATGGCCTGCGAGGAGATGTACACGGCGAACAAAATGCCGCCGATGGATACACGGGCCAGCATCCGCCCCCCGCACAATAGCAGCACCGCGGGAAAAAAACAAACGGCACCGGCCAGAATATTGATGGGGTCTCCGATATAAATAACCTGCCCCAGCGCCATGTCCAGCATCAGCGCCAGCAATATTTTCCGCCATAGGCGGCCCAGCGGCAAAAAACGCCCCATCACCAACATACACAGCCAGCCGTTGATCAGCCCAATACAAGGCCCCGCCACGGGAAGAATTTCGATCCAGGCGTCCCGTATCAAAATGTCCCCTCCCCCAGCCGGTCTTCTGTGATGGCCAGCATGGCCCCCGCCCGGCAGGCGCGGCTTACCGGCAGGCTACGCCCCGCCACCATCACCCGGTCTCCTTCAAAGCTATCCACCGCGGCAGCCCGCACCAAATACCGCTGGTGGATGCGCACAAACCCACCGGGCAACTGCGTTTCCACGTCGTTGAGCCTGGCGTAAAACGCATGGCAGCGCCCCGCTGTATGTAGCTGCACCTTCCGCCCTTCGCTTTGGAAGTATAGGATATCCGCCAGCGGCACCTTGAATATCCCCTCGGCGTTCTTCACACAGTACAGCCGGGGGGCAGCCTTCTCGGTGGCGCCCAAAATGCGCAGCAGCAACCCGTCCAGCTTTTCCATGTCCACGGGCTTCATCAGGTAATCCAGCGCGTTCACACTGTAGCCGTCAAACACATAGTCCGCATATCCCGTTACAAACACCAGCAAAATGGCCCCGTCCTCCTGGCGTATCCGCCGGGCCGTTTCCATCCCACTTATGCCGCCCATCTCAATATCCAAAAACAAAACGTCCAACCCGCCGGGGTGCTTTTCCAGCCAGCCCAGCACCCCCTCCCCCGAGGAAAACTCCCAAAACTCGGCGTCCAGTTCCCGCTGGGCCAGCCGCCTGCGCAGCATCCCCAGCAGGTTTTGCCTGGCGGGCAGTTGGTCGTCACAAAGGCCAATATGAAGCATTGTCGCCCTCCTAGTTTACTCCCGGATATTGTACCACATCTTCGCCGGAACTTCCCCCCTGCCCCTGGCCAAACTTTACAAAAAAGCTGCCAATTATGACATGTGTTTCCCGAATTTTGCCAAACTTTACCTGCGCCATGCCAAATTTGGCAGGCCTGTTTGTGCCGCCGCCCCGCCGCCCCTATGATGGAGACAGGAAACTAAACCAGGAAGGGCGGGTACATACCATGCTACATGTGGAAAATTTACACAAGACCTACCATACGGGAAAACAGGATTACGCGGTGCTGAAAGGCGTTTCTTTGGCTGTGGAACAAGGTGAATTCGTGGCCGTAATGGGCCCCTCTGGCTCTGGGAAAACCACTCTACTAAACTGTATCTCCTGCTATATCCCCTTCGAGCAAGGTGACATATCCCTGGGAAACCTGCGCCTGGCCAGCCTTACCGAAGACGAGCTAGCGCAGGTGCGGAACCGCAAACTGGGCTTTGTGTTTCAAGACTTCATGCTTCTAGACGGCCTCACCATGAAAGAAAACATCATGCTGCCCCGCATTATCAGCGGCAAGGCCGACAAGAGGATGGAAGAAAGCGCCGATACCCTCTGCCAAATTTTCAGCATCTCCCACATACGGGGCAAATATCCCGCCGAGGTCTCGGGCGGAGAACGCCAGCGCACGGCCGTGGCGCGGGCCCTCATCAACGACCCCCTGCTAATACTGGCGGATGAACCCACCGGAAATTTGGATTCGAAATCCAGCCGGGCTGTGATTCAGAGCTTTAAACAGGCCCAAAGCGCCCTGAACGCCACCATATTCATGGTTACGCACGACAGTTTCGCCGCCTCCTATTGCGATAGAGTCATCATCATGAAGGACGGCCTGGTACGCGAAAACCTGGTGAACCACGGTGACCCAGGACGCTTCCAGGATGAGTTGCTGGCGGCCATCAAAGCCATGAGCGAAGAGGGGGCGGCATAATGACCTTGGCAAAAACCTATGGGATGCTACGCCGGAAAAACCTGCCGAGCTATCTGCTTTTGTCCCTTTGCCTTTTTGTGTCGGTACTGCTCATCACAGCGTTTGGCACGGTGCTGGATAGCCACACCGTGCAGGAATTTCTGCCAGAAGGGGGCGACAGCCGCAAACAAATGGTGATGATTTTTGTGCTGGCCATGGCCGGGTGCATGGCATTCACCGGCTATGCCTCCTCCCTTTTTTTTCGCGGCAAAAGCCGGGAAACCGGGGTACTGATGGCACTGGGCGCACGGCGCAGGCAACTCTCCCCCCTGCTGTTTGGCGACATTGCCCTTGTGGCCGCCATCAGCTCGGCCGCGGGGCTTGCGCTGGGCCTGCCCCTGGCCGCCGGTATTTGGCAGCTGTTCCGCCTGTTCGTGGTGGATAGCGTAGACATGGCATTTCGCCCCAGCCTCCAGGGGTTCATTTGGCCCCTTATCTTCCTGCTGTGTACCCTGCTTATTCTGTTTTCCATGGGCCTGCGCTTTATCCGGCGCGGCAACATCATCGACATTGTGAACGAACAGCGCAAAAGCGAGCCGGTGCGGGATGTGAAAAAGTGGCAGGGCTTTTTGGGGCTGGGCCTGCTGATAGGGGGCGCGGGGGGCGCGCTTGTGCTACCCAGCCTGCTGGCTGATTTAGGAGGCTACACCACACCGTTTTGGGTAAACCTGCTATACATTCCGGCGGCCGTAGGGCTGTACCTGATGCTCCTTTTCGTTGTTGTGCGGGGCTTTGGCGGCCAAAAGCAGTACTACAAGCACATCATCGCCCGCAGCATGATGAAATTTCAAGGACGGCAAACCGTGCAAAACATGTGCGTGATTACCGTCTTGATAATCGCCGCCTATTTCTCTCTGTTCTATTTGCCTATGAATGTGATACCTCAGCTGCTCTCCTTGCAAAAGCGAGACACGCATTTTGCCTTCCACCATCGCGTAGACGAAACCGGCGTGCCGGGCCAGGCGGAGATAGAGCGGCTGGCCGCCGAAGAAAAAGTGCGCATTTTGCAGTACACCGAGGTGCCCTTCGCCAACATGGCCACCGACGGCATCGACAAAGAACCCACTGGAGACGGCCGCTTCGGCAACACCTACCTCCCTTTTTACGCGGAGGAAAGTTTCCTCTCGGAAAGCGCCTACCGCCTCATCAGCGGCGATAACGCCGATGTGAAGCCTGGGCAGTTCCTCTTCCTCACAGCGGAAGGTTACGCCCAAAGGTTTTTCGACTATTACGAAGATATGAAACTTTTCACAAACCCCAGCACCAAAAGCACCCTGGAGGTGCGTTTCCAAGAAGAGCGGCATAATGATTTGCTGAACCGTTACATCGTGCTGGATGACGCGGACTACGCCGCGTTGACCGAGGGGCTGAGCGAGGAGTGGAAAGAGACCTGGGTGCAGTTTAACGTGGAGGACCCCGCGGCCAGCTATCCCTTTGCCCAAAAATTACAAAACGCCATCATAGATGGCTGCACAGAAGCCTCTGCCATGTATGAAAACTACGACCGGGTGGATAAACTAAACATAAACGCCACCGGGCAAGATTACCGTGGCGATGTAGACCCTGAATTGCGGGTCTCCTACGAGGATAGAGAAACCAGCCAGTTCAACATCTATTGGCGCTACATCCCCCGTTTCGCCATTTTGGAGCAAAACACCCTGGTGCGGAACCTCTCTGTGCAACTGATGCTATTCCTCTTCATGTCCCTCATTTGCTTTTGCGCCGTGGGGGTAATTGCCTACACGCGCTGCCTCACCATTGCCATGAACAACCGCCAGGTGTACACAGACCTGCGCCGCCTGGGAGCCAAGCGTGCCTATCTAGTGGCCTCGGTACGCGGGCAGCTTTCTAAGGTGTTCGCCGTGCCCATAGCCATTGGCAGCCTTGGCATTCTGGCTTTCAACTGCCTGCTGCTGTTGATGAACGACGGCCAGATGGCGGCAGGCGAATGGACCACCCTGGGCGTGGACCTGGGCGTTCTGGTTTTGGGCAGCGCCCTGCTTTGGGGGATATACCGCTTCACCTACAAAAAAGTACGCCGCACGCTGGAACTGTAAAAGGAAGGCCCCCTGCAAAGCAGGGGGCCTTCCTTTTATCCTGTGTACACACCACGGTAGCTGGGCCGAACACCAGGCCCTGGGCTATTCCTCTGCCACTTGTGGCTCTTTTTCCACCGAGATTTGCGTGACTTGCATCCCCATAATTTGCATCCCCGTGGTTGGCCTGGTGGGCTTGCTATAATCCACATATACGCCCCATTCCAAATCGCCCTGCGCAATTTCGGCGGGGCCCTCGGGGTGCACCGCCAGCAGAGCCAGCCTGCCGGGTATCCATTTTTCTTCCAGGTAAGCCAGGTGGAACACATAGCCCGGGCATATTTCGTCTAGCAGGCGGGGCAGCCGCCAAAGTTCCCCGGGGGCCCCCAGCAGCGGCACATCCAGCGGGGGTTTCTTTTCGCAAAGTTCCTGGCGTTGCTCTTCGGTGGCAGTTTCCAGGGTTTCACCGGGCAGGCGGAAGAATACATCGGCCCCGGCATAGCACACCTGCTGGGTATCTTGGGCCTTTTGCAAGGCCTCCGGCCGCAGGCTGAGCCAGTTTTCCAAAAGGGCCACCAGCACCTCGCGGTCCACCGCCGTCTCTAGGCGGCCATACAGCCAGCGCAGCTCCTCTTTGCCCTGCTGCAACATGTTGGCGCGGTTTTCTAAAAGGGTGAAATCGCTGCCCTTCCAGTCCAGCGTGCCAAGGGCAGGGTACCGCCCAGCCGCCTTTTCCAGCATTTTCAAGGTGGCAGGGGGCAGGGCGGCCAGGGCACGTTTTTGCCCCTCTAGTAGGGCGGCGGCATCCTGTGCTTCCAATGTGGCCATGGTTTCCCCGAAGCGGGCATCTAGTGCGACCCGTTCCCCGAACGCAAGGCGTTCTAAAAAGGCCTTAGGCTCGGTGTTGCCCGCCTTTTGCAGCAGGGTGGCCAGTTCTTTTGCCGGCCCGCTTTGGCACACCTGTTCGGGGTAACCCAGCACCCGGCTATATAGGCGCACGGCCTCGGGCAGGTTGCCTTTTTTCGCCAGCAAAGCCGCGGCCTGCTGGCACACGCTCAGTTGGCCTTCAAATGGGCGCGCTTCGATGGGCTCCATCCACTTCTCTATGTTCTTCGCCGTTAAATCTGCCAGCTTTTTGGTCTGCTTTTTGCTGGTTTCGGGTATCTCCTTGTGGGTGCGCACCATGTCGCCCAAATCGAGGTGTTCCTCATACAGCGGCAGGTAGACTTTGCCATACCACTCGGCCTCGGCTTTTGTCTCCCCCTCGGCTTTTTGGGCCACCACCTCGGCCAGGCTAAACCACTCCGGCATCAGCGGGCCGTTTTCAAAGCCCTCTTTCAGCCAGGCCCAGGCCGCGTCGTAGCGGCCCGCCACACAGCAGGCGTCCGCCAGGTTTACATGCAGGGCCGCGTCGTCCAGGGCCGGTTCTATGGGGTATTCGTCCAACAGGTGGGCGCACAGGCCAGAAAAATAATAATATTCAAACCGTATTAGAAAATTCTCCCGTTCACTGGGGAAGATATCCAGCATGCGGTTGGCCAGCGGTAGCCCCGCCGCAAAGGCGATGAGGTGGTAGTTCTGTTTTATAAGAATATAGGCATCCTCTTCCAGCATTCCTCCATCGGCCAGTGCCACCAAAATCAGCCTATAGGGGCCGGTCTCCTCTATGTACTGCGCGGTCAAGGCCTCATCCTGCGCACACACCAGCGCCAGGAATAGCATCCGTTCCAACACCTCTGGTGGCATGTCATACTTTGCTGCCAGAAGTGTTTCCGCCGCCTCTTCATAC
>CAYYLW010000136.1:0-7040 GCA_964472465.1 uncultured Oscillospiraceae bacterium | reverse complement strand
ATCCAGGCAGCGGGCAATGGGGTCGGCCTGCATCACCATGCCGTGGCCCCCGCCATAGGTGTAATCGTCCACCTGTTTTTGCTTTGAGAGGGTATACTCCCGGATATTGTGGCAGTGAAGCTGAAATTTCCCCTCCCGCCGTGCCCGCCCTATGATGCTCTCGTCCATCACGGTGTTGCACATGTCTGGAAACAAGGTGGCGATATCAATGCGAATCATAGCCCGTCCTTTTTGGTTTTTTTGCCCTTGGCTTTGGGCGGGGGCGCCGCCTCAAACATTCCCTCAATGGGGCGCACCAGCGCCAGCTCCCCTGCCACATCCAGCTTAACCAGGAAGGGTTCCACCGCGGGAAACAGATAGTGTTCCCCGTTTTCATCTTGCACCTGCCATACGTCGTGCCGCCCGGGGTGGCTCACTTCTTCTATATGGCCATATTCCCGGCCAGTGTCGGCATCCACCACGCGCGCGCCCAGAATATCCTGCACAAAATAATGCCCCTCTGGCAACGCGGCTTCCGCACGGCTGATGTACACAGTTTTCCCAATATAGGGGCGGGCCTCTTCGATGCTGTGCACCCCCGCCAGTTTCACAATACACAGGGTTTTATGCGGACGTACGGCCTCCACCTGCACGGGTTTCCCGCCCGCGGCGCTGAGGTAAAGCTGCGCAAAACCCGCCAGAAACTCCGGCGAATCGCACCAGGGGTACAGCCGCAGTTCCCCGCCAATGCCGTGGGTACTAACAAACTCCCCGGCTTCCAAAAATTCCTTTTTCATCACACCACGCCCGAATCCTTGTCCCATTCCTGCTCGGCCTCCTCCAGGCCCGGCGTTTGGGGCAGGCCGGTAGTACCCGCTTGGCCGCTTTCCCCGCCGCCTGTGGCGCTGGCCGCAAGGCAGGCCGCGCGCGCTTCTTCGCTAAGCTCCGGCAGGCGCGCCAGGGCTTTTTTCTCGGCCCGGCGAATGCCCGCCGCAAAGGCCAAGCACATGCCCACCAGCGCCGCCAAAAAACCCAGCACGGCCAGCGCAAAGTGCAGCCGCACCGAAAACCGCAGCCTGTTTCTTTTCCCCTTGTTCTGTTTCGCCGGCATGGTAACTCCCTCTTTCTGTTTGGTGTTCTAGGCCTGGCGCACCCACCTTGGCTAGTTTAAGTGGCACCATTTCCGTATGGCTATTTTACCATAAATAAGCGGCAAAAAAAACCACCGCAGGAAAAGCGCCTTTCAGCGCCGCCTGCGGCAGTTTTATGTTCGGATGTTCCAAAGGGAAGCCCTGCGTACCCGTGCCTTGTGCAAAGAAGAGGAACGCATTGCCACCGGCTTTTGCCCCTTTGCCACAAACGGTGCGTACACCGTCTAGTCGATTTCCACCCTGGCCCGTTTGCCTTGCTTTGAGGCAACCGCACTCATAACGGTACGGATAGCGCGCGCTTTGCTGCCTTTTTGGCCAATCACCCGCCCTTTGTCCGCTTCCGCCACGATGAGGTGAAAGACGACCTCCCTGGGGTTCGAATCGTCCACTTCGACCTGTACGGCGTCTGGCTCATCCACCAGCCCCCGCACGATCGCGATCAGCACCTCTTGCATAGCCTATCTCCTTTAATGTTACAGGACCTCTTTCTTTTTCAGCAAGGCCCGCACGGTTTCGGTGGGCTGTGCCCCGTTGGAGATCCATTTTTTGGCCTTTTCTGCGTCCACTTCCACCACACTGGGGTTCTTGGTGGGGTCGTAGTAGCCAATCTCCTCAATAAAACGGCCGTCACGGGGGAAGCGGGAATCCGCCACCACGATACGGTAGAAGGGGGCCTTTTTTGCGCCCATACGGCGCAGCCTGATTTTCACTGCCATGTTTACGTACACCTCCGCAATACTCTATACTCATTTTTTGCTTACTATATTAAACGGTTGCCCGGCTAATATCCATCCTGTGCTAGAAACCCATGCCGCCGCCCATGCTTTTCAGCATCCGCCCCAGCTTTTTGGGGTTGCGGTTTAGCTGCTTCATCATCTTGCTCATCTGCTCATACATTTTCAGCAGGCGGTTCACATCCTCCACCCGGGTACCGCTGCCCGCCGCGATGCGGCGCTTGCGCGGGGGCTTGATGATGGAGGGTTTTTCCCGCTCGGCGGGGGTCATGCTTTGAATCATGGCCTCAATACGCACGAACTGGCTGTCGTCCACCTCGGCCGCGCCGCCCGCCATCTTGGGCATCATCCCCATCAGCGCCGAGGCCCCGCCCATCTTTTTAAGCTGGGCCATCTGGCTCAACAGGTCGTTCATGTCGAACTTGTTTTCCATCAGCCGCTTTGCGGCCGCTTCGGATTCTTTTTCGTCGGCGGCGTCCTGGGCTTTTTCTATCAGGGTTAGCACGTCGCCCATGCCCAGGATGCGCGAAGCCATCCTGTCTGGGTAAAAGGCTTCCAGGTCGTCTATTTTTTCGCCTACGCCCGCAAACTTGATGGGCTTGCCCGTCACCGCGCGCACGCTTAGCGCTGCGCCGCCCCGGGTGTCGCCATCCAGCTTCGTGATAATCACACCGTCGATGCCCGTTTTCTCGTTGAAGCTCTGGGCCACGTTCACGGCATCCTGGCCCACCATGGCATCCACCACCAGCAGGGTTTCGTCCACCGTCAGGGCCTGTTTTACACGGCCCAGTTCTTCCATCAGTTCCTCGTCCACATGCAAACGGCCCGCTGTGTCCAGAATCAAAATATCGTTGCCATGGTCTTTGGCATGCGCCAGGGCCTTGGCGGCAATCTCCTCCGGCTTGGCGCCCGGCAGGGTGAACACGGCGGCCCCGGCGGCCTGGCCCACCACCTGCAACTGGTCTATGGCGGCGGGGCGGTAGATATCGCAGGCGGCCAGCAGCGGGCGGTGCCCCTGCTTTTGGAAATAACGGGCCAACTTGGCCGTATGGGTGGTTTTGCCGCTGCCCTGCAAGCCGCACATCATAATGACGGTGGGCGGGGTGGATTTCAAATGGATATACTCATTCTCAGCGCCCATCAGGGCGGTCAACTCTTCGTTGACAATCTTCACCACCTGCTGGGCCGGGGTGAGGCTGTTCATCACTTCCTGGCCCACGGCGCGCTCGGTCACACCGGCGATAAAGTCCTTGGCCACCTTATAGTTGACGTCGGCCTCCAAAAGGGCCATGCGCACTTCCCGCATGGCGGTTTTGATGTCGGTTTCACTCAGTTTCCCTTTGCCGCGCAGTTTTTTAAACACCTGCGACAAGCGGTCGCTCAAAGATTCAAATGCCACGGGAAGCTCCTTTCTGCCGTTGCCCTGGGGGCTAGCTGTTTATTCCGCCAGGCTTTCGATGGTGCGGCGCATCTCGGCGGCCTTCCCCGCAATGAACTCCGCCGAAGCAAAGCCCCCCTTGGTCTGCCGCTCCATCTCCCTGGCCATCTCGTCCAGCTTTTCCAGGCCCTCTTGCAATTCCTTATAACGGCGGGCAAACCCCACCTTGTCTTCCAAATCCAGCAGGATGGCCTCCCCCCGCTTGATGGAATCTCGCACACCCTGGCGGGTGATGCCAAAATTTTCGGCTATCTCGGCCAGGGAGAGGTCATCGTTGTAGTATTGTTCCATCACATCGCGCTGTTTCTCGGTCAGCACATCGCCATAAAAATCAATCAAATAGGATAATTCCAGATTCTTGGCCATGCCTGCCCCTCCTTTTCAGCGCTTTGGCCAGCCCCGCCGCCACCAATGTTTTGGGGGCCCCGGCCCGGCCAAGTGTAAAGCGTTTCCCTTTACAACCCTGGTTATTATACCGCGTTCCCCCGCCCTTGTCAAGCCGCTTTTCCCGCCCAGCCGCTTGACGCCCCCCGGCTTTCCCCGTATACTCAAAACAAACAGGGCAACGAGGCGGGAGTGGATGCAGCGATGAGAGAAATTGAGGCCAGAACCATCACAGAAACGGTGCGCGAGCTTTGCAAAAAAGCCTGCGTGGAACTGCCCCCAGACGTGGAAGAGGCCCTGGCCGCCTGCGCCGCCCGCGAGCCCTGGGCCCCCGCTGCCGCCACCCTGGGGCAGCTTTTGGAAAACCTGCAACTGGCCAAGGCCGAGCAACGCCCCATCTGCCAAGACACCGGGATGGCCTGTGTGTTCATCGAACTGGGGCAGGAGGTACACATCACGGGCGGAAGCCTGCAAGAGGCCATAGACGAGGGTGTGCGGCTGGGCTATGCCGAGGGGTTTTTGCGAAAATCGGTGGTGGGGGACCCCTTGCGCCGCCAAAACACCGGGGACAACACCCCCGCCTTCCTGCACATAGACCTCGCCCCTGGCGAGGGGTTGCATATCACGGTGGCCCCAAAGGGCATTGGCAGCGAAAACATGAGCCGCCTGGCCATGCTACCCCCTTCCTCGGGGGAGGACGGCGTGGTGGATTTTGTGGTGGAGACGGTATACCGCGCCGGGGGAAACCCCTGCCCGCCCGTGGTGGTGGGCGTGGGGCTGGGCGGTAACTTCAGTGCCGCCCCCCTGCTGGCGAAAAAAGCCCTGCTGCGCCCCCTGGGCCAGCCGAATGAGGACCCTTACTATGCCCAGCTAGAGGCCCGCATGCTGAAAAAAATCAACGCCCTGGGGGTGGGGCCGCAGGGCTTTGGCGGCCAAACCACCGCTTTGGGGGTGGCCATTCTGCCCGGGCCCACCCACATTGCTGGCCTGCCGGTGGCCGTGAACCTAAACTGCCACGCCGCGCGGCACGCCAGCGCCAGCCTATAGCCCCAGCAACTCAAAAGGAGATTCTTCTTTTTATGGAAATACATCTCACAGCCCCCTTTTCCCCGGCCGAGGCCCGGGCGCTGCGCGCGGGCGACCGCGTGCTGATTTCCGGCTGCCTGTATACCGCGCGGGATGCCGCCCACGCCCGGCTGGTCAAACTGCTGGACGAAGGCCGTCCCCTGCCCCTGCCTTTGCGGGACGCCCTCATCTATTATGTTGGCCCCACCCCGGCCGCGCCGGGGCAAGTCATCGGTTCGGCGGGGCCCACCACCAGCTACCGCATGGACCGCTACGCCCCCAAGATGATTGAAAAAGGCCTGCGCGGGATGATAGGCAAAGGCCAGCGCAGCCGAGCCGTGATACGCAGCATGAAAGAGCATGGCGCGGTATATTTTGGCGCTTTGGGCGGGGCGGGCGCGTTACTGGCCCAGTG
This sequence comes from uncultured Oscillospiraceae bacterium, assembly GCA_964472465.1. Lineage (GTDB taxonomy): Bacteria > Bacillota > Clostridia > Oscillospirales > Ruminococcaceae > JAAYCI01. The sequence continues at coordinate 1,874 of CAYYLW010000136.1, read as the reverse complement.
CGTAACGGCCTGCCGGGTGGTATGCTATGAGGATTTGGGCCCCGAGGCCATCCACGAGTTGACTGTGGTGAATTTCCCCGCCACCGTCGCCATTGATACCCAGGGCGGCAACCTCTACGAAACCGGGCCAAAAGCCTATTTGGAAAGCCTTGGAAAATAGCCACAGCGTGCAGCAAAAAACCCCCGTATAACATTTGCATGATACACGGCCAGAACCACACCGGCTGTTCCTGCCACGTGGGCAGAATTTTAGGGTGGTGCATTCAAAAACTCATCAAACAAAACAGCGCCGCTTCATGTTGAAGCGGCGCTGTTTTATATCCATTTCTAATTCTAAAATAGGCCCCCATTGTAACGGCGCTGCACCTGCACAAACGAAATAAAAGCCAGGCAAAGGCCCAGTAGCAAAACCAGCGTGGGGATAAAATTGGTGAAGAACAGCCCCACCACACCCGCCACAAGCAAGGGTAGGCTGAAAACGAATAGCGCCTTACCAAACGCCTTTGCATATCCGGCTTTGTCCGTCACATGGGCTTGGTGGTAACTGTGAATCAAACCAGTCTTACCGCGGTAAATCAAAATACCAAACACAATCAAAAGGGCGGCTACCGCAAATAGAATGATAGAATATATCACCATGAGATCAGTCCTCCAAAGCCTCGAATTGCAACTGCTCACCCTCGCCGCCGTCCGGCTCCTCCAGGCGGCCAAAGTAACGCTTGCGGTAGTAGGTTGTCAGTTCATTGTAGCGCGGCTCGCCGCCGCTGTGCATACTGCGGCGCAGCGCGTGCATGTCCATCACCTCGGCCTCCTGGCTTAGCAAGCGGGCCGCAATGTTGGAGCAATGGTCACTGATGCGCTCATAATCCGTGAGAACCTCCAAAAACACAATGCCCGCCTCAATGTTGCATAGGCCGCTTTTCAGCCTTTCGATATGTCGCTCGCGCAGCATTTCGCAGATGGAATCCACCACTTCCTCCAGGGGCTCCACCTGGGCGGCGGTGTCGGTATCGTTGTGGGCAAAGGCCTGGGTGGATAAATCAAAAATCTCGCCCACCGCATCGTCCAGCACGGCCAGTTCCGCCTGGGCCTGCTCAGAAAAACGGATTTCCTTATCAAACACCTCGCCGCCACGCTCTACAATGTTGATGGCATAGTCGCCAATGCGCTCATACTCCGTAACAAAGGTAAGCAGGGTGGTCACCTCGTGGCTCTCGTACTCGCTCAAATCCAGCTCGTTCATGTTCACCAGATAGTTCGAGACACTCACGTCCAGCTTGTCTATCACCACTTCGCGCTGCTGGGCCAGGTCGTTATCATCAGAATTAAATTTCACCAGCAACCCCAGTGCGCTTTTTTGTATCAGGCGGCCCACGTCCGCCATCTGCCCCACCGCTTTACGCGCCTGGGCAATGGCCACAGAGGGGCTGGTGTATAGGCGCGCGTCCAGCAGCGTGGCTTCCAGTTCCGGGTGCACGTCTCCGGGCCGGTCCCGCACGGTCATTTCCGCCATTTTCACCAGCCACTTGGTGAAGGGCAAAAACACCAGTGTAGCGGCCACATTAAACAGGGTGTGGAAGTTCGCCACATCCCCTTTGCCAATAGGGTCGTTCCAAGCCGGGAAGCCGATTATCGCCTTGACCCCATAGATGATCCCCACAAAAAGCAGCGAGCCGATGATGTTGAAATACAAATGGCAGTAGGCCACCCGTTTGGCCGAGCGTGAGGCCCCCACCGAGGCGATGAGCCCGGTGGCACAGGTGCCGATGTTCTGCCCCAGGATAATGGGAATGGCGCTGCCCCAGGTAACCGCCCCCGTAACGGTGAGGGCCTGCAAAATGCCCACCGAGGCCGAGGAGGACTGGATGACCGCC
>CAYYLW010000135.1:0-7314 GCA_964472465.1 uncultured Oscillospiraceae bacterium | reverse complement strand
CTACGACCTTCGGGTTATGAGCCCGACGAGCTACCGGACTGCTCCACCCCGCGCTCTATGCATTGGAAAGGGAACGAAGCTACCTTCCCTTTAGCCTATTCATTCTACCATATGGGAGGGGGGAAGTCAAGCCCGGACTTCACCTTTCTCGTAAGCGATGTTTTGTATCTGTGGGCAATTGTAAGGCTGCTGGGATAATTGGCGACAGGTAGCCTGAAAAATGCGAGTATTTGGCGAAGTGGGAAAAGCCTTGGTGGGTTTTTCTTTCTGGCAATCAGAAAATGGCCACTAATAATGCCGTCAAAAAGAAAAAGTGCAAAAATGATGCTTTCTATCTGTTTGCTTTGTACAAACGAGTAATATTTTGTAATTCGTCTAGAATGGCTGTGGGCGGGCATTTGTGGCTTGGGTAACAAGAGGGAACGTCTAAGTTCTGAATTTGACTATTTACATTTTTGAAAAGAGAAGTATATAATAGATTTGCGATATCATGAAATATGTAGAAAATTAAGACTTATGTAGAAAATTAAGACTAAAGAAGCCAAATTATATAGAGTTGAGGTGAGTGCTTTTGAAACGCCGAATTGTAATGGCGCTTAGCGTTATTTGTATCATCACACTGGTGCAAGGGGTTGCAGCACTGGTACTGCTGGGTGTTGTGCGGGGCAAATCCGCCGAGGTGAGCGAGGCCAGTGCGCTAACGGCTAAAGTGAAAGACATTGAGTCGAAGCACTATTCTTGGTTACAAAACCTAACAGTGGCTTTGTTTGATGAAGCGGAATTCACCGGCTCGCTGGATCCCACCACCTGTGCGCTGGGCAAGTGGCTTAGCAGCGAAGAGGTGACGGGCAATACAAGCAACGAGTTTCAGGCGCTGATTACCAAGCTGAAAACGCCGCACGATACCCTGCACGTAACGGGGGGGCAGATTCTGGAACTCTATGAGGCGGGGGAAGTTGCCGCCGCCGTGGAATTATACAACTCCACCATCATGCCGAATTTGCAGCAGACGGTGGGAACCTTGCAGGAGATAGGGGTGTACGCGGAAGGCGTAATGGCCGCCAGCCAGAAAGCAAGCGACGGCGCTTTCACCCTGGCCATCATTTTGCTGGTGGTTCTGATGGCAGCCAGTGTTGTAGTGGGCATGACGATGACCGTGGTGCTGGTGAAGAGCATTGTGCCGCCGCTTGCCAAGTTGACGAACGCCGCCGAGGCCATTTCGGAAGGTGACGTGAGCGTGGAGGTGGACGTAGACTCCCAAGACGAACTGGGAACATTGGCCACGGCATTCCGCAAAATGGAAAAAAGCTTCCAAAACCAGGCACATGTGCTGGACGCCATGGCCTCGGGGGACTATTCGGTGGATATCACCGTGTCCTCGGAAAGAGATGTTGTAGGCAAGGCAATTTCTAAGATGTTGCAAAGCAACAACAACATGATGGGTGAAATTCGCCAGGCCGCCCAGCAGGTGGCCGATGGCTCGGCGCAGATTGCGGGCGGCTCCCAGGCGCTGGCCACCGGGGCCACCCAGCAGGCCGCCACCTTGCAGCAGCTATCGGCGTCCATTCAGCAGGTGCAAAGCCAGGCAGAGGACAACAACACCCTGGCCGCCCAAACCGTGACTGAAGTGGGCGAAGTGGGCCGCCTGATGGGCGAAAGCATTGAATACATGCAGCAGATGACCAGCTCCATGGAGACCATCAAGGAGAGCAGCCAGAACATTGCAAAAGTGATCAAGGTGATTGACGATATCGCTTTCCAAACCAATATCCTGGCGCTGAATGCTGCGGTGGAAGCGGCGCGCGCAGGGCAGCACGGCAAGGGCTTTGCCGTGGTGGCCGACGAAGTGCGGAACCTGGCCAGTAAGAGCGCCGCCGCCGCCAAAGAAACCGCCGCCTTGATTGAGAACAGCGTGGAGAATGTGGCGCGGGGCAACGAGATTGCCGAACGTACCGGCGAGAGTATGTCCAAGGTGGGCGAGATTGCCGCGGCCAATGCCGAGGTGATGGGCCGCTTGCAGCTTTCTACCGAGCAGCAGTTTGGGGCCATCAACGAAATTACCCAGGGTATCACCCAAATTTCCCAGGTGGTACAGGCCAACAGCGCCACTGCCGAAGAAAGCGCCGCTTCTTCGCAGGAACTCAGCGCCCAAAGCGCCATGCTGGACAAGATTGTGGGGCGCTTCAAATTGCGGGACGGGCAGGAAGCCTTGCCCCAGGCCAGCCAGTACAGCCTGCCTGCCTATGAGGACAGCACCCCTCAATCCGGCCCCATTTTCTAAAACAGCATTGTATAACAGAAGAGCCGCTGCCGGTAAAAAAGGCAGTGGCTCTTCTTCATGTAGGGATGCCGAGACGGCATTTGGGTTTTGTCCTATCGGGGAGAGGGCGTGCTGTGTGACCGATGAGAAAAGGCGGCTATTTGTCGTCGTCTTCTGCCAAGGGGAACAGGCTGTCGGCGTTCATTTCCCGCGTAACGCCGCTACGGTGGGGGGCGGGCTTCCACACACTGTCCCATTTCTCCTCAAAGTGTTTTTTGTCGTTTTCCAGCAGGGTTTCGGCTGCTTCGCCGCACGCTTCCTGTGGCAGGCAGGCGCGGTGCACAAAGGCCCCTTCGGCCACGGCCAGGCCTTTGCCCGCCTTTTGCAGGGTGCGGCAAAGATCGGCCCCCGGTAGGCAGGTGGTTTGGTAGCCCTCGTCCAAGGGGCCAAGGTCGCTCATGGTTGCGCGGCGAAGGGCCGCGCAAAACAAGGAAAGGCTGGCGCCCTTGGTGCGGGTTTCGCCCAGGTGCTGCCAGGTGTAGAAATAGGCAAATTGGGCCATCTCCTCGGCACTGTGGTAATACACAGGCACCTTGGCTTCACCGCCGCCCAGGTTGGTGGCAGGGCCGCACAGGCCTAGGCTTTCGTCCTGCTTCAAGGGGGCCAGCAGCGCGGGCAACCAGCCCCGGGTGATGAGGCTGCAATCTTGCAGCAGCACCAGATAGTCGCCGGTGGCCTCGCGTATGCCGGCGTTCCAGCCGGCGGCGGGGCTTTTGCCCGCTTCTAACTGTACCACGCGCAGGTGGGGCAGATCTTCCTGCGCCAGCTCTTCCAGCAGCGCGGAGGTGCCGTCGGTGGAGCCGCAATCGGCCACAATCAGCTCGTACTGGGGCAGGGCAGTCAGGCCCAGCACGGTGCTGATACAAGCCTTGAGGTGTTCCAGCGCATTGTGGGTGCACAGTACAATGCTCACCGAGGAGAACACCTCTTCCGCCAAGGCCGAGAAGGCGGCCCAGCGTTTCTTCCAGTCGGCTTCTTCGGCCAGCGCGGCGGCTTCCTCGGCGCCGCAAAGCCCGTCCTCGCCAGCCAAAGCCGCGCGGATGTGGGCGGTAAACTCGGCAGGGGTTTCGGCCAGCAAGGCCTGTTTGCCCGTATAGGGGGCCAAGGCGGGCAGTTTGGTGGCCACCACTTTTTTGCCCGCCGCCAGATATTCAAAAAAGGCGCTGGGGCACAGGGTGTTGCTGATGTCGGACTCGGGGTCAAAGGGGAGGAGGGCAAGATCGAAACTCTGCACCAGGGCCGGTATCTCTTCGGCAGGGGTTTCACCCACCAGGCGGATGTTGGGCGGCACACGCAGCTCGCTCTCCCATTCCAATACGGGCCCGGCCAGTACAAAATCCGCTTCCGGCAAGGCTTTGGCCGCCTCGATGACCATCTGGGCCGAGAACCAGTGCGAAACCAGCCCGCAGAACCCCAGCACCGGGCGTTTTTGCCCTTCCGGTATTGTTCCGTCTGGCCCGGCCTGGGGCAGAGGGCAGGGCGTTGACGGCGAGAAAACCTCGTGGAAACGGGCATAGTCGCAGCCGTTTTCCACCAGTTTTGGCAATTCTCCCCCCCGCACCTGCCGCACCACGGTGGCCACGGCCTCGCTGGTGGGAATGGCCAGATCGGCCTGTTGCAGCAGCTTTAGGCCGCAGTCCTCGCTCTCGTTGCTGCCGGGCACCAGAAAGCCTGTGAAATCGCTGTGGCAATCGGCCACCAGGGGCAGGGAAAAGTGTTCTTTTAGGTGCAGGGCGGCGGGCAACCAGCGCGGGTAAGACACCACCGAAAGCCCCTCGCGTATGCCAAAATGCCACAGGAGGCTGTTTAAAATTTCCTGCCAGCCGCTGTCCTCGGCCAGGCCCTCCTCAAACAGGGTGGCCCCGGCCTGGCCGGGCAGTTCTACCACATACAGGTTTTCCTGCTGCAAGCTGACGGCGGGCAAGCCCGAAAAAGCAGGGCTGAAATAGAAAACCCGGTGGCCGTTTTCGGCATATTGCAGGGCCAGATGGGCGCTACGGCTCTGCCATTGGCCGGGGGCCTCGGCGGGGAAGAACAGCAGGTCATATTTGGTGTATACCGCAGGCAGGGCGGGCAGACCGGCGCCCGGCGCGCGCAGCAAAGCCGTGCTGGCCCGCTGCTGGCCCAGGGCCAGGCCTTCCTCTAAAAGGGCCTTGGCCTCGTCCAGGGTGCTGGGGCCGTTTTGCTTGCCGCGCCCCAGGCTGCGCAGCACACCGCTGGCACTGGCAGGGGCGGCGGATTCCAGTAGTTCTAGGGCCCGCTGGAAACTCTCGTTTTTCTGCTGTAGCGCCTCTTCGGCGTCTTGCAGGGAAGCCATGGCCGCGGCAAGCTGCACCCGTGGCACCTCCTCGCCCTTTTTCTTCTTAGGGGGTGGGGGCAGGGCCAGCATGGGGCGCTCGGGGGCATTTTGTTTGCCGTGGGCGGCACGTTCTGCCCAAATGTCCCCCCGTATGGTGCGCCCGCGCACCACTTCCAGTTTTTGGTAGATGCTCTCCAGCTCATTGGCGCGGTTTTGCCAGCTATTTTGCTGGGCAAACTGTACCCGTTCTTCGGCGCTTACCAACTGGGAGATGCCGTCCAGGCACTCCCGCACCCGCCGCACAAACCAGCTTGGGTCGTTTTCCAGGCAGGCATAGCGGCCACGGAACACCATCAGTTCGGGGATGGCGGTGCCCACCACGGGTTTTCCGGCGGCCAGATACTCATAGAATTTGCCGGGGCTGGCAATTTCCACGGAGGGGTGTTTGGGGCTGTAAGGCAGCAGGGCCAGGTCAAAACCGGCCAGCACCCCGGGCAGTTCTTCGTAGGGTACCTCATCGCGCAGGCGCACCTTGTGCAGGGCCGAGAGTTTGGTGCGGGTCTCCTCACTGGCCTTGCCCACCAGGTGAATTTCCAGTTCCAGGCCGCTGTTGTCCAGCGCGCGAAGCACCTCCAAGCTGAGCAGCGGAGAAACCGGGCCGTAGTAGCCCAACACCACCGGTGCGCCGGGCTGTTTTTCGGGTGCTTCAGCGGCGGAAAAGTGGGCAAAATCGCAGCCGTTGCGCACCGTGGCCATCCGCGCCTTGCCAATGCCGGCCCGCTGGGCCAGCGCCGCCGAGGCCGCCACCACATAGTCCGCCCCGCCCAGCAGGCCTTTTTCGGCGCGCAGAAGCTGCGGCGCGTAGTTGCCAGCCCGGGCGGCATAATCATCGTGATAGTCAAACAGCACCGGCAGGCGTTTTTCCCGCCGCAGGCTGAAAGCGGCCTCCCCCCAGAAGGGGTGCCCCACCACCAGCAAGGCGCGCTGCAACTGCAAGGCGTCAAGCAGCAGGCCTAGCTGGGCGCGCAACTGGCGCTGGCGGTCCGGCGTGTGGGCGCTTTGCACCCCGTCCCCATCCAGGCGGCCCTCGCCCTCTCCGGCGGCCAGTTCAAAGGCCAGCAGGTTGCCACAGCGGCTCAGTAGCCGCGTTTGCTCCCCGGCAGACGCATTCACCCACACGACCTGGCGGCCACGCTGGGCGGCCAGGCGGGCCAGATGATGGCTGCGGCCAGGGGGGGCGTGGTAATCGGCTGCAGCCAGCACCACCAGGGCCGCCCCAGCTTTTTGGCGCTGCCGCCACAGGGTGGCCATCTCTTTGGCACCCGGCAGGGCATCTTTTTCCCCGGGAGGCGTTTCGTAGGCGGCGGCCTCGCGCGCTTTTTCCAGCAGGCTGGTGTACAGTTCCCCGGCCAGGGGGCCTTCGTCTTTTGGCAGGGCCAGCCACAGCAGCTTTGAAGGGAAGGCGTCGGCATAGGGCAGCGCCGCCAGGGAGGTGCACAGGAAAATCACCGGCTCGCTTTTGTACAGCCGCAGGGCCTTTTCTGCCGAGAGCACATCCGCAGAAAAACCCTCGGTGGCGCCGGGGGGCAAAACTTCTACCATGCGGATGCCCGCCTGTTCAATGGCCTGGCGGCAAGGGTTTTCCCCGCTGGTTTTGGGCCACAATAGCAGGGGCTGCTGGGGTAGGGGGGGCGTTTCGGCCCCGTCGTTTGGCCCAAAAGCCGCCAAAGGCAAAGCCCAGGCAGCCATGGCGCTGGCCAAGGGGCCGTTTTCGCCGCCGGGCAAGGGGGGGCAAAGGGCAAGCCCCTCCAGGCCCCCCGAAAGGCCCGAAAGGTTGCGGCACAGGCCACCGAGGCCTTCTTTTAGCTGGTGCAGCGCGGCCGCATCGCCGCTTTCTTCCCCGGCCAGGCCCTCGGCCAGCCGGTATAGCTCCCGGGCCTGGTAGCCCAGCTCTTTGGCCGGGGTGCCGCTGTGCAAGCCGGGGTGGGACGTTTGGTTTTCTGCCACGGTGTGCCTCCTGTATTCTTAGAAAAAAGCCCCGAAAACAATCCGTTCCAGAGCTATTTTCTATTTCACCTTGTGTTGACTATATTATACAGTAAAGGCAGAGAGCTTGTAAACCGCCGGAAAAGCCCAAGCGGCAGCGGTGCTTGTGCAAAAGGGTAGGGAAAAGTTCTTATAAGGACTGGACAGAATAACCAGAACCCTGGGGCGGGCCCGTGCGAATTTGTGCAGGCGGCCTTTTTGCAGGGCGGCGGCCCCTGCCGCCTTGCGAAGGGGGGGTATTTCGGATATACTAAAAAGCAGAGCATTCAGCAAAAAAACGCGAAACCATACTGGAAAGGATGTTGTGAAATGGGCCTTGGAAAAAAAACAGTGGACGACATCAATGTGAAGGGCAAGCGCGTGCTTGTGCGGGTGGATTTCAACGTGCCGCTGAAGGACGGGAAAATCACCAATGATAACCGCATTGTGGCAGCTTTGCCCACCATCAAAAAGCTGATTTCCGAGGGCGGAAAAGTGATTTTGTGCAGCCATCTGGGAAAACCCAAAAGCCCCGACCCGGCCTTTTCTTTGGCGCCTTGCGCGCAGCGTCTTTCCGAGCTGCTGGGCCAGCCGGTGGTGTTTGCCGATGACGATAATGTGGTGGGTGAGAATGCCCGCAAAGCCGTAGAGGCCATGAAAGACGGCGATG
>CAYYLW010000134.1:0-7350 GCA_964472465.1 uncultured Oscillospiraceae bacterium | reverse complement strand
ATGATGCCGATGTTGCGGATGCCTGCGCTGGTGAAGCAGGAGAGGGTGAAGTCCACCATGCGGTAACGCCCGGCAAAGGGGATGGAGGCCATGGTGCGGTGGCCCACCAGTTCGGGGATGTTTTTATCGTGGATGTTTGGGAAGATGATGCCCATGGCACTGTATACGCTGCTCATACGATACCCCCCGCTTTCACGTCTTTTTCCACCATGGCCTTGGGGGAAACCTTGGCCCCGGCGCCAATCACCACGCGTTCGCCCACCACGGCCACCCCCCATTTGGTGATATCGGCCATGTGCTCGGGGCGCATGCCCACCACCGCGCCTTTTTGAATCACCACGTCCTCGGCGATGATGGAGTAGTTCACCTGCGCGCCCTCCTCCACCACAGCCCCGGGCATTAAAATCGAGTCCCGCACCGTGGCGTCTCGCCCTACGTGCACCCCGGCAAACAGCACCGAACTCTCCACCTCGCCGTCCACCAGGCAGCCCTCGGTGACCATGGAGTTCTCCACCAGGGCATGCCGCCCGATATAGTGTGGGGGCCGCCCGGCGGTGCGGGAGTAGATGCGCCAGCTTTTGTCCCACACGTCCAGGGGCATGTTGGGGTCCAGCAGGTCCATGTTGGCCTCCCAGAGGCTATCGATGGTGCCCACATCCTTCCAGTAGCCGGAAAAGGCGTAGGCGTACAGCTTTTGCTTGGCGCTTAGCATCTTGGGGATGATGTTCTTGCCAAAATCATTGTCGGAGGTGTTGTCGCTCTCGTCGTCCTCCAAGAATTTTTTCAGCTTGCTCCAGGTGAAGATATAGATGCCCATGGAGGCCAGGGTGGAATCGGTTTTCTTGGGCTTTTCCTCAAACTTGGTGATACGGTCGTTGCGGTTGGCCGTCATGATGCCAAAACGGGAGGTCTCGGCCGGGGGCACATCCATCACAGCGATGGTGCAGTCGGCCCCTTTTTCCTTGTGGTAGGCCAGCATTTTGGCGTAGTTCATCTTGTAGATATGGTCGCCCGAGAGGATGAGCACGTACTCGGGGCTGAAACGCTCGATAAAATTGATATTCTGGTAGATGGCGTTGGCGGTGCCGCGGTACCAGTCGCTGCCGCTGGCCTTTTGGTAGGGGGGAAGCACATGCACCCCGCCGTAGCTGCGGTCCAGGTCCCAGGGCTGGCCGTTGCCAATGTACTCGTTCAGCACCATGGGCATATACTGGGTGAGGATGCCCACGGTGTCGATGCCGGAATTGACACAGTTGGAGAGGGGGAAATCCACAATGCGGTATTTCCCCCCAAAGGGAACGGCTGGTTTGGCCACTGTTTTGGTCAGCGCGTACAGGCGGGATCCCTGCCCCCCGGCCAGCAGCATGGCGATACATTCTTTCATGGCGTTTCCTCCCTGCGGCGTACATATAATGAGTTTACCCCTTGACTGATTGGGTGGCGTTGGCTTTGGTGGGGGCTTTGCCCGCCCGGGCCCTCTTGGCTGCCGGTTTGGCGCTGCCAGAAGGTTTGGTGGCGGGCGGCGGCACCCGGAAGGCCAGCATGGAGAGCGGCGGCACCGTGACGCTAAGCTGGTAGGGCAGGCCGTGCAGTTCGCCGCGTTTGGCGCGCGGGCTGCCATTGGTTAAGCCCTCGCCGCCAAACTCTGCCGCATCGCTGCAAAACAGTTCTTTGTAAACGCCGGGGCCGGGTACGCCAAAGCGGTAATCGCGGCGCAGCACCGGGGCAAAGTTGCACAGGATGGCCAGTTGCTCGCCCTGCCGTTCCTTGCGCAGGAACACGATGATGTTCTGGGTGTCGTCATCCGGCACAACCCACTGGAAGCCCTCCCAGGAATCGTCCTGCTGCCAAAAGGCGGGGTGCTGCAAGTAGAAATGGTTGAGGGTTTTGCTGTAGTGGTGCAACTGGCGGTGGCTCTCGTAATCCAGCAGCATCCAGTCCAGGGGGCGCATCTCGCTCCATTCGGTGAACTGGCCAAACTCCTGGCCCATGAACAGCAATTTCTTGCCGGGATGGGCGATCATATAGCCAAAAAACACCCGCATCTCGGCAAATTTGTCCGTATAGTCGCCGGGCATTTTGCCAATTAGGCTGCCTTTGCCGTGCACCACCTCATCGTGGCTGATGGGCAGCACATAGTGTTCGCTAAAGGCATAGAAAAAGCTGAAGGTGAGTTTGTGGTGGTTGCCCGCACGGAAGAAGGGGTCGGTTTCCATGTAGCTAAGCATGTCGTTCATCCAGCCCATGTTCCACTTGAAGTTAAAGCCCAGCCCCCCGCTGTGCACCGGCGCTGAGACCAGTGGCCAGGCGGTGGATTCCTCGGCAATCATCAGGCAGCCGGGGTGGCGTTTGAAGGCGGCGGTGTTCACCTTTTTCAAAAATTCAATAGCTTCCAGGTTCTCCTTGCCGCCTTCGGTGTTGGGTTCCCACTCACCGTCCTGGCGGTTATAGTCCAGATACAGCATGCTGGCCACGGCGTCAAAACGCAGGCCGTCTATGTGGTAGACCTCCAGCCAGAACAGCGCCGAGGAGATGAGGAAACACAGCACTTCGGGGCGGCCAAAATCAAACACCATGGTGCCCCATTCGCGGTGCTCGGCCCGCAGGGGGTTTTGGTCCTCATAGCAGTTGGTGCCGTCGAAACGGTACAGCCCAAAGGCGTCCTTGGGGAAGTGGGCGGGCACCCAGTCCATAATCACGCCGATGCCCGCCTGGTGGCACATGTCCACAAAATACATGAAGTCGTGTGGGGCGCCGTAGCGGCTGGTGGGGGCAAAATAGCCACTTACCTGGTAGCCCCAGCTTCCGTCGAAGGGGTATTCGGTGAGGGGCATCAGCTCAATATGGGTGTAGCCCATCTCTTTCACGTAGGGAATCAGGGCATCGGCCAAGTCTCGGTAGCTATAGGGGTTGCCGTCCTCGTGCATCCGCCAACTGCCCGCGTGCACCTCATAGATATTCATGGGGCGGCGCTGGGCGTTTTCCTTCTGCTTTTGCCGCTGCCAGCGCGCGTCGCCCCAGGTGTGGGCCGAAAGGTTGTACAGCTTGCTGCAATTGGAGGGGCGGGTTTCGGTGTGGAAGGCGTAAGGGTCGGCCTTAAACACCATCTCGTCCTCTTTTGTGGTGATGCAGTATTTGTAGATATCGTATTCCACAAGCCCCGGGATGAAACATTCCCACACGCCGGTTTTAGAGAGGTTGCGCAGGGGGTGCACGCCGGGCATCCAGCGGTTAAAATCCCCCACCACGCTCACGGCTTTGGCACGGGGGGCCCACACGCGGAACAAAGCGCCCGCTTCGCCCCCCACTTCGCCCAAATGAGAGCCAAGGAACTTCCAGCACTCGTAGTTTTGGCCCCTGCGGAACTGATAGAGCTCGGTATCCACCTGTAAGTTTGTGAACTTCTGCATCAAAACCTCCGGTGTGCCCATAATTATAGAAACGAGAAGAAAACGCCGCGTGGCCAAAGCGGGGAAAAGCCTTTGCCCCTGCGCCGGGCATTTGGCAGAGGGGGCGCTTTTGGGGCGGTTACGGCGGGGCAGTTTACCGCCGTTTTGGGGGGCGTAATCCTGGCCGCCGGTGCCCGCCATGCATTTGAGAAAACATCTGTTCTAGCGTGTTCTTATTGTACTCAATTCGCGCCATGAATGCAAGTCTTTTCTGTAAGATGTGGCAAATACTGGAAGAACTTACACCTGGTTTTTGTGCAAGTTTAACATTTTTTGTCTAAACAACCCCCCTGCTGGGGAAGGCAGGGGGGCAAAAGGGGGTCAATCCAGAATATATACGTCCATGGCGCGCTTGCCAAAGCGGCGGCATTCGGCGTTTGTGGCGAAGTACAGGTCGATATCCACCCGGCCGTCCATCAGGGCGATGCCGGTGTCTGTGGCGATGGCAAAACCGTAGACAAAGCTTTGGTCGGGTGTGGTGATGAACAGACGGGTGCCATAGGGGATGACGTTCGGGTTGACCGCCACGGTGCCGCAGTACAGCCCAAGGCCGGAGGCCCCCCGCCCGCCAGAGGAGGAGTAGGCCGTGGTGGTGGCGCCGCGTATCACCCGCGAGGCATTTACCGGCAGGCCGTCAATGCCCATTTCCACCCCCTCAAACTCGGCGATGGTGGAGCAGGGCACACCCGGTGTAAAAGCGGTAGAGCCAGGGTCCCGCGGGGTGATAACCGGAACCAGCGCAAGCAATTCGCTCTCCTGGGGTTTACCATCCACCAAGCGGTGGCGGTAGGTGGCGGTGTAGATGCCGGAATTGCTGCGGCGGAAGGGTGTTTCGGGATCCTCGGTCAGCAGTTTGTCCAGGTAGAGGTCCACCTCGGCGTCCTCCACCTCGGCGCGGGTGGTCTCTTCCTCGTAACTCACCCGGTGCACCGCCACCTCCAGCCCTTCGCTGAGGGGGGTGTCCAGGGCGGGCTCCACATAGTCCTCGCCTTCCAGGCGCACGGCGCATTTCTTCAGCAAATCGCCCACCGTGCCGCCCACCATATCGGCCTGGTACAGGTTGCCGTCGGCCCTGGCAGAAACCGGAAAAGCCCGCAGGATGTTCAGGCTGGTGTAGCCGGGGCTGCTTTCGGTAAGCTGCACCTCATCGTGTGTGCCGGCCACCTGGCTGGCCAAAGCCAGCATTTCGTCTGGCGAAAGGCCGGTGGTGAGCATGGTGTGGCTGTTTCCGTCGGAATCGGTAACGCGCACGATGTCCTGGGCCATCACGGTGGTGAACAGGCTGGCCGCAAGCAACAGCCCGGCCAGCAGCGCCGCCCAAAGGCGGGTAAGCCCTTTGCAGCGCAGGCGGAAACGTTCATATTTTCTTCTCATAGAGGTTCTTTCTCTCATTTTCAATTGGATGGGGACGAACATGCGGCAGCCAGAAGGCCGCCGCATGCAGTGGGTATATTGTATCAAAACAAGGCCTTCTGGTCAAATGGCTTGGTGCTGGTTTTTCGGCCAAACCACACCCGTTAGGATAGCTGTGCCACAATTTCCTGCATGGCGGGGTAGTGGCGCTCCATCTCGGCCACCAGCTTAAACTGGGTACGGCAGCGGTCCAGGTTTTGGCCGGGGCGGTCGGTTTTAAAGTATTGGTCCCCGGCCAGGTGGTCGGTCAAGAAGCGGATGCCACATTCCAGGGTGAGCAGCTTGGCCCCAAGGGGCAGGGTTTCTTTTTCGGCCGAGGTGAGGGTGGCCCCGGCCTCCTCCAAATAGCCGCGTGTGTAGGCTTCAAACAGCGGCAGGCTAAACTGTACCTTGCTAAGGTCCATCTCATCCTCGGCGGCGGTGGTGGCCCCAAAGCGGATGGAATCCCCAAAATCGCTGGCGGCTAGGCCCGGCATGATGGTGTCCAAATCGATGACACAGATGGCAAGGCCGCTGTCCTCGTCAAACAACACATTGTTCAGCTTGGTGTCGTTGTGGGTTACCCGCAGCGGCAGCCGCCCCGCTTTTTGCTGCCCCAGCAGTTCGTGGCATAAAGCCTCACGCTCCAGCGCGAAGGCCAGCTCCCCCTCGCAGCTACTTTTGCGCCCCAGGGGGTCTTCCGCCAGCACACTGCGCAGTGCTTCCAAACGCTTGGGGGTGTTGTGAAAATCGGGGATGGTCTCGTGCAGGGTTTCGGCGGGGTAGCCGTCCAGCATTCGCAAAAAGGCCCCAAAGGCTTTGCCAGACTGGTAAAACAGTTCCGGGGTGGGGGCTTTGTCGTGGCAGTAGCTGTGCTCTATAAAGCGGTAGCTGCGCCAGGGCATGCCCTCGGCATCGAAATAGGCGGTGTCTCCGTCCACCGTTTTCAAAAAATGCAACACCCCGCGGGCGGGGTTCTCCCCGCGTTCTTTCAGGTGGTGGCGGATGTGGTGGGTGACCCCGTGGATGTTCTCCATCACCTCCCGCGGTTTTTTAAATACATGGGTGTTGATACGCTGCAGGATATAGGCCAGGTGCGGCTCTGGGTAGCACTCCACAAACACGGCGTAGGTATCGTTGATATGGCCCGCGCCAAAGGGTTCCAGCGCTACAATTTTCCCCTCGTAGGGAAAAGCGGCCAGCGCCGCCGCCAGGCATTGGTTTTCTTGTTTCATGGGGGCCCTCCCGCGAGGCGAAAAACGTAAATTTTTGGTAAAGTTCCTGAAAATCTTTTGGTATAGTATAGCACAATAGCGCGCAGAGAACCAGCCGGGTTTATTTTGAAGGGAAACTATGGTAAAATATCTAAGGCCGTGCGCAAACAGCCCCGGGCCGATTTGCCATAATGGAGGGACGCCTGCTTGAAACAGAGCAATATCCGCAATTTTTGTATTATCGCCCATATCGACCATGGGAAATCCACCCTGGCCGACCGTATTTTGGAACTGACCCAAAGCGTGGACCAGCGCTTGATGAGCAGCCAGCTTCTGGACGACATGGATTTGGAAAAAGAACGCGGAATCACTATAAAAGCGCGCGCCGTTACCCTGGTATACAAGGCGAAGGACGGCGAAGAGTACGAGTTTAACCTGATAGACACCCCCGGCCATGTGGACTTTAACTACGAGGTGAGCCGTTCTTTGGCCGCCTGCGAGGGGGCCATTTTGATTGTGGACGCCAGCCAAGGGGTGGAGGCGCAAACCCTGGCCAACACCTACCTGGCCTTAGAACACGATTTGGAAATTGTGCCGGTGCTGAACAAGATGGACCTGCCCAGCGCCGAGCCGGACAGGGTGGCCCAGGAGGTGGAGGACGTGATTGGCCTACCGGCGCTGGACGCGCCGCGCATTTCGGCCAAGGCGGGCATTGGGATAGACGCGGTGCTAGAGCGCATTGTGGCGGCCATTCCGCCCCCCACGGGTGACGCGGAAGCCCCCCTCAAGGCCCTGATTTTTGACTCGGCCTATGACAGCTACAAGGGCGTGATTGTATACCTGCGCCTGTTTGAAGGGACGATACAAGCCGGAGACAGTGTGCAGATGATGGCCGCCGGGACGAAATTCCAGGTGGTGGAGGTGGGCAGGATGGGCGCCCTGGGCCTGATTCCCGCCCCCAGCCTTTCGGCGGGCGAGGTGGGCTATTTCACCGCCAGCATCAAAAACGTGCGCGAAACGCGGGTGGGCGATACCGTCACTGGTTGCCAGAACCCCGCCAGCGAGGCGTTGCCGGGTTACCGCAAGGTGGTTCCCATGGTGTTTTGTGGCATCTACCCGGCCGATGGTGCCAAATACCCCGATTTGACCGACGCGCTGGAAAAGCTGCAACTGAACGACGCGGCCCTAAGCTTTGAGCCCGAGACCAGCGTGGCGCTGGGCTTTGGCTTCCGCTGTGGCTTTTTGGGCCTGCTGCATCTGGAAATCATCATCGAGCGGCGGGAGCGGGAGTTTGA
>CAYYLW010000133.1:0-7449 GCA_964472465.1 uncultured Oscillospiraceae bacterium | reverse complement strand
ATTCTGGATGGCCTGCATGGCGCTTAGCATGGCGTCCATTTGCTCATTGCCTTTGCGCATCTCATTGCAGGTGCTTAACGCCTGTTCCGCGGCCCCACGGTTGGCTTCAACGGTGGCGTTACTGGGGGCGTGGATTGCGTGCTTCCGGGCAGGGTGGTCCTCCACGGCGGCCGATTGTTGCTGGCTGCCGGATTGGATATGCTGGGAAACGGCCTCCACCTCTTCCACACTCTCGGCCACCTCGGCGCTGCACTGCTGAACTTGGGCCAAGATGCTTTTTTGCGATTCCATCAATAAGCCGGTTTTGCTCATCTGTTCGCGCACATCTGTGAGCAGGGTTTCTGCCTGGCTGGTTTTGTCAGAGGCATCCACCATGAAAAGGCTGCCCCAGCGCACCAACATATAGACAAATACCAGGCCCATATCCAGCGAGAGCAGGTTTTTAATCAAAGAGGCAAGCGAAGTGCCCTCGGGTATCCCCATAGACAGGAGAAAGACAAAAACAATAATGAGCAGGTTCATGGTGATGGCCTGGTACAAAATAACGCGGGGGCGGAAATAGATGCCGGCCATCACGCCCGCGGCCAGGAATAGGGCAAACAAATCCATCACAGAGCCAATGAGGATGGCGCAGAGGAATGCGATGCAAAACTCCCCTATGGTAACAATGATGATGCGGGTGTTTAGGCTGAGCGTTTTGCGGGTGAACACCAGCAGTGGCACCAAAATGGCGGTGGATACCAAAATGGTGAGCGCCGCCGCAAAATTCCCCATCAGCAGTTCCATCACCAAAAAGCCAGCGCACACACTGCTCAGTGCAATCAAGTTGGATTTTAGTAGTTTTTCTCCATCCACAATGAACCCTCCGTCTGTTTTTGATACGCCCTGTATACGGTGCTGCCGCGCAGGGACGGGCGGTAAAAGAAACAAAACACCAAAACCATCCAGTTTAATTCCTTTTGCATTATATCATAAACAACGTTGTAATCAACGTTATTTGAAAAAATTTATTTTCTTATCCGCCGTTTACGCCCTGGCTTGCCAAATGGCAGCAAGGCGGTTTAACCCAAAGCCTTTACTACAGGGCGGGATTAATTACATAAAAAAAGACTAGCATTTCAAACAATTATTTTGATATAATAATAACCATGTATGGTTCCGTTAGCTTTTGCCAAAAAGGCGAAAGATGATTTCTTGACTGTGGCACGCCAGGCAGCAAAAACATGCACAGCAACAAAAATACACCGCCTGTTTCTATAGGAGGCAGATAAAGAAATGAAGAGTATCAGCGTATTGTACCAGGGGAAGGAAACCATTACCCGTATGATAAAGCAGGGTGAGCTTCACACCCATTTGCCCTACTTTATACAAATTGCCACGGCCAGCGAAGGGCCAGCAGAGGCGCTGGCAATAGCGCGTTTTGTTCAGGCCAGTTTCCCCAGTGCCACCGTAATGGGTTTCAGCGCCTGTGGGCTAATCTTTAAAGGGGCGCAGCATCCCGAAGGGACCTTGCTGCTTTTTCAGTTGTTTGAAAAAACACAGGTGCTCCAGGCCTGTTTTAGCTGGGACGGGAAGTGCGCAGCCGAAGTGGCCGGGGAAGTGGCCGACGCCATTGCAGATA
Source organism: uncultured Oscillospiraceae bacterium (assembly GCA_964472465.1). Lineage (GTDB taxonomy): Bacteria > Bacillota > Clostridia > Oscillospirales > Ruminococcaceae > JAAYCI01. The sequence continues at coordinate 5,828 of CAYYLW010000133.1, read as the reverse complement.
AACCCGCCCGTTTGATGCATGTGGTTTGCGGCGACCATTATTACGATGTGCATAATTTTGTGGAAGAATTTAACAAACGCAATGACCGAACGATCATGGTGGGCGGCATAGCGGGGGATATTCTTTCAAACAACACCCCTGGCTTTGTGTTTACGCCCGAGGGCGTGGTGGAGAAGGGTATTATTACAGCCAGCCTGTGTGGCAGTGAGTTCAGCTTTTACAATGGGGTAAACACCTCGCACGAGTCCATCAGCGGGAAGCACCGGCTTACCAAAATCGAGGATAATACCTGGAAGGAAATCAACGGCCAAGAAATACGCAAATGGCTGTTTGAACAACTGGGCCTGGAAAAATTGGAGGGTTATTCAGACTGGGAGGTGCTGTGCGCCAACGATATGCTGGTGCACTTTCCCATGATTTTGGAGGATTTCCAAGGCGCCAGCCGTTTTTTGCGGTATGATTCTGATTGTGATGGAATTACGCAGTATTATAGCAAGGTGCCCGAGGGCACCGAGTTCCGTATTGGCTATGTAAACCCCACCGAATGCGTGCAAGAGAGCTTCCGCCTGTGCAACGAGGTGATGGGCCAGCCTGTAGAAGAACTGTTTTGTTATACCTGCCTGTTCCGGCGCCTGTATTTGCACAATTGCGCCGATTGGGAGCTAAGCCCCTACAAAGACGCGGCGCTTTGCGGTGCGTTTATGATGGGTGAAATTGCCAGTGTGGAGGGCCGCAACGAGTTTTTTAACGGTTCCTGCTGCCTGGTGGGAATTGCGGAGAACGAGGTGTACATCCGCCCGGATATTCAGGTGTTTGAAGAGTTGAAGGCGATTGGGGACGACACGAAAGACCTGCTGAATATTGTGCTGAAACGCCAGCAAGAGGCCACTACGCGGCAAAACGAACGCCTGATGAAGACCCTCCTGGCCCAGCAGCAGAGCCAAAAAAAGCAGATGTATATCGATTTTAATACTGGTATGGCGAACTACCTAAAATACAAAGAGGATTTAAAAACCAACCATTTCGATAAGCTTTGCATCATCAAAATAGAAAATGCAGAGCTGCTCATCACGCATTTGGGGCATAGCTCCTACCAAAATGTTGTGCGCAAGGCTTTGGAGCGGATTCAGGGCTTTGTAGAGGATTTGTGCAACCGGGAACACGCCCTGCTGGAACTATATGTGTTCAATGAGTCAAGTTTTTTTGTGGCGGCCGACGAACGGATGAGCGAAAGCCATTTCATGCGTATTTGTAACCGCCTGTATGAAACCTACCACCTTTTCCACACGGTGGAGGAAGAGGTGCTGGTAAACCGTTTTGTGGTGTGCCTACATCAAAAAGACCCCATCGAAAGTGCGCTGAATTCCCTGGCGGCCAGCAAAAACACGCAGAACAGTTTTCTTGTGTGCCAAAACGACGACGATGGCACCTCGTCCAACGAAGAGTTTAAAATGATTGGCGTGTTGAACCGTGCTTTTGAAAAAAACGGGGTCACGCCATATTTCCAGGGTATCTACAGCAACACGCTAAAACATATCAGCCATTATGAAGCGCTGATGCGCATACGGGATGTGGACGGCACGATTTACGCGCCAGGGCAATTCATTGGCTTTGCCAAAAAGTACCATATGTACTCCACGCTTAGCACCATCATGCTAAATAAGGTATTTGATTTGTTCTCGGGCCGGGGGAGATGGTGAGCATGAACATCTCCGCTTTCGACATCCAGTCCGAAGCCACCAAGCAGATGATTTACAAGCGGCTGAAAACCTGCCAAAACCCAGGGAATTTTGTGTTTGAAATACTGGAGGATGAAGCCTACCAGGATTTTGACCCCCTGAAAGAGTTCATTGGTCAGGTACGGGAGCTGGGGGCCCGGGTGGCCATCGATGATTTTGGGGCGGGCTACTCAAACCTGTATGAAATTTCCAGCATCAGTTTCGATATCATTAAGGTGGATGGCGATATTATCCGCAACCTGCCCAGCAACGAGTGTAACCGGAAATTGCTGGATGTGATTACCCACATGGGCTTTTTGTTTGATGCTGAGATTGTGGCCGAATTTGTGGAAAACCAAACGATACAGGAAATTATTGAGCAGACCGGCATTGGCTTTTCCCAGGGGTATCTGTTTGCGCAGCCACTCCCCTTTGAAGAATTGGATTTGGTGTCTGTGGGCATCGGGTGAGGACTGCCGCACCGGTAGCCATCTGAGGGGCGTTACAGAAAAAATGGGCTATACTGGCCCTGAATAGCAAAAAGCCCGCCTTCATTTTTGGAAGGCGGGCTTTTGTGCTTTTGTGTGGCTGCGGGTTTATATGAGGATACCGTTGCAGTGGTCAATTTCATGCTGGATAATCTGCGCTGTCCAGCCCTTGAAGGTTTTGAGCCGCACTTGGAATTGGGTGTTTTGGTAGCGCACTTTGATGGATTTATACCGTTTTGTGGGGCGGTTGCCATCCAGGGAAAGGCAGGCCTCTTCTGTTTGGAAAGCCCCGCTGGCCTTGATGATTTCGGGGTTCAGCAAAACGATGGGCCCGCTCTCGTCCTCCACTGCGATAATGCGTTTTTGCACACCAATCATGTTGGCCGCCAGGCCCACACAGCGCTGGGCGTTGGCCGCCAGGGTATCCAGCAAATCCTGGGCAACGGGCAGGTCGTCCGGGGTGGCCAGGCCTGACGGCTGGCACAAAAAGTTTTCATCTTTCACAATGTCCCGTATCATCTTAGGGTTCACCTTGTTTCATTCACGCGCCACCGGGGTGTAGGAGAGGGTGGCCTCTTCCTCGGTGGCCTCCAGTTTGAAAATAACAGGGCGCAGGCCGTCGTTGCAACTGCAAATGGCCACGCCCGGTTTGCGAATCCAGTCCCCATAATAAAACAGGCCTTCGCCCATGCCGTGCGCCAGGGCAAAAACATATTGGTATATCGCCTTCCAGGCTTCGTCACAAAAACAGGGGGGCTGCGCAAAGTCGGCATAGAACACCTGGCCCTCTTGCAGCATGGGGCAGGGGCCCAGCCCTTCTGCGCCATATTCTAAGGCCAGTTCTTCATCCAGTGTGGTTTTTAGCACGGTGATTTTCACCTTTTTCATGATGCACCCTCTTTTCATAACGGCGGGGCAGTTGCCAAAGCAGTCTATTCGGCCACATCCACGCCAGGCTGCCGGCAAAAAGAGATAATGATTCTTGTAGCCATTGTACAAGAACCATTCTCTCTAGGCAAGATGTTATTTTTTCTATTCTGCATCGTGGCCGCGCACCTGCCGCCAAAAGAATTCGGCTATTTTACGGCGGTAGCCAGCCCTGCCGCGTACGGGCAGAAACAAAGAAATGGTACCCAGTGTCACCTTTTCTTCGTCAAAACCAGAAAGGGCGTTTAGGTTTACAAGATAGCTTTTGCCAAGGCGTAAAAAAGCGGGGTCGTTCCGCAATTCCGCTTCAAACAGGCCAATGGCTTGCCTGGTGGGCAAGGCCGCCCCGGTGGTGTGCACCAGGCAGCCGTGCTGGCGGGTTTCAATATAGCGGATATCTTGCAGGCGTACCGTGATGGGCAGGTGGCTACTGGTAAAGGTGATGGTGTTTTGGCTTCCGGCCCAGCGCCGCTGGCAGCGTGCCAGCACCGCGCACAAGGCTTCATGGGAAAAGGGTTTTACCAAATACCCCTCGGCATTTACATCATAGCTTTCCAGCGCGTGCTCCTTGCTGCTGGTGGTAAACGCAATAGACCCTGTATACCCATTTTCCAGCAGCAGGCGGGCGGCTTGCATGCCATCCATTCGTTCCATGTAAATATCCAAAAACACCAGTGAGGCAAATTCGCTGGACCTTGCGTTTTGCGCCAACAAATCGGCGGCACAGCTATACTCCTGGGTGTGAATATATAGGTTGTGGCTGATGGCGTACCGCTGTAAATATTGCCGCAAAACCGCGCGGTCTTGGGCGTTATCATCGCATACAATCACATTCATATGGCCCTCCATATTCTTATTCTTTGTAACACATACAAGCCCGCATTACAACGCTTTGGCCAATGTATTTTACCTTTGTTGCCAAAGCCTGCGTTTCACGCCCGGTTTTCACACTGTGCAGGAAGGTGGGCAGTATAATGATATGGCGAATGCAAATGGGTGCTGTACGCACCAGACTATACCGCAAGCAGGAGGGGCAAAGATGAACCCAAATAACACCACACGGTTTACCCTGTGTATGGCAATGGTGGCCTTACTGGGGCTAGGTGTTTTATTTTTTCCGCAAACGGTCCAGGCCACGAATATGCCAGACCCACCGGGAAACCTGCCCACTACAAGGCTGGATGTGAGCAAAGGCTCCTACACGCTGGATAAACCCGGCGTGATGTATATCTTGTATGGCAACACCACCAAAAATACGGTAACGGTGAAAGGCGGCAGCATCACCGCCCCCATTTATTTTTCCCTGCAAGGGGTGAATATGGACCTTTCCGGCGCGGGGAAAAGCCCCGTTAGCATCACAAACGATAGCTACGCCGTGTGTTTTTTGGCCTATGGCGAAAACCCCGATACGCCCAGCACCAGCCAGCTAAAGGGGGGCAGCAAGCATGCGGGGCTGTTTGTAAGCACCTCTGCTTTTTTTGTGCTACGCTGTGAGGATACAGCAAAGCCGGAGCGGCGTACCCTGAACTGTTTTGGCGGTAGCGATGCGGCGGGCATAGGGGGGAATGACGGCACCTCAATACGGGGGCTGCTCAGCCTACAACTGCCCAGTGTGGTCAAGGTAAACGCCACAGGCGGGGCCAACGCGGCAGGCATTGGCGGCGGGGCCGATGGCTCTGTGAACAACCTGATCATTGACGGGGGCATCATCACCGCCACCGGTGGGGCAGATGGCGCGGGGATTGGCGGCGGAGATTCCGAAGGGGTGGGCGGCACAGGCGGACATTGCTATGGCATCACCATCCGCAATGCGCAGGTTACGGCCATCACCCCGCAAAACGCGGCGGCCATTGGCGCGGGCAAAGACAAAAGCGCAGAAAATATTTACATCGATCATTCTACCGTGTTTGCCGAGAGCAAACAAGGGGGCGGTGCGGCCATTGGCGGCGGGTATGACGGCAGCGCCACCAGCATCACCATCACAGGCAATTCAAACGTTACGGCATTGTCTCATGGCCATGGCGCGGCCATCGGTGGGGGCACCATGCACGGCGTCAGCGATATCCACATCATGGATTCTGTGGTGGAGGCCAAAATTTCCGGCCTTGAAAGCAACGGTGCCGCCATTGGGGGTGGGGCCGATGGCAGTGCCGACAATATTGTCATCACAAACAGCACCATAAACGCCCAAACAGGCAACGGCGCGGGTATTGGCTCCGGTAGCAACGGTTCGGCCTCGCAGCCCGGCCCCGGCTGGCCCAGCGCCAAAAACATCACCATCAAATCTTCCACGGTAAAGGCAGCGGCCCACGCGGGCGCGGGCATTGGTACGGGTGTGCGCGGCAACACGGTGGATGGCATCTTGATCAGTGGCAGTACAGTGGTGGCAACCTCCTCCAGCGCGGCGGGCATAGGGCATGGGCTTAGTGGCCACGCGGCGGTAAAGAATATCACCATAGAAAACAGCCAGGTTTCCGGCAATGCCATTGCCGGGGCCACCTGGGGCGGCGTGGGAACCGTGGGCGATATGGAAAACCTAACCATACGCGGCAGTACGGTGGATGTGGGGGCGGCCCAGGGCGTTTACAACCAGGCGGGCATAGGCAGCGGGGTAGACGGCATTGCCAAAAACATCACCATAGAGAATTCCACCATCAAAGCCAGGGGCGGCCACGGCGCGGCAGGCATAGGCGGC
>CAYYLW010000132.1:0-7479 GCA_964472465.1 uncultured Oscillospiraceae bacterium | reverse complement strand
CCCGGCCAGCGCCACCATGGCGGGCTTTGAGACGGTGAGCATCCCCTCCGGCCCCGATGGCCTGGTGGATTTGGCGGAACTGCGGGCCGTGGTGGGGGAAAACACAGCGGGCCTGATGCTTACAAACCCTGGCACCATGGGCAAGTTTGAGAAGGACATTGTGGCCATTGCCAAAATTGTGCACGACGCGGGGGGCCTGCTCTACTACGACGGGGCCAACCTAAACCCGGTGATGGGCATTGTGCGCCCGGGCGATACGGGCTTTGACATGGTGCATCTCAACTTGCACAAAACCTTCTCCACCCCGCATGGCGGCGGTGGGCCTGGCTCTGGCCCGGTGGGCTGCAAGGCATTTCTCTCGCAGTTCTTGCCGGTGCCGCACGTGGTAGAGGAAAACGGCCAGCTTGCTTTCACCTACAATTGCAAGGAGAGCATGGGCAGCGTGAAAGCCTTCTACGGCAATTTCACGGTCATGCTCAAAGCCCTTACCTACATCCTCACCTTGGGGCGGCAGGGCATTCCGCAGGCGGCCCAAAGCGCCACGTTAAATGCGAACTACATGATGAAAAACCTGGACGATTTGTACAAGGTGGCTTTCCCTGGCCGCTGCATGCATGAGTTTGTTCTGAGCGTGGAGAACCTCAAGTTCAAATACGATGTATCGGCTATGGACATTGCCAAAGGCCTTTTGGACAATGGCATGCACCCGCCCACGGTGTACTTCCCCCTCAACGTGCACGAGGCGATGATGGTGGAACCCACAGACACCGAGTCCAAAGAGAGTATTGACGCGGCGGTGAAGATTTACCGGGAGATGTACGAGCTGGCCAAAACAAAACCGGACGTTTTGCGCGCGGCCCCGGTGAACACACCCATACGCCGCCCCGACGAAGTGGGCGCGGCCAGGAAACCCATTATCCGCTACGAGTTTGACTGATGACGTTCGCCCTAAGGCCGGTGAGAAAGTGAACTCACCGGCCCCATTTGGTTTTTAGCAGAGGCATCTATGGAGAATAAAGCAACAATCTATGTATCGGAATCCATAAACCCGTATTATAACCTGGCGGTGGAGGAATATCTGCTTAGCCTGGCCGGGGAAGGGGAGTGCATCCTCTACCTGTGGCAAAACCGGCACACCGTGGTAATTGGCCGCAACCAAAACGCATTTAAGGAGTGTAAGGCCGAGCAACTGGCCGCCGACGGCGGCTTTTTGGCGCGGCGCATGAGCGGCGGGGGCAGCGTGTACCACGACATGGGCAACCTAAACTTCACCTTCCTGGCCCCAAAGCCGGTGTACAACGTGGATAGGCAGCTCTCGGTTATTCTGCGGGCGCTGGAGGAATTTGGCTTAAAAGCCGAGAAAACAGGCCGCAACGACATTTGCATTGAGGGAAAGAAATTTTCCGGCAATGCCTTTTACAAAGAGCCAGCCCGCTGTTTCCACCACGGCACCCTGCTGGTGGCGGCTGATCTTTCGAAGATGTCCCATTATCTGCGGGTTTCGGCGGCAAAGCTGGAAGCAAACAGCGTGGAATCGGTGAAAAGCCGGGTGGTGAACCTGCAAAGCCTGTGCGGGGATCTCACCATCGATTCACTGAAAGCCGCGCTCATCAAAGCCTTTGGGGAACTGTATGCCCCGCCACAGCAGCTTGTGGGCGGGGCGCTGGACGAACAGGCCATCAATGCCTTGACGGAGAAGTATTCCTCGGAAGCCTGGCGCTACGGCGAGAGCATGGAGGCCGATTACAGCATGAACCAGAAATTCCCCTGGGGGGAAGTGGAGCTGCTGCTGCAAATCCAGGGCAAGCAGGTGGTGGAGGTGCAGCTTTTTTCAGACGCCATGGAGGAGTACATCAGCGAGGTGGTGACGGCCAGCTTGCGGGGGGCGGATTTTGAAAAAGCGGCCCTGACCAAGGCCTTGGCCAAAGCGGGGGAAAGCCTGCCGGCCCAGATTCACAGTGATATCCTGCACCTGATTGAAAATCAAGAGATATGGTAGGAGGGGATTGGATGGACACGTTCGATTTGGTTGTAATTGGCGCGGGGCCTGGCGGCTATGTGGCCGCCATACGCGGGGCGCAAAAAGGGCTGAAAACGGCCGTGGTGGAAAACCGGGACGTGGGCGGCACCTGCCTAAACCGGGGCTGCATACCCACAAAATCGATGCTGCACAGCGCGCGGCTGTACCAAGAGGCCCTGGAGGGCGAGTGGTTTGGTGTAACCGCCGAGAAGGTGGTGTTTGATTTTGACCTCATCAACGCGCGGAAAATTGCTTCGGCCATGCGCATGCGCAACGGCACAGAGCGCCTGCTGAAAACGAACGGCGTGCAAATTGTGCGTGGAACTGGTGTGATTCAAAGCCCCACCAGTGTTTTGGTGGAGACGAAAGACGGCCCCAAAACGCTGGAAACCAAGCACATCATCATCGCCAGCGGTTCTAAACCAAAGCCCCTCTCGGGGCCGATGCAGGGCTTTGAGGACGTGTTTGACAGTGACGAGGCCCTCTCCCGCGACGCAAAGTTCTATAAGCGGATTCTCATTTCCGGTGGCGGGGTGATTGGGGTGGAGTTTGCCTCCATCTATAACGACCTGGGCTGCGAGGTGACCATTGTGGGCTCCCGCGAGAACCTGCTGCGCCGCCTGGACCCCGATATTTCCATCAACCTGATGAAACTGTTTGAAAAGCGGGATATCAACATCATCACCCCGGCAAAAATTCAAAGCATTGAAAAGCAGGGCGATGAGCTGGTGTGCAGCATTCTGCAGGAGGGCGAAGAGGTGGAGGTGCGCTGCGACGGCGTGCTGACCTGTATTGGCCGCGCTCCGGTGACGGACTGCATCGGCGACAAGGTGCACATCGAGCGGGACGACGCGGGTTTTGTACTGATCAATGAAAACCTGCAAACCAATATTCCCAATATCTATTCCATTGGGGATTGTACCGCTGGCAGCACCCAGTTGGCGCATGCCGCCAGCGCCCAAGGGCTCAATGTTATCAGCCATATCGTGGGCGAAGCGCCCGTGGCCAATTTGGCCGCCATTCCCACCTGCGTGTACACCAGCCCCGAAATTGCCACGGTGGGGCTGATGGATTTTGAGGCCGAAGAGCAGGGCATTGAGGTGAAGGTGGGCAAGTTCATCATGACGGGGAACGGCAAATCCATCGTCACCAACGAGGAACGCGGTTTTGTGAAGCTGGTGTTCGACGCCAAAACCGAGGTGCTGCTGGGCGCCCAGCTCATGTGTGCCCGCGCCACCGATATCATCAGCGAGCTGGTAACCGCCGTTGCGAACCAAATGACGGCGCACCAGTTGGCCAGTGCCGTGCGCCCCCACCCCACCTATGTGGAGGGGATTACCGAGGCGGTGGAAAGCATTTACGGGCTCTCCATCCATGCAGAAAAAAGCGCCCTGGCCCTGATGGGCTAGCCCTGCCCCCCATTTTTGGGGCGGCGCCCGGGTTTTATCGGCGTAGAGGGCACCAAACAGAAAGAGAGCTGCCCTGCAAGATGCAGGGCAGCTCTTACGTATGGCAGAAAGGCCTGTGCGGATGCAGGGGCAGGAGTGTGAAGGAAAAATATGCTATACTCATAAAGGGCAGGGAATGCCAAAAAGGATAGGGCGGCGTTCCCATGCCAACGACCCAAACCCCAAAAGGAGTGCCTATGAACTGGGAACCGTGGACAGGCTGTTACAAAATAAGCGATGGCTGCACCAACTGTTATTTTTATGGGCCACATGCGAAACGCTACGGCCAGAATACCGTTCAAAAAACAGACAAATTCGATTGGCCCATTCGAACAAACGCCAAAGGTGAATACAACATCAAGGGCAACAAAATTCTGGCCACCTGCTTTGCCACCGATTTTTTCCTGCCCGAAGCGGATGCGTGGCGCAAAGACGCTTGGGCCATGATCAAAGAGCGAAGTGACATAGAATTTTTGATCTTGACCAAGCGGATTGACCGTTTCCCCGTGTCGCTTCCGCCCGATTGGGGCACCGGATACGACAATGTGAACCTGGGCTGCACGGTTGAAAACCAGAAATTGGCGGATGAGCGGTTGCCGCTGTTTTTGTCCTACCCAATCAAGCGGCGGTTTATCGCCTGCGCCCCACTGCTGGAAGCGATAGACCTGTCTCCCTATCTTCATGGGGTAGAGCATGTGACCGCGGGCGGTGAAACAGGGCGGGACGCGCGTGAATGTGACGGTGACTGGGTGCGGGCCATCCGGGAACAATGCGTAGAGGCCAAGGTCACGTTTTGGTTTAAAAACACGGGTTCTCTTTTTAAACACGACGGTATAGTGGAAAAAATAAACCCCTTCAAGCAAACCGCCCGGGCGAAAGAGCTGGGCCTGGATATCCTGGACGGTAAAAAGTTGTTTTGATGAAAGCGGCATTTGGCCACGTGATGCGGTAAGAACGCTAGGCAGGTGGCCACACGGCAAAAAGGCAGAACCCTGTGCGAGAAGGGTTCTGCTTTTTTGTGCGGTAAGGGGCATGAAAATTAAATAGACCAATCGGTCTATTTATGTTATAATAAAAACAAACCAACTGGTCTATTAAGAAAAGGGGCTATGCCATGAACCAACAAGAAAAAAGCCGGCAGAGTAGAGAGAAAATAGTGAACGCTGGCATACAGGAATTTGGCACAAAGGGCTATGCCGGGGCCTCCCTAAACACCTTGCTGGCGGCCAATGGGCTTTCAAAAGGGTTGGTGTATCACTATTTTAAAAACAAAGACCAATTGTACCTGGGCTGCGTGGCGGTGTGCTTTGAAAGGTTGATGGCCGCGTTTGCGCAGATGGAACAGCGGGACAAGGCCGCGGACATACTGCACCACTATTTTGAAGTACGGAGCCGCTTTTTCAGGGAACACCCCCTGCTGGAGGGTGTATTCTTTGATGCGGTTTTGCAGCCGCCGTCCCATCTTGCCAAAGCGCTTGCACAAATCCGTACGGATTTTGACGCGTTCAACCGCGGCCTGTTTCAAACAATGCTGGCCACACTCCGCTTGCGGGAAGGCGTATCCGAAGAGGAAGGGTTTTACTATTTTGATCTGATGCAAAATGCGCTTCACCTTCAATTTCGCTCAAAAACAACTGCCTATGAGGAAAGGGCCTATAAGACGATGGAAATTCTTCTGTATGGCATTGCGGGAGGTGCGCCGGGATGTTAGAGATACTGCGTGTTCTTGTGGCGTTTTGCCTGGCCTGGCTGGCTGGCAAGCTTACGGCCAAACTCAAACTTCCCTCCATTTTGGGCTGGCTGCTGGCTGGGATGGTGCTGGGGCCCCACGCGTTTGGCCTGCTAAATGCCGGTGTGCTGGAAGCAAACTGGTTTCAGGCGGGGGTTCGCATTTTGGAATGCGGCGTAGGCCTCATGATAGGCACCGAGATTATCTGGCGGGACATCAAACGTTCGGGCAGCCAAATTATCGTTACCACCTTAACGGAATCTTTGGGCACCTTCTTGGTGGTGTCGGCCGTTTTTGCGGCGGTGTTTGCATTAACGGGTGTTCCCCTGTATCTTTCTGTCATTTTTGGCGGCATTGCGCTGGCAACGGCCCCGGCCCCCTCCCTTTCCATTGTGCGGGAGTTTCAAACGGATGGCCCGGTAACCCGGACGCTTATTCCCATGGCCGCGCTGGATGATATTGTGGGGGTAGTGGTGTTTTTTACGGTGCTTTCCCTGGTGTCGGCACAAATCTCCGCCCAGGTGATGCCGCTGTGGGTCATTGTGCTAACGCCCATTTTGCCGCTTGTGCTTGGCGTGGCGGTGGGCATACCCGCAGGTTTCCTGCTGAAAAAAGAGAGGAAGCCAAAAGCCTCCCTCGTGCTTTTGCTCGGTTTTATCCTGGTGGCGGCAGCCCTTGGCTACCTATGCAACCGTTTTCTTATGCCGGAACCAATGCTCAACTTTATGCTCATCGGGATGGCGTTTTCTGCCGCATTTGCTAACATCCTTCCCAAAGAACGCTTGGAAATGCTGCTGCGGGAATATAACCCAATTCTTGGCTTTGCGCTGATTGTTGTGATTTTGAACCTGGGTGCACCGCTGGATTACCATCTTATCTTGGGCGCGGGGCTCTTCACCGCCCTGTACATCGTCTCCCGGGCCATTGGAAAGTACAGCGGGGCGTTTGTAGGGGCATGGGCAACCAAATCCCCCAGTGCCATAAAGAAGTATCTCGGCTTTACGCTGCTGCCGCACTCTGGGGTGTCGCTGGTGTTCACCGGTATTGCGGTTAGCTCTTTGGCTGTTCCAGCGCCAGAGGAGGCGAAAATTTTGCAGGGGACAATCGCGGCGGCAGCCGTTATCAATGAAGTGATTGCGGTGCTTTTGGCCAAAAAGGGCTTTGAATGGGCCGGGGAGCTGCACGCCAAGGAACCCGCCAAGAAGACAAAGGCGGTACCGGAGGCCTGAGGGCGGTTGGCCCTGGGCCAAAAACAAAATGGCTGCCGCCCCGCCCAGGGGTATTGTTTCTACCAGAAGAATAAGCGTAACGCGATATCTTAATACGGCATACCCAAAACCCAATAGGCCGCCCGGTAACAAAGAAGAACCCTTCTGCCAAAGGGTTCTTCTTTGTTACAAAAAGTGGCAAGGAAAACGGTAACAGAACTGTGTCCTCCGCCGGGGCTATTTTCGGTAATCCGCCCGGATAAAAGGCGCCTCAATGTGTTCGTCGATGAGCAGCTTGTAGGTTTGCGGATGACGGTAGGCGTTGCCGTGCACTTCGCTGTGCCGGTATTCCCGTAGCGCATCGATGGGAAAATTTGCCAGATACACGCCTTCTTGTTCGCCCGCGTCGAGGAGGAGCATATCCCGCGAACCACCACCAGAGGGGCCGTAGGCAATTCCATCAAAGGCGGAGGAATGGCCGTTACAGTCAGGTTGCCCGGCGGGGTAGTTTGCGGTTGCGATGCCCACCATATTTTCGTAGGCTCTGGCGCGTAGCTGGGCCAGGCGGTTGATTTCCATGGGGCAGGCGTTGGGCACCAAAAGAATCTCGGCACCCTTCAACATCAAAATCCTGGCGCTTTCTGGCATCTCCCTGTCGTAGCAAATCATCGCGCCAATTTTTACGTCACCTTGCGCGGTATTTAGTGTACAAACATGGAAATCATCGCCCCGGGTCAGCCGGCGTTCGTCGCCAAAATCGCAGGTATGCACCTTGGCGTAGTGAAGCACCGTGTTGCCAAAGCGGTCCAATAGGCAAAGCGTATTCCGTGGCTGCGGGGCATGTTGTTCAAGAAAGGTGATTCCAATGGCCATTTCCAGGTTTTTGGCAAGCGTGGCAAAAGCCTTTATAAAGGCGCTGCCAGAAGAAATGGCCGCTTCTTCCAGCCGCCGCCTATCTTCTGGAATCTGGTAACCCACGCTCCACATTTCTGGAAACAGTGCAATGTCGGCGCCCATTTCTTTCGATTGTTTGCAGTATTCAAGGCCCTTGTGCAGGTTGTCTTGCAGGGTTTT
>CAYYLW010000131.1:0-7542 GCA_964472465.1 uncultured Oscillospiraceae bacterium | reverse complement strand
CCCCGCCGGCACAGACCCACATTCCTGCCTGGGCGGGCTGGATTTGGTCATCAACGCCAGCATTAGCGACGAGCAGAAGGCCGCCGCCGTGGAATTCCTTACCTACATGTCCAGTTTTGAAACCCAGAAAGAGTTCACCCTCATCGCCGCCCAGCCCCCCGTGCTGCAAAGCGTGTACCAAGACGCCGACGTTCTGGCGGAGATTCCCTTCTATGCCGATTTCTATGACATCATCATGGGCGGCAAAAGCCGGCCGATGAGCCCGCAGTATGCCAAAGTGTCCGACGCTATCCAGCGCAACGTGCACCAGGCCCTCAGCGGCACCGTTAGCGTGGAGGACGCCCTGAACACCCTGCAAGAAGAAGTGGCAGCCCTATAGTTTGTATTCGCCGGAGGCGCCCCGGTTGTTTTGCCGCGGCGCCTCCCTTTCCTTTTTCTTCTTTTTAAAAATAGCACAATTTTACGTTTATTCTGTGCCCAATATTGGGGGGACGGAGGGGGTTTTTCACCATGGGTAAAAAGACAAAAAACTATTCCATACTGCGCGCCGAAACACGGGACGCCTGGATTATGATGGCGCCCGCCCTCATCATTCTGGCGGTGATAGCGGTGTTTCCGGTGCTGCGCACCTTCTGGCTTAGCCTGCATGAGATGGTTCTCACAGACCCCTCTTCCGGTTATCCCTTCATTGGCCTGGCCAACTACCTGGATATTTTTAAGGACCCCAGCGCGAAGGGGGCCATCTGGTTCACCCTGCAATTCACGGTGTGCACCGTGGCGCTGGAACTGGTCATCGGCTTTGCCGCGGCTTTGGTGATGAACCGGGCCTTCCGTGGGCGGGGCTTTGTACGGGCCTCCATTTTGGTGCCCTGGGCCATTCCCACCACCGTTTCTGCGCTGATGTGGAAATTCATTTACAACGACCAATACGGCATGTTCAACGACATCCTCTACCGCCTGGGCCTTATCGACCATTACCAGGCCTGGCTTTCCACCCATGGGGGCTCCTTCATGGCGCTGGTGATTACCGATGTTTGGAAAACGGCCCCCTACATGGCGCTTCTTATTTTGGCGGGGCTACAAATGGTGCCAGAGGAGATGTACGAGGCCGCAAAAATAGATGGGGCCGGGGTGTTCCAGCGTTTTTTCCGCGTCACCCTGCCCACCGTGAAAAGCACTGTGCTGGTGGCACTACTGTTCCGCACTTTAGACGCCTTCCGCGTGTTTGACCTGGTGTCCGTGATGACGGGCGGGGCCAATGGCACCGAGAGTGTCTCTCTTTATGCCTACAAGCATCTGATGAAATTTCTAGACTTTGGCTATGGCTCTGCGCTGGCTGTGATGATTTTTGTGGTGGTATTTCTCATCAGCCTTATCTACATGCGCTTTTTGGGCGATAGACTTACCGATTTGTAAGGGAGGGAGATTTTTTGAAGGCCAAAACTACAAGAACCTTGGGCAGCGCCCTTTTCTACGCATTTGTGGTGCTCTTTGTGGGGCTGATACTCCTGCCTTTTATTTGGCAGCTTCTCACCTCCATAAAACCCCTGAACGAAATTGCGGCCATCCCCGCAAAATGGTTTCCCAGCAGCATCAATGTGCAGTATTATATCAATGTATTCCAAAAACACCCCTTCGAGCGTTATCTGCTGAACAGCATGATTGTGGCCACCTGCACCACCCTGTTGGCCATCCTGGTGGGCGCATCGGCCGCGTACGCCTTGGCCCGCCTGCGCTTTAAGGGCAAAAAAATCATCCTGATGGCGGTGCTGAGCATCTCCATGTTCCCCACCATCGCCACGGTGAGTCCCCTGTTTCTCATCCTAAAAAACCTGAAAATGCTGAACAGCTACCAGGGACTGATCATCACCCACACCACCTTCGCGCTGCCGCTGGCCATCTGGCTGCTAACCAACTTTTTCTCCCAGCTTCCCAAGGGTTTTGAAGAGGCCGCCGCCATTGACGGGGCCAGCCGGGCGCAAATCTTCTTCCGCATCATGTTCCCGCTCATCCGCCCTGCGGCGTTTTCGGCCGGGCTGCTGGTGTTCATCAACTCCTGGAACGAATACCTCTACGCCCTCACTTTCATGACAGACAACAACATGCGCACCGTGCCGGTGGGCATCGCCCTCTTCCCCAGCAACTATGAGCTGCCCTGGGGCGACATGGCCGCCGCTTCCATCGTGGTCACCGTTCCGCTCATTTTGCTGGTGCTCGTCTTCCAAAAACGCATCATCGCCGGGCTGATAACCGGCGGCGTAAAAGAATAATAGCAAGCAAAAAAGAGAGGTATCCCAACGTGATGAAATCCATTGAACTGTCTCAAAACGTCTCCCTTTCGGCCATTGTGGCCGGATGCATGCGCATTGCCGAGGCCGGGCTCTCCCCCGCCGAGATTCTGCGCTTTACAGAAGAGTGCCTGGAGATGGGGGTGGACAGTTTTGACCATGCCCCCGTATATGGCGGGTATACCGTGGAAGAGTTGTTTGGCAACGCCGTGCTGCGCAAAAACCCCGCCTTGCGCGCCAAGATGAAACTGGTGAGCAAAACCGGCATCGCCATTCCGGGGGCCGACGGCGGCAACCGCCATGTGTACTATACAAACACCGCCGAATGGATTCTGCCCGAGGTGGACCGCTCGCTGCAAAAGCTGGGCACCGATTACCTGGATCTGTTGCTGGTGCACCGCTTCGACCCACTGGCTAGCCCCGCCGCACTGGGCGAGCTGCTGGACGGCCTTGTGAAAAGCGGCAAGACCTTGAGCGTGGGCGTTTCGAACTACACCCCCGCCGCCTTCGACGCTTTGCAGGCCCATATGAAGGAACGCCTTGTGACGAACCAGGTGGAAATTTCCGCCAAAACACCGGACATCCTGTTCGACGGCCTGGGCGACGACGCCCTGCGTCGCGCACTGCCGCTGATGGCTTGGTCGCCGCTGGGCGGGGGAAGCCTGTTCACCGGGCAGGATGAACAGAGCCTACGCCTGCGCAGCGCCGCCGAGGCCCTTGCAAAAGAACACGGCATAGGGGTGGACACCCTGCTGTATGCCTGGGTACTGCGCCTGCCGCAAAGCATCATGGCCGTTACCGGCAGCATGAAACCCGAACGTATCCGTGCGGCCGTAAGCGCGCTGGAACTCACATTGAGCTACGACGAATGGTACACCCTGCTGGCGGCCTCCCGCGGCTTTGATGTGCCCTAGAGCAAACCAAGGAGTGTGCCCCTCGTGAAGAAAAAACGTTTTGTTCTCATCGGCTCCGGCTGGCGGGCCGAGTTCTATATCCGCATTGCCAAAGCCCTGCCCGGCCTGTTTGAACTGGCCGGGGTGATGATACGTGACGCGGAAAAAGGCCGGGATTTCGCCCGGCGCTTCGATGTGCCCGTGGTGAATACCCTGGAGGAACTGTTGGCTCTGGGGGCCGATTACGCCGTGCTTTCCATCGCACGGGGGCACCTGGCCCCTGTGCTGGAAGCGTTGTTTCAAAAAGGCGTACCGGTATTGTGCGAAACCCCGCCCGCCGAAAGTGTGGACGAACTGAACGCCCTGTGGGAGAACGCCCGCCGCCACAGCCCCAAGATACAGGTGGCAGAGCAGTATTTTTTGCAGCCCCTCTACGCCGCCTGGGAAAAGGCCCTCTGCCAAGGGCTGCTGGGCGAGGTGCAGAACATCAACCTCTCGGCCCTACACGGCTACCACGGCATCAGCATCATCCGGCGCTATTTGGGCGCCGGTTTCCAGAACTGCACCCTGTTTGGCAAGCGCTACCATTTCAGCGTCATCGACACTTTGGGCCGGGAAGGCCTCATCCAAAACGGCAGCGAGCACCACTACCCGCGCGATAGGCTGAGCCTGGAATTTGAAGGCGGCAAGGTGGCCTTCTTCGATTTTTCCGACCCCGCACAGTACCACTCCCTGCTGCGCACCCGCCAGCTCACGGTGCAGGGCCTGCGCGGCGAGATAGACGACCTCACCATACGTTACCTCACCGCCGAGGGCTATGCCGTGACCCAGAACCTGAACCGGGTGGATTTTGGCCCCTACAACAACCAAGAATGGAGCCACTATGGCCTGTTTTTGGGTGAACGCCTTTTGTACAGTTCTCCCTTTTTCCAGGCCAGGCTGAACGATGACGAAATTGCGGTGGCCAGTTGCATGCTGAAAATGGGGGACTACCTGGACACGGGGGCCGAATTCTACCCCCTGCGGGAGGCTTTGCAAGACACCTATCTTGCCTTGGAGATGGAACGCGCCTTACAAAACCCCTGCAACCCCATCACCACCTGCGCCCAAAGCTGGGTGTAACGGCGGCAACGGGGCCGGGGCCACTAAATTGAAAGGGGCGTTTTCCCATGTCCATTCCAAACCAGGTGCAGCTCATCACCTATGCCGATTCCCTGGGCGGTGATTTAAAAGCCCTGCGCCGTGTGCTAAACACCCACTTCGCCGGTGATTTCCCGGTGCTGCATATCCTGCCGCCCTTTCCCTCTTCGAGCGACCGGGGCTTTGCCCCCATCGATTATTTCCAAATTGAGCCACAGTTTGGCTCCTGGGCCGACATGGACGCCTTGGGCCAAGACCACAGCCTTTTGGTGGATTTGATGGTGAACCACATTTCCAAAGCCTCCCCCCAGTTTCAGGACTATCTGCGCCACGGGGCAGCCAGCCGCTATGCCGCTTACTTCCTGCCGCTTACCAAAATTTGGCCGGGGGGGCAGCCCGTGGCCAAGGACCTGGAAAAAATTTACCTGCGGCGGGCACAGCCTTGGTCTTGTTACACCCTGGGCGATGGCTCAACCGCGCGTATCTGGACCACCTTTGGCATGACCGAACCCTCTGAGCAGATTGACCTGGACGTGAACGAGCCCGCTGTACGGCAGATGTTCCGGGACATCTTCGCCCATTTTTCCCAGCATGGCATTGGCCTGGTGCGGCTGGACGCCGTGGGCTATGCCATCAAAAAAGCGGGCACCTCCTGCTTTTTGGTGGAGCCGGATATCTACGAGTTTATGGACTGGGCCAAAGAAGCGGCGGGGCAAGCGGGCATTGAACTGCTGTGCGAGGTGCACGCCGAAACCGCCGTACAGTACCGCCTAGCCCGCCATGGCTACTGGATTTACGACTTTTTGCTGCCCTACACGGTGCTGCACCTGCTGCACCACAAAAACAGCCGCCTACTGTACCGGATGCTGAAAGACCGCCCTGAAAACCAGTTCACCACCCTGGACTGCCACGACGGTGTGCCCGTGAAGCCCGACCTGGACGGCTGGGTGGACACCGACGAGGCCCGCGAGGTGTGCGAAGCCTGCGAAAAACGGGGGGCACATTTCACCCGGGTGGTATCAAACGAGCACAAGGGCCCCGGCGGCTTTGATGTGCACCAGATTTGCGGCAGCTACTACAGCCTGCTGGGGGAAAACGACGACGCGTACATCGCGGCGCGGGCCATCCAATTTTTTGTGCCGGGTATTCCCCAGCTTTACTATGTGGGCCTGCTGGCCGGCACACACGATGAGGCCCGCCGCAAAGCCACCGGGGACGACCGCGAGGCCAACCGCCACAACTTTACCGAGGAAGAGGTGGCCAGCGCCTGTGAAAAACCGGTGGTGCAACGCCTGCTCTCCCTCATCCGCCTGCGCAACCGGCACCCCGCCTTTGGCGGCGTTTTCAGCGCTTTGCCCGCCGGCGAAAACGAGGTGGCACTGCAATGGCAAGCGAGGGAGGACCTCTGCCGCTTGCAGATTGATTTAAACACCCTGCACTGTGAGATTGACAGCCACTTGCAGGGCAAGCACGAACGGAGCAGGCTATAACCGCTTTCTGGGCAACATGCCTATACCGCATACCCTGGCAGCCGCCTTGGGTATGCGGTTTTTCTATGCCATTTCCCTGTTTTTGCCCTTGTGGATTCCCGGGCGCAGGCGTACAATTGCAGAAGAATCCGGTTTTCCGGAATACTACCACGAAAGCAGGCGAAGACCGTGAACCCACTGTATGAAGCCGCCCTTAGCATGCAAAACGACTTGACCGCCCTATTGTACCAGCTACACCGCCACCCCGAACTGAGCTTTGAAGAAACCCAGACCACCGCCCTCATCCGGGGCGAGATACAGGCGCTGGGCCTGGCGGAAATAGACCTGGGGATGCCCACCGGCCTGGTGGCCCTTTTAAAAGGCGGGAAACCCGGCCCCTTGGTGGCCATCCGCGCCGATATTGACGCCATTGCCGAACACGACCAAGGCGGCGGAGCCTGCCGCAGCGAGGTGCCGGGGGTGATGCATGCCTGCGGGCACGATTTGCACACCGTTTGCGCGCTGGGCGCGGCCCGGCTACTAAAACAAAGGCAAAACGAACTGGCCGGGGACGTGCTGTTTGTGTTCCAGCCTGCCGAGGAGGTGACCCAGGGCGCCGCCGAGATGATGCGCCAGGGGTTTATGGACAAAATACCCACCCAGCCGCTGGGGATGTTCTCGCTGCACAGCGCCTCGTTTGCGGCAGGGCTGGTGGGCGCGCGAAACGCCACCATGGCCGCCAGCAAAACCCATTTCCGCATCACCCTAAAAGGCAAAAGCGGCCAGGGGGGCTTCCCGCACGAATGCATCGACGTGATTGTGGCGGGCGCGGCCATGGTGCAGGCCATCCAAACCATCGTCAGCCGCAACGCCGACCCCCGCAAGGCCCTGGTGTGCGCGGTGTACAACCTGCACGCGGGCGACCATGAGTTTTTTGTCACCGACACCATGACGCTGAGCGGCTCGGTGCGGGCGCTGGACGCCGACACCGCGCAGATGGCCCTACAGCGGGTGAAGGAACTGGCCGAAAGCCTGCCAACCGCCTACGGCTGCACGGCCGAGGTGGAATTCATTCCCCATGTGCCCCCGCTGCACAACGCCCCCAGCCTATACCCCGCCGCGGCCAGAGCCGCCGAGATGGTGGTGGGGGCCGACCACGTGCTACAGCCCCCGCCCATGCTGGGCTCAGACGATTTTGCCATCTTCGGCCAGCACATGCCTATTTTCTACTACCAACTGGGGGCCATGCAGCCCGGCGGCGAAGAAATTCCCCTCCACCGCCCCGATTTTTGGACAGACCCCGCCGCCGCCCCCGTGGGCAGTGCCCTGCTGGCCCAGGCCGCCCTGCTGGCGCTGGATAGTTGACAGTGGAAAGTGAACGTGGCAAAACCAAAGGCCGCCCAGGGTTTTTCCCTGGGCGGCCTTGTTGTTGCGTCTATGCTGCTGGGCTAGTAGGTAATAGCGGAAAGCAGCATCTTCTGGCGCAGGTAATCCATCAGCTTCTCCTGCACCAGCAGGGGCAGGTCGAAGAAATCGGGGTGGCCGGCGCTGCAAAACTCTTTCATGGTTTGGTAGTACAGGTAGAAGAACTCTGTACCCACATTGAATTTGTTGATGCCTTCGCGGAAGGCCACGGCCAACTGATCCTCGGGGATGCCGCTGCCGCCATGCATCACCAGCGGCACATCAGTGGCCGCGTTGATGGCTTTCAGGCGCTCAATGTCCAGCTTCGGGGTCTCTTTGTAGAAACCG
>CAYYLW010000130.1:0-7593 GCA_964472465.1 uncultured Oscillospiraceae bacterium | reverse complement strand
CAACGCCAGCGGGGCGGCCGTACAGAGAGAATTATCGAGACGATCGAGAACGGCAAACGTACCGAGCTTGCCATTGATGAGCGGGAGACCCTGGCCGATACCCTGCGCAACCGCCTGGGGCTTACCAGCGTGAAAAAAGGCTGCGAGGTGGGGGAGTGCGGCGCCTGCACCGTGCTGATAGACGGCAAAAGTGTGGATAGCTGCATCTACCTCACCGTATGGGCGGCCGGGCACAGCGTGCTTACCGTGGAGGGCATCACCGGGCCAAACGGCGAGCTTTCCCCCGTGCAACAGGCATTTGTGGACGAAGCCGCGGTTCAATGTGGTTTTTGCACCCCCGGGCTGATTATGACGGCGGTGGAGATTGTGGGCAGTGGCAAGAAATACACCCGCGAGGAACTGCGCAAGCTGATTTCCGGCCACCTCTGCCGCTGCACCGGCTACCAGAACATTCTAAACGCCGTGGAGCGTGTGGTGAACGAGACCTACAAGGCCGCCGGAAAACCTGAGTAAGAGCAGTGGAAAGTGGAAAGTTATGTGTGGTGCCCTTGTTAGCGGTGCCAGCCACCCTGTGCCTAGCGGCAGGGCCTAAACGGCAAACGCCATGCTTTCCGTTATGCAATTGGTTTAAGAATTGTTAAGATAGAGAACAAGGCCCCAAACTGGGAGACACTTCCCGGTTTGGGGCCTTGTTTAGGCTGGACTGCTGTTTTTTATGCTGTGTTCGGTTTGCTTGTGGGAGAAGGGGCTACCAGAGGGACCAGTGGGCGCGTCTATTCCTCGGTAAACGCCAGCCACTCTTCGCTCACCTCATCCAGGCGGACGGTGTCGGCCTCAAGCTGGGTGCCCAAAGTGGCCAGCAGTTCATAATCGCTGCCGTTTTGGGGGTCTGCCATGGCGGCGCGGGCCGCGGCGATGGCGGTTTCCAAACGCGCAATTTCCTCTTCCAGCGCCTTCATGCGGCTACGCCTTTGTGCTTCGGCGGCCCGCCGCTCTTTGGGGTTTTGGGTCTTGGGGCTTTGCTGGGCCGCAGTGGTTTGCCTTACGGCGGGGGTGGCATTTTCGGCGGCCTGTTTTTGTAGCAGGTATTCGTCATAATTGCCCTCATAACGGGTGAAACCCACGCTGGTCAATTCCAGTATGCTGCTGGGCACCTGCTGCAGGAAATAGCGGTCATGGCTCACCACAAGCAAGGTGCCGGGGAACTGCCGCAACACGGTTTCCAGTTCCTCCTTGGCGCGGTAATCCAGGTGGTTGGTGGGCTCGTCCAGTATCAGCACATTGGCCCGGCGCATTTGCAAAATGGTAAAGGCCACCTTGGCCCGGTTGGCCCCGCTCAGCTCCCGTACTTTTTTATACACATCCTCGCCGGAAATGAGCATGCGCCCCAATGCGCTGCGAATCTCAAATTCGGTTTTGGTAGGGTATACGCTGTGCACGGCCTCCAGCACGCTTTTTTCCATGGGCAACCCGGCCAGCTCTTGGTCAAAATAGCCCAGCCGCACGTTGCCCCCCCAGCGGGCCAATCCCCCACAGGGGAATAGCCCCTGAATGGCCTTGAGAAAGGTGGATTTGCCCGCCCCGTTTGGCCCCACCAGGGCTAATTTTTCCCCGCGCTGCACCTCCAGCTCCACGCCGGAAAACAGGGTGCGGGCGCTGGGGCCTTCCCCCACCTCGGCGCGCAGGTTTTCACATTTTAGTATCAGGGAAAAGGGTTCCACATCATAATCAAACCGCAGGCTGATGCCCTTGCCCTCGGGCGGGGGCTTTTCCAGCCTGTCCATTCGTTCCAGGGCCTTTACACGGCTGCTGGCCATGCCCGCGGTGGAGGCCCGCACCTGGTTGCGGCGGATATAATCCTCCATGGCGGCAATTTCTTCCTGCTGCTTTTCGTAGGCGCGCTCCTCGCTGCGCCGCCGCTCTTCTTTTTGCACCACAAAGCCGCTGTAGCCGCCGGTGTAGCGGCTTAGCTTTCCGCGCTCTATCTCACAGATGGAGGAGGCAATTTTATCCAGGAAATAGCGGTCATGGCTGACGGTGAGCACGGCGCCGGGGTAGCCGGTGAGATAGTTTTCCAGCCAGCCCAACATGGCAAAATCCAGGTGGTTGGTGGGCTCGTCCAGTATCAGCAGCCCGGGGCTGCGCAACAGCATTTTGGCAATGCCAAAGCGCATCTTTTCCCCGCCGGAAAGGGTGTCCACCAAGGTGCTGCGGGGAAAGCCGCCAAAACCCAGCCCGGTGAGTATCCGGTCGATTTTCGTGTCTATCTGGTAGGCGTCCAGGGCCAAAAGCCGGTCTTGCAGCAGGTCATACTCCGCCAATAGGTCTTCGTCGTCTGGGGTTTCGGCCAGCGCCGCGCAGCAGGCGTCCAGCCGGGCTTGGGTTTCATCTGCCGCGGCAAAGGCGCTGCGTGCCTCTTCCTCCAGGCTGCGCCCGGCCGCAAGCGCTTCGTTTTGTCGCAAATAGCCTATTTCCAGCCCGCGGGCGCGTAAAATTTGCCCGTCGTCGGGCGCAAGGCTCCCGGCAATCAGGTTCAGCAGGGTGGTTTTACCCGCCCCGTTCACCCCCAAAAGGCCAATACGGTCTTTGGCGTGCACCTCCAGAGATACACCCCGCAGCACCACGTCATCCAAAAAGCCTTTTGTTACGTTTTGTACACTGACCAGCATAGGAAAATCCTTCCCCAAGAACGAAATACACTGCCCTGTTCCGCAGAAAAGACCCCCAGCCAATAGCCGGAGGTCTGACGCAAACCAAAGGCAAAAAAGAAAAACTGCTTACAGTTTGTCCACTATCATGTTCATCAGCACCTGCATCTCGGCAATTTGGGCCGAGAGGGTGTCCAGCCGTGCCACCTCTTTTTTGGGCATCTTGTAAAAGCTGCAATTGCTGCTGGTTTCGCCTTTTGCCCACAGGGCGCAGTTCGCCTCAATGCAGTTTTTCTCGATACTCTCGCTGGACAAGAACGGACATACCAAATCGCTCACAGGCCTTCCTCCCTTAAATCAATATCGGATGCTTGCCCCAGTATAACATAGTTGCGCCGTGTTGGCTAGAGGTTGCCGGGGGTATTGCCCGCCTTGCGCAGGCTGAGGTACAGGCTGAATTCATTCACCGCCATGATGAGCGCCACAGCGCCAAACACCATCACCAGCACGGTGGTGCCGCCAAAGGGGTTGATGATGCCCGCAACGCCGCCCACCAGCACCAGCAGGCCCAAAATCAACTGCAAAACATTCAGTTTGCCGCTATAGCGCCGCGCCGCGAACGATTGCATCAGTTGCAAAACGCCAATTAGAATCATGAACAGGCCAATGAGGGTGAAGAACAAGGTGGGCAGTAGCCCGTTGAACACCACCAGGCAAACGCCCAGCAGAATCATCAAAATGCCCCCCACAATACTGCCGCCGCTTTTGCGGGCCGTAATAATGCTGATGATGCCGCTGACGGCGGCATAGGCCCCCAGGATGTACACAATGACCAGGATGATACTCTCGGGGAAAATGAGCATGGCAAGGCCCAGTAGAAGATAGAAAATGCAGCGGAATAGGGAATATTTCTTCATGGAATCTACGAATGAACGCATGGAAAACCCTCCTTCACGTTTGCGGATACAGCCAAAGGGCTGTTGACCGTTTACAAGATCAGCATCCAGTATACACCCCGCCAAGGCTTTTGCCAAGAAAAAAGAGCGCGAAATCTCTCTTTTTGGCGGTAAAGGCGCAGGCGGCTAGCCCGGCAGGATAACCGTTACCGCCTGGCCGGCCAGGATGCCCTGGCTGCCCGCGGGCATATCCACAAAGCAGTTGCAGCCGCAGAAGGAGTGTAGCATCCCCGAGGCATGCCCCATGGGGGGGATATGCACCTTTTCCCCCGTAAGCCTGGCGCGCACCAGGCGGCGGCCGGGGCTGTGCTTGGAATAACTGTTTTCCGCGGTGGCGTGCAGCGTGCTGGGCGCAGGGTGGCCGCAGCCCGCCAGTTTGTTTAGCACCGGGGCGGCCAGCACCTCGAAGGTGGCCAGCGCGGCGAAGGGGTTGCCCGAAAGGCAGAGCAGGAGGTGGCCCCCCCGGCAGAGCGCCAGGGCGGGCCCGCCGGGTTTTAGGTTGATGCCCTGGAACAAAACCTGCCCGCCCAGCGCGGTGGCCACCTGGGGCAGATAGTCCTTCTGGCCCACCGAAACGCCGCCGGTGGTGATGGTGAGGGCGGCGGTGCTAAGCTGGCAGTCTAGCCAGGCGTGCAAGGCGCCCGGCTCGTCCGGCAGGGCGGTACGGGCGGCCAGCTGCCCGCCCATTTCCAGCACCCGGCTGGCCAACAACAGGCTGTTGCTATCATAAATTTTGCCCTCGGGCAGAGGCTGGCCGGGGGCGGCCAATTCGCTTCCCGTGGAGGCGATGGACACCCAAGGCTTTGGGTACACCGTCACCGTGGTAAAGCCCTGCCCGGCCAACAGGCTGAGCACGGTGGGGGTGGTTTTTTCGCCCTGGACAATCAAGGTTTGCCCCGCGGGCATATCCTCCCCCATGGGCACAATGTTTTCCCCGCTGGCCAAAGGCGCCTGTAACCGCACCCGGCCGTTTTCGAACACGGTGTCCTCCTGGCGCACCACACAATCTGCCCCTTCGGGCAGGGGGGCGCCGGTCATCAGGCGCACCGCCTGGCCCCGCGGCAAAGGCGGCCCTGCGGCATCCCCGGCGAAAATGCTGCGCACAACGGGCAGGCTGGCCCCGGCGCTGTCTGCACTGTGCAGGGCAAAGCCATCCAGCGGCGAGCGGCAAAAGGGCGGCGCGGGCAGCACGGCCCGCAGGGTGTGGGCGCAAACGCGGTGCAAACTTTCGGCCAGCGGCAGGTCTTCGGTGGCGCTGGGCGCAGGGGTGTTCTCCAAAAGAAGGCGCTGGGCCTCCTCCAGTTCTATCCAGGTGGGGGTCATGGTTTTCTCCTAAAGAGAGGGGTTTATTTTTCTTTGTACCCGGCCCGCTCGCGGATCATCTCGGCGGCAATGCTGATGGCAATCTCCTCGGGGGATTCCCCCCCCAGCGGCAGGCCCACGGGCGCGTGTAACCGTGCGATGTCCTGGCTGGAAAAGCCGTCCTCGGCCAGGGCCTTGTGGGTGAGGGCCACCTTGCCGCGGCTGCCAATCATCCCTATATAGCGCGCGGGGCTGCGCAGGGCCTGGCATAGCACGGTATAGTCGTGCTTGTGCCCGCGGGTCAAAATCACCACATAATCCTCTTGCTGCACCTCTAGCCCGGCAAAGGCCGTAGGGAAATCCACCAGCCGGCGCTCGTCTGCCAGCGGCAGATGCTCGGGGGTTAAAAATTCCTCACGGTCGTCCATGGCCAGGGTGGTAAAATGCAGCCGGTGCAGCACCGGAACAAGCTCTGCGCCCACATGCCCCATGCCAAACAGCAGCGCCCGCGCCCCGGTGGCAAAGGGGTCGGCCAAATACTGGCGGCCCGCGGCGGCCAGCAGGTGGCTTTTGGGGTTTTGAACCTCCTCATAGGGGAGGGGGCCCGGCCTGCCGGGGCGCAGTACCGTCATTTCCCCGCTTTCTATCTCGCTAAGCAGCACAAAGGGCCGCCGGGTTTCCAGCAGGGCCAGGGCCTCTTCGGCCACCGCTTTTGCGCTGGCGCTGGTGGCGGGGATATATTGCAAATACACCGTGGCCCGCCCGCCGCATACCATGCCCAGGCCCGCCGCATCGCTGGGGGAGAGGTTGTATTCGTGCAGGGTGCTTTGGCCGCTTTCCAGCACACCGGCGGCCAATTGCTGCGCGCTGTACTCAATGGCGCCACCGCCGATGGTGCCAAGGCTCTCGCCGCCCTGCCACACCAGCATCTTGGCCCCCGCGCCCCGGGGGGTACTGCCGCTTTCTGCCACGATGGAAACCAGCACCGAAGCCTGGTTTTCCTGCCAATTATCAAGCAGTTTTTGCAGAATATCCTTCATAAGAATGCTCCTTCTTTGTGGTGGAACGCAAAACCGCCCGCAGCCAGGGCCGGGGCGGTGTATGGTGGGGAAGCGCGCAAGGCTACGTTTCGGCCCTGGATAGCCTGCGTCATTGGAAATGCTGAACATAGCCCCCGGTTACAAGACGCAGGCTACTGGGGCTTCCGCCCCCCAAACTGTTTCAGCAGGGTGATGGTTAGAATGATGAGGCCCATCACCAAAAAGATGCCAATGATGCCAAACAGCATCACTTGTAATGCCTGTATAATCATAACGGTCTCCCCTTTCTATTTGGCTATCAGGCCCAATACCAGCCCGCCTGCAATCACGCTGGCAATCTGCCCGCCCACGTTCACACCGGCGGCGTGCATCAGCAGGAAGTTTTGCGGGTCCTCCGCCAGGCCCATTTTGTGCACCACCCGGCTGCTCATGGGAAAGGCCGAAATGCCGCAGGCGCCAATCATGGGGTTCACCTTGTTTTTGCAGAACAGGTTGAGCAATTTGGCAAACAGCACCCCACCAATGGTATCGAACACGAAGGCCACCAGCCCAAGGCCCATAATCAGCAAAGTTTCCACGGTGAGGAATTGGTCCGCCTGCATCTTGACGGCCACGGTGATGCCCAGGAAGATGGTGATGAGGTTGGCCAGGGCGTTCTGGGCCGTTTCGGAAAGGCTGCTGAGCACCCCGCATTCGCGGATGAGGTTGCCAAACATCAAAAAGCCCACCAGCGCCACGCTACGCGGGGCAATCAAACCGGCAATCACCGTTACCGCAATGGGGAAGATGATGCGCACGGGGCGGCTTACTTCGCTCGCCTCGTAGGGCATTTTCATCATCCGCTCTTTTTTGGTGGTGACCAATTTGATGCAGGGCGGCTGGATGATGGGCACCAGCGCCATATAGCTGTAGGCCGCCACCAAAATGGCCCCCATGTATTTGGTGCCGTAGTAGTTGGCCACAAAGATGGAGGTGGGGCCGTCGGCCGCGCCAATGATGCCAATGGCCGCGGCGTCCTGGATGGAGAAGGTGCCGGGGAACCACTGGCCAATGGCCGCCGCCACCAAAATGGTAAAAAAGATACCGAACTGGGCCGCAGCCCCAAACAGCAGCAGTTTTGGGTTTTTCAGCAGGGGGCCAAAATCAATCATGGCGCCAATGCCGATGAAAAGCAGCAGCGGGAACAGCTCATTGGCAATGCCCGCGTCGAACAACACACTCAAGGGGCCCACTTCCGTTGCCCCATCAATCACCTGGGTGATGGCCCCCGAAAACGGCAGGTTGACCAAAATGGCGCCAAAGCCCATGGGCAGCAACAGGGCGGGCTCCATATTTTTCTTGATGGCCAAGAAAATCAGCGTGCCCCCAATGGCCCACATCACCAGCATTTTGATGGCCCCGACGGCGGTTAAGGACATAAATGAACCGAAAATCGCTCCGAAAAAATCTTGTAGCAACCGGCATTCTCCTTCTCACATATATTTTGCCAGCGGCGGTTTTGTGGCAGGCGCCCCTATGCCGCTATTAAGAACCGATTATAACACAGAGCCCCGGGGAGTGGCAAGGAGAATGCAGGGGCAAGGCGCCATTTCGCGTGTAGAACTACAATACATATTGGACAGAAAGAAAAATAAAAAGAGAAAAGGA